>DULK01000011.1 GCA_012840385.1 Syntrophomonadaceae bacterium
AAACTTGACTGGCGGGAGTACATCCATAGTGATAATCCGGTAGCAGCGGCGCTGTTAAGCAAAATGGGCTTCAGGCCGGAAGAAAGGGTCCGTGTAAAGCTGGAATTCCTGCGCATGCTGGCCCGGATGAAGCTGGACCCGGCGCGGATGGAGCTGCTGGCCGCTTTTTTCGAGGCCTACCTGAAGCTGAACCGCGAGGAAGAAGAACAACTTTACCGGGAATTGGGTAAAATGGACAAAAAGGAGGTTGATGCCATTATGCAAATAACCACCAGCTGGCATGAAAAAGGCCGTGCGGAAGGTCGTGCGGAAGGCCTTGTGGAGGGCCGGGCGGAGGGCCGGGCGGAAGGTCTTGCGGAGGGCCGTGCGGAGGGCCTTGCGGAAGGCAAGATTAAAGCCAAGCAGGAGGTCATATGCAGGTACCTGGCTCGCAGGTTTGGAGCGGACTCTGCCGCCATACAGGAAAAGGTGCCGCAACTGACCGACATGGATGCGCTGGATCGGGTGCTGGACGAACTGTTTGCCGCCGGCTCCCTGGAAGAAGCCCGGAACATCATATGGGAGGAATTGAGCAGGTTCGTTCAGTAAGTATATCTTAAAAAATTATATTCCCCAGGGCAGGCAGGTTCCCGGTCAGCGGAAATAACAGCTCTTCTTCCCCGAAGCCCACGCCTTAATCGATTATTCCGGCCCAACCTTCTCACCACTATGCTTTTAAACCCCTTGCAGCTTGTTTCATCCCGAAAAAGCTGATGTGGACCTCTTCCTTGTGGTTCGATCATCCACAACACTCTTCTGTGGTTCAAAAATTGCCGCCCGCTGGACGGCGGGGCTTATCGTGATGAAGGGGGAGGAGCTTGAAGCGGCAATGCGACTGGGCTTCGGGGAGGGGAAGAACCTTACACTCAGGAATATTCCTGTCGTCGCGGTTGATTACGTGTTCATTAGGGAAGATCTGTTAAAAGAAGCCCAGGAATGGCTGGAAAAAATCGGGAAGAAATAATCAGGCCAGGAGAGGAGGAGTAAAGGTATGGATAGTTTAAAAAGAACGGCAATAATCTTAGAATTAATTGAAAGGATGAAGGAACGGGGGAGTTGGTGCGGAGAAACGCACATCCAAAAGTGCGGTTACTTTCTTCAGGAAATGATGGCAGTCCCGATGGGATTTGATTTTATCCTTTATAAGCACGGTCCGTTCTCTTTTGACTTAAGGGATGAACTGACGGCGATGCGTGCTGATAATCTGCTTGCGCTCCATGTTCGGCCTTATCCTTACGGACCTTCCCTTTTGCCCGGAACTGCTGCAGAAACAGTCATGAAAAGCTACCCCAAAACACGGGCGAAATACAAAAGGCAAATTGATTTTGTTGTGAAGACATTTGCGCTGAAAGGAGTAGCTGAACTTGAGCGCCTCGCCACGGCCTTTTATATAACCAGGGAGCAAGGAGAAGAGCAAAGTGTGGAAAAGCGAGCCGAATATATCCATTGTCTTAAGCCGCATGTTCCCCTGGAAGAAGCGCGCCTTGCGGTAGAAAAAATTGATTCCCTGCGATTAGAGGCGGAAGAATTATTACTTGGTCGGGCTTGAGACCGTAGGAGACAAGGGAGACAAGGGGACGGTTCTTTTGTCTATTGGGGGATAGGCAAAAGGAACCGTTTTTTGCTTTAAGCGACTTCCCGGCAGGGTAGTTGAATCTGGATAGAGTATAGGGGAGACAAGGGGACGGTTCTTTTGTCTATCGGGGGATAGGCAAAAGGAACCGTTCTTTGCCTTTAAATGAGTTCCGGCGTGGTAGTTAAATCTGGATAGTATTATGTACAGCGGACTCTGCCAGATCTTTTGCGATCTGGCGGCTGAGTTTCGCGTTTCTCGCCGGTTGATGGCCTCTACCTGGACTAACATCCATGGGCTGTAACGTTTCATGGTTAAAAGAGGAATATATTATTGAAGGCCATAAAGCTGTACCGGGAGATGGCGAAAGCGGCTATTGTACTTCGCCAGCGCAAGTCGCCAGCGCAAGAACTTGGATTGTCGCACCATTTAACAGGCAGGGAGACAATAGACCTGAAGAATTTTAATCTTTATCTGGCTTTGTTAGTTGCACTGCAATATATCAGTAGATATGACAAATATCCTTTTGATCGAGATAACCGGGAAATGTATAATCGCTTAATTGAAACAGGAAGGAGGCGGCTTGGGAGTGATTGAAGGGGGGGTCGAACGGCGAATATTTTATTTTGAACAAGAGGGAAAAGAAAATCTGCGGCGTACGGTAAATTTGGTTGTAGAGTATCTTAATAATAGCGAGATCTCAAAAGTGGTTGTTTTTACTTCCGACGGTGAAGGTCCGTTGATGCTTGCCAGGATGGTAAACCCTTCAGATGTGAAGATTTTTGCTGTAACCTTCCCCTATAAATCTACCTTTATGGTAGAGGGGCCTGGTGGAGAACCCCGCGAGATTATCCCTGGTACTTCTCTTCCGGAGGTAAGAAAAGAACTTGCCCAAGCAGGGGTTACATTGGTTCAAGGAACGTTGCCTTTTTGGGAGATCATTATACCCGGAACTTCTGACATCAAGCGCAAGGCCATAAAACATACCTTGCAGTTGTTGTGCGGTGGGTTTGAACTTTGTGTGGAAGCTGTGCTGGTGGCCTGTGACGCGGGCTGGCTGGAGCCGGGTGAAGAAGTGGTCGCGATGAGCGCCGATACTGCCCTTGTTGCGGTTGCTTCTCAAAGCGCCTGGATGTTTCACCCTAGCCGCGGTATGGAGATCCGGGAAATTATCTGCAAGCCGAGGCGTTGTACAATAATACGCTCAAGATATAATGATGCCTCCAAGGGCGAAGCGGAAGAGCTTGAAGTGGAAGTTTGAAGAAGGCAGCCGGGGAGGGCATAAAAAATGGCGGATTTCCCGCCACTTGGTTGATTTTGACTCTCTGTTAGACTCTTTTAAACTCCAGACATCACCGCCGGCCATTTTGAAGATTTCGAAGTGATGTTCCCAACTGGCCAACTCTTTTGCATCGATTTTTACCGGAGTGACCCCGAATGTGCGGTAGAAAGTGAAAAAGTCATCTGTTTCGATGCCGTATTTTTTCTGAAATTCGAGCAATACCTGCTGCGAATGCTCTGGTTCCTTTATAAATACGAAACCCGCTTCCTCCCCAAACAGATCCTTTAAGTCATTCAAGTACATGATGCTCCTCACCAACCTTTACGATCATAATATGATCGTAATCAACCAGTAGTTGACTTATTTACTAAAAGTATTTCCGCTTTTGGCTGAATTTATAATTAATAATCGAGAATTAAATAGAGCTTGCAAGTAGATTAAAACTTTTCGCGGTTGAACAGTCAAACTGAAAAGACTCAGTAAAATAAATGTATTCAGGTGAATGTAGGCTATAACTGCCATTCTCTATGGAATTTGCTAATAAACAAAAAAATTTTCGTCCCCAGGCAGTAAGTTTTGATAACCCGAACTATCCCTAACTGCTTTTTCCTACTTGATACCCATCGTCAGGGAACCGTTTGTCCTGCAACCCTGCGCTGTGGCCGGTGATTCTCTCATGGCAGAGACCGGAACATGGTAAAAACGCAGCCAGCAGTAACCGGTCGAAAGGGAAAAGGTACCTGTTAAAAAATCCTGCTTTTCGCACAAACAGAGGCACAAACAGAGGGACGGTTCTCATGTTTTGCGCCTGCAGGCAAGGGCAGGCGGCGAAACACGAAGTCAGAAAATCAAGCGGCATACCTGTTGGTGTCCTGCACCAGATGGAAAAACGGGAGCGGGACAAAATCCTGCATGATTGAGTAGAACCGTCCCCCTAACCGTTCCCGCCAAATGGACAACCTGCCCAGCGAGGATTGCTGCTTACGTTGTAACCTCCCATCCCCTTATTTTGTAAAAAGAGGAAAATAGTTTGTAGCGTATTGTTAGATAAATAGTGGAATTATGAATAAAACACATAAAAATAAAGCGGCGGCCTATAGTGCCCAACATTTTGAGGCAAAAGTTATAGTAATATTTTTTGCTTTATAGTAGGTGATGGGGAGCTAGGAAAAGATTTAAAGCGATACGTAAAAGAAAAGGGATGTTCCTGAACTGCTTGCAGCTGCTGATATTTTTTGTTTAACGTCATTACGAGAAGGATTACCCAGATGCATTATGGGAACCATGGCAGCGGGGAAACCGGTAATTGCTACGGATGTGAGGGGAAGCCGGGATTTAGTCCAAGATGGGGTAAACGGCTTTCTGGTGCCTGTGGGTGATATTAAAGCTACCGCTAAGGCTATTGAAAAATTAAGCGGCGATGGCAGGTTTACCTTGCTGGTTGTGTTTTCTCCTAATAGAATAATCACCAGGAATTAATCTGTTTGGGAGGAACTGTATTACTGCCTGGTTAATTTGGGAGAACATGGGGAAGAAGGTTGTGAGGCAATGAAAGCAAGGTTTCCGGAGATCTTCAACTGCAGTGTGGCACCCCATGCAGGAGTTTTTGGGAAGTGGTAAATATGAATCCTATTAAATTTGGTAGAATAATACCAGATACCCTCAAGATCGAAATTGATTATAACGGAGGTTTATGCTATGCGCCAGTTTAAAATTATAGTGGAGAAGCATCAGGACGGGTACGTAGCGTACCCTCTTGGATTAAAGGGAATTATAGTTGGCCAGGGGGATACCTGCGAAGAGGCGCTCGCTGACGTAAAATCTGCCATTCGGTTTCACATTGAAACTTTTGGAGAAGAGGTGTTAGAAACTGACTCACCCGTACTTGAGGTTTTTGTGACTGAAGCAGGAGTGGCCGTATAGTGGTCAAATTTCCAGTAGATGCCCCCAAACAAAGGGTTATTAAGGCACTTGAAATTTTAGGTTTTCAGCTTGTTAGAGAACGAGAGCATATTGCGATGGTTCGCAAAAACTCGGATGGTACCCGAACTCCGCTGACAATGCCAAATCATCCAAGAATAAAAGCTTCCACCTTAAGAACTATTTGTACTCAAGCAGGTATTTCCAGAGAAGAATTCTTAAAAGCGTATGATCAGGCGTAAAAACTCGGCTCCCTGGAAGAAGCCCGGAACATCATCTGGGAGAAGCTGAGCAGGTTCATTCAGTAACCTATGGGCGAACAGGGAATGTTATATGAGCCTTGAGAGGTTCTTAATTGAGCATGCCCTGGTTTTCCGTGTCCCGGGAATTAGAAAGATAAACTCGGTGGAAGAGGCTCCAGCGACCGGGGAAACCCGGAACAACTGCAGGCTGAACTGGAGAAGTTCAACTAAGAGGTCGCCAGGTGGCGCAAATCACCTTTCAACTGGGTGCAAGAACAGGTGGATCTCTTGGGTCTGGGCCTCGACCTGGCTTTCCTGCCTGCAGGCGTCTCTATCCCAGGGCTGAGTTCCATAGTAGGGTTAGTGGTGAAGGCGCTGCTGGGAGATTTTTTAAAGAACAGCCGCTTATTGGGCAATCTTGAGGATCGGGTTTTTGGTCTTATCGGCGGGGTCTCCCCGGGGCATCTTCTGCCTGCCAGAGATCCTTTGTTAGATTTAAACGAGGCAATGAACTCGGTCACCGTAGAGTTTCCCGTGATCAGCGGCAACCTGTTGCTACCATATAGCCTGTGCTATAATGGTGGCAAAAAGAGTGCCGGTCAGCCGAAGCTTTAATGCATCGTGAACTGAAAAAAGCAACAGAAAAACAGGAGGGTTTTGCGCCATGCCCCAAGTGTACCATTATACCGTGATTCTGGAGCGGGAGGAAGAGGGGGGGTTCCACGCTTTTTGTCCTGCTTTACCCGGGTGCCATTCCCAGGGGGAGTCGCTGGAGGAAACGCTTTCGAACATCCGGGAAGCGATTCTGGCTTATCTTGAAAGTCTCAAGGCACATAACGAACCGCTGCCCCGGGAAGATCTCTTGATTAAGCCTGTAGAGGTTGCTTTATGACAAGAAAGCTCCCTGTGGTTACAGCGAAAGAAGTAATCCGGGTTGCGGAACGCATAGGGTTTGTTTTTGACCGGCATTGCGGAATTGAGCCATTTTCTTGAAGCCATCCAGCTTATTGGCAGGTAAATACCCCGCTTCGCAAAGCACAGCCATCACGTCTTTGTAGTCTTCCGGTTCCCGAAGTTTTTGGTCGGCAATGATGTGGCTCCCTATATCCAGGCAGGCTTCAACTGCCAAATGAAGGGTTCTTTCCAAGTAGCGCCGCAATAGCTTGTTTTCTTTTAAATCAGTGGGGGAAACATGTTTTTGTTCTTCCAGATCCGCAACGTATTCGGCGAGGAGTTTTAATTTCTCCTCCAGGAGTACCTTGTCAACCATGGTCTACACCCAGCCTTTTAAAGAGGGCCGCCTTGTGCAGCCGGTAGAAGCGTTGCATGTCGAAATACATTCGGCGGCTCCTCACTTCGAAGTCTACACGCCGTTTTTTATCCTTTTCCACAACAAGTCTGCCGTATTTGCGAATCTGGTACTGAAGGGGATGGGGTGCCTGTTCCAGGTCGATTACCTGCACTGGGCGGTGGAGAATCTCCTCAAGGGCGATTTCATGGTAGAGTCTTCTCTCGAAACGGTCAAACTTATTCCCGGCGTCTGGTGTATAGAGAATGGCGACATCCACATCGCTCCCGGGCCGGAAAGTTCCCAGGACCAGCGACCCGAACAGGTATGCCGCCGCGATGTCAGGCTGCCGCTCCAGGTAATCTGCTGAGGCGGTGATGATCTCCTCCTGTGACAGCAAATTGCTCCCCCCTTTGGGATTTCTTGCCTGCATTGTACCATTTCCTCAAACAGACGGCAAGATACGCCCTCAAAGGCTGTCACCTTCGGGGGCCAAGCTGCTGCTTGAGACAAGGGAATGAGACAAGGGAAGAGACAAGGGGACGGTTCTTTTGTCTATCAGGGGATAAGCAAATGGATGCCAGATCCAGATAGAATAACCTGGTACCTGATGAATTGGCTAACCAGGAGCCTCGTTAATGCTCTCCTTCATCGGCTGGTAGTATTATAGCTGTGACCTGTCAGGTATGTATTGTTCTGGCCGGGCAATTTCCTTTTTGGCGGCAGTTTAGAGTGGTTTGGCTGGTGTTATTTCCTGATTGAGACGGCCAAGGTGACCTTGGGGGGCCCTGGTGAATTGTTTGCCAGCAAAAACCCTGGTATACTTAAAATGTCATGAAAAATAAAAAGACAGGGTGAACTCGTTACAACAATTTAACGGGAGAACTGTCAGATGACGGAAAATCAAATTGACCATGATCGTTTGTTCAAAGAACTTTTGGAAAATTTTTTCGCCGAGTTCATGGAGTTGTTCTTTCCGGAAGCTGCTCGTTTCATTGACCTGACGCAGATCAGGTTTCTCCAGCAAGAAATCTTCACCGATGTTGCGGCCGGTGACAGACATGAAGTGGACATACTGGTGGAAACCAGGCTTAAGGGCCAACCCGGTTTGATACTGGTACACATTGAACCGCAATCGTACGTACAAAAGAATTTTAACGAGCGGATGTTTGTTTACTTCAGCCGTTTATACGAGAAGCACCGGCGGAAGATATTACCGGTGGCCGTGTTCGGCTACGACCGGGTACGGGATGAACCGGACAGCTTCGAGATTGTCTTCCCCTTCCTGGATGTTCTAAATTTCCGGTTTTACAAGCTGGAGTTAAAAAAACTTGACTGGCGGGAGTACATCCATAGTGATAATCCGGTAGCAGCGGCGCTGTTAAGCAAAATGGGCTTCAGGCCGGAAGAAAGGGTCCGTGTAAAGCTGGAATTTCTGCGCATGCTGGCCCGGATGAAAGTGGACCCGGCGCGGATGGAGCTGCTGGCCGCTTTTTTCGAGGCCTACCTGAAGCTGAACCGCGAGGAAGAAGAACGACTTTACCGGGAATTGGGTAAAATGGACAAAAAGGAGGTTGATGCCATTATGCAAATAACCACCAGCTGGCATGAAAAAGGCCGTGCGGAGGGCCGTGCGGAGGGCCTTGCGGAAGGCAAGATTAAAGCCAAGCAGGAGGTCATATACAGGTACCTTGCTCGCAGGTTTGGAGCGGATTCTGCCGCCATACAGGAAAAGGTGCCGCAACTGACCGAAATGGATGCGCTGGATCGGGTGCTGGACCAGCTGTTTGCCGCCGGCTCTCTGGAAGAAGCCCGGAACATCATATGGGAGGAATTGAGCAGGTTCGTTCAGTAAGTATATCTTAAAAAATTACATTCCCCAGGGCAGGCAGGTTCCCGGTCAGCGGAGATAACAGGTCGGGTGTTGCAACGCTCTGGGCTGGCGTTCCCGCTGCGGTGACCTGGAGACCCCTACTTGAAGCACTTCTTCCAATCCTTATACGTTCTTTCATCCCGCCTGCTTACGGCCCCGATGAGAACCGTTCTTTCGGCGTCGAGAATCTGGTAGAGGATGCGGATGTTCCCGACACGTAGCCTGTAGTAGTTCTTTTCGAGGCAGATACAGCCTGGCGGTCGCGGTTCTTCAGCCAGCCCTTCCAGGGCGCGCCGCACTTTCTCCTGCTCTGCTGGTGTTAGCCTCGCGTAATCGTGGCGGAAGCGGTGGGCATTCTTGGGTTTAACGCTGTACACGACCCTGTTCTTCAACTTCCCGCATTATCTCGAATACGTCCTTATCCTCGGGGTTGTCGGTGGGTTGCTCGAAGATCTCCCGGGCCAGTCTGATGTCCTGGACCAGCTCGTAGGACTCCAGCAGTTCCCTGTAGGCTTCTGCGCTTAGCAGCACCCCTTCTACCTCGTTGTTCCTGAGGATCAGCAGCGGCTTCTCCTTACACTTGGCTAGATATTTACCCAGCGACCTGGAGAGAGCAGTGGCGCTGACCAGGCTGTCGATGTCGAATGAAAGCACAGGAAATACCTCCATTTGAGGATTATTCTATATAAAATAGTGCGCAATATCAAGCGAAAAACTATCGAGGACCGTGTAAAATTTAAGCAGGTACCAGAAGGAGAATGACCCCCAAGTGTACCATTATACCGTGATTCTGGAGCGGGAAGAAGGGGAGACAAGGGGACGGTTCTTTTGTCTATCGGGGGATAAGCAAATGGATGCCAGATCGAGATAAAATAACTTCGGTTCTTCGGTAAAAGGGATTCAAAGAAGTCGTCTTTGTCTCCGACTGTGCCATCGTATCAACAGATTCCTTAAATAAGCTGGCCGGGAAACAGATCCAGTTCATCTCCCGGCTCCAGGAAACCTTCACCCTTGCCAGGGAAATCAAAGACCGGATACCTTAAAAACTTGACTGGCGGGAGTACATCCATAGTGATAATCCGGTAGCAGCGGCGCTGTTAAGCAAAATGGGCTTCAGGCCGGAAGAAAGGGTCCGTGTAAAGCTGGAATTCCTGCGCATGCTGGCCCG
>DULK01000087.1 GCA_012840385.1 Syntrophomonadaceae bacterium
GATACATCGTGGAATTACTCTTCACTGATACCAGAATTCAGGAAAAGCTTGCAAAACAATTATCTACAAATAACTATAAAGTAACATCAAACCCCGATAGTTTTTTACAAGTTGTAAGAATTGCTTATCCACCTGATGATTCACAAATGATTATTTATCTTGGTTGTACAGCTAAACCTCAAGTTACTGTTAATGAAGAAAATAACAAGCTCTTAATTAACCTACGACGGTAAGATTTAAATTTAATCTGGGGGACATGATAAATCATGCCCCCCAGACATTATTCAAGAGGTGTTTATGTTGAAGAAGTTATATAAATATCTTTTCTTTATATGGTTAGTCCAATTTTTCCTAAGCTTTCTCGTGAAGTGCTTCCCTCGGCAAGGTCTCTTTTCCTCCGGGCTATCCCTATCCCCAGTGGCTGGGTGATCACTGGATATTTCGCCATTTATTGGCCGTTTCCTCCAGAAATTTACAGGCTACCAAAAACAATTTCTTCAAATCTCGCGCAAAATGTATTCCCGAAACATCGGCTCAACAAACTTATACGACCCGCGTCCGCTCTTTTCGATGACCGCTTTAGTGATTAAATAATCCAGCGCTCTTTTAATTTCGTTGGGATTATCTCTTTTGATATAGGCCCTATCTCCCGCGGCGATGCGCTTCAACACCTCGCGGGCATGAGTTCTTTGGCCGATCTCGTCCAGAATTTCATTGTAAACCTGAGCAAGGGTTAATAAAGCACGGTTGTACCCAAGCTGGACATATTCTGGAGTTATGGTTTTTTCTGCTGTTTCGAGTAGTGCATAGTAAATCTCCGAGCAGACCAGCATTGTATCCTGGGGATGGCCGCCGGTCTTTTGCAAGATCTCCCTGATAACCTTGTCGTCTGCTTTAATATGCTGCTCGCCGAATTTTTGGGTGATGTACGCCAGCCACGAATCTTCAGGAATAGGGGGGATAGGAAGGACAACGGCAAAGCGGTAAAAAGCCTCTTTTTGGTTGGCAAACAGAGTCTTCATCATACCTTCTTTGGAGCCGAGAAACAGATAAGACACGTTCTTATGATTTTGAAAATGAGACCTCATTTTCTTATAAATGTCGCCACCGGCCACGCGTGAAGCGTCCTGGAATTCGTCGAACAAGACCACCATGTTTTTTTCATCACGGTCGGCAAGAATTTCCGCCAGATCCAGGGCGTACTCAAGCATTGCGTTTTCATCCGGTTTATCTTGGAGAAGGTCGAAGCTGAACTCCAGATCTTTGAACTTGACTGTCAGTTTTGCCAGGCCGGCGGTGGTCTTGGCGCGGTGACGCAACTAATTTCACCCCCTTGTTCAACACCATCAAGAAAATCCCAAATCAAAAGTGAGAATGATCTGATTTCTTCATCTGCTGCACCCAAAGGCCGGGTTAAACAACCTAAAAACTGGGAAGAATAGTGGCAGGGGTTTACCGACACTCTTGTTTCTACAGTGTCTGCTGCCCGAATAATAGTGGAGTGACGGGAGAGAAGGTGAGGCAGATGAAGAGGGTTTTGCTTCGAGTTGGGCTCGTGATCCTTTTGGGATTTTCATTGTTTACCCTGCTCGCCCTGGCCCCCGTTGAGGAGCGGGGCAGGAACAGGCCGTCTCAGGGGATAAAGTGGGAAGAAGATGAGAGGCAGGAGATCATCAGGTTTCGGGTTATTGCAGCAAGCGACCGGGCATCGGATCAGGCGCTAAAACTCAAGGTGCGAGACGCGGTCCTGGAACTCCTGAGGCCCGATCTGCAGAAGGCACCGGATGAAGAGGCTGCTGCAGCGGTGATCAAGGGATCGCTTCCCCGGATCCGGGAGGTTGCCGAAAGAACCGTGAGAGAAGAGGGTTTATCCTCCCCTGTGAGGGTCAGCTGGGGGATTACCGACTTTCCTATGAAGGCGTACGGGCCGGTAATTTTTCCTGCCGGGAAATACCAGGCCCTGAAAATTGTGATCGGCGATGGGGAGGGGAAAAACTGGTGGTGCGTCCTGTTTCCTCCCCTCTGCTACGTCGACCTGACCCGGGCCGCCAGCGGGATCTCGGGGGATTCCCGGGACCCGGCCTGGGATGGCGACAGCCTGTACCTGGCCGACAAGGGGCGCCCGGAAAAGGGCACCCCGGTCTTCAGGTCCAGGATCGGTGAATGGATTGCAGAGGGTAGGACGCGTTCCCTGCTCTCCTGGGTGTGGCACCGGGACGGTTAGGTTATTTGAGAACCTGTGCAAACCAGAGGAGGAGGTAGCCTGCACCTAAGCCGAACCAGCACCAGAGCGGGCTTTGATTGTAGGCCCCGGGGATCAGTTCGTCCTTGATCAGGTAGGTCATCGCCCCGGCGGCGAGCGCCAGGAGGAAGGAGAGGTGCTGGGGTGATAACCTGAGCAAAAAGAGGCCGAGCAGCGTACCGAGGGGTGTGAAGATGCTGATAATTATGTTCAAGAATAATATCTGACGGCGCCTGAGGCCGCCCATCTTCAGGGGGGCGGCGGTGGCCACCCCTTCGGGAATGTTGTGCAGGGCAATAGAGACGGCAAGCAGGGGGCCCATACCTCCCCCGGCGGCGTAGGCACCTGCGATGGCGATGCCCTCCGGGAGATCGTGCAGGGCAATGCCGATGGCCATGAGGTAGCCAAGCCGCCTGTAGGCGAAAATATCGGGCGGACCTGAAAGATAGGTTTTTCCGGTTAACAAACGGTCGAGCAGCCAGATCAGGCCGATTCCCAGCAGGATGCCGATTCCGGCTTCGAGGGGGGTGCCGGTCTGCAGTGCGGCAGGGATGAGATCGATCAGGACCACCGCCAGCATCACTCCCGCCGCCCCGCCAAGCAGCACTGCCAGGGTGCGGCGGCCGGGATGCCTTCCGAGGAGGATTATGAGGCTGCCTGCGGCGGTAGCCAGGCCGGCAAGCAGGCTGGGAAGGATGGCGTACATATGACCACCTGCCTGTTCAGGGAATTGTGCAGGCAATGTAAGATTATGCCCCCCCGGCGTTCAATATTCTTCTTATGGCCGCCAATTATTTGCTGTAAATACTGCCCTAAAAATGTTCAGGTTTAACCTGTCCTGTAAATACGTTCTGGTTATCCTTGCAGGCGCAGCGACCTACGGAGGTTGTTACTCGCCCTTGACGAAGGAGCAGCTAACGGCAGCCGAAGCGAAACAGGAGGTTGAGCTAGGCGACTATGCGCCATGGATGGCGTCATAGGA
>DULK01000088.1 GCA_012840385.1 Syntrophomonadaceae bacterium
AGGGCGATGGGAATGAGATAGGCGAAGCTCTTGCCCGTCCCGGTCCCCGCCTCCGCCAGCAGGTTGGTCTCGTGCAGCAAGGCCCTCTCCACCATCAGGGCCATCTCGATCTGCTGCTCCCGCACCTCATAGTGCGGCAGTTTCTCCGGCAGCGTTTCCCGGAAGATCTTCTCTACAGGCGATGCCGTGATCCTCATTAAAATACCCCCAACTAGCTATTACGACCCGCCCCGTCCTTTATCCTGCATCAAATACCGATTAAAAAAGTGGAGCTCCATGCCCCACGGAATTGTTTGCCGACTATTTTTTATAGTACCCGTTGCAAATCGAAACATGCCTCCTCGTCGATGATCCCTGGTTAGAACAAAGGCCGTCGTCATAGCCACCGGGTAGAGGTTAATCCACGGGCTCTTCATTTATTGTATTGAGAACTTCATAAAACCTCCGACAGGGGTTGCGCGGATCTTTCTATTGGCACACAAGTAAGAAAGAAAAGCAGATATTGTTGCAAGTATCAGATAATACTGCGTCGTGTTCAAAGGCAGGGCAAACGCATCAACAAGCCGTGATAAAATCTCTTCCCTGCTCCGCGGTGTTCGTAACATGTCCAGAATAAGATTAATAATTTTACAGAACAACTCTCTGTTCCTGTTGACCGTCTCCATAAAATTCTGGAGAGGGCCTCCATGCGATAAAACAGCCCGTTCAAAACCTGACTCCTGGAGAAAATCGAGCGTTTCCAAGTGGCTACCGACATCCGCCAGGTAATGAAATTGAAATTTTTTCATAATTTCAGGAGCGATGAGACTGTCCCCCAGGAAAGCAATCCCATCCGGAGTCACTATGCCGTTGTGACCCATGGTATGCCCCTTCAAATCAACGACTTGAAACGCAATCCCGTCAATGAACAGCCTCCCCGCATCCAAAACGTCGGTCACCACGGAAGGAGAGGCCATCAGAAACTTATTTTTGAGGGCAGGAGGAGGGTAAGCAGAATAGAGGGCAAATGGTGCAAGGATCGGGTTCTGAATGATTGGAGCATCCAGTGCGGATGCGAAGATGCGGCAGCGACTCCGTTCCTGGATCAGGCGGTTGCCTGCACAGTGGTCTGCGTGGCAATGGGTATTGAAGATGCCGCGCACCCTGATTCCGCTTTCCTTCAACAACTCCAAAAGGGCGGTGGCATTTTCCTGGCTGGAGCCGGTATCTATCAGTAGACAGGAACGGTCGTCGAAGAGATATACTCCGATGATGCTTGGACCATCAATGTAGTAAGTGTTTCCGGCCAGGCACTGCAGTTTCAATACTCTCTTCCTCCTCCCCTCAATTGTTTTTCACTCTGTGCTGTTGCGCAAAAAACAGAGCATGGGAATATATAATCCCATGCTACCTTACCTGAGAGATTCGCCCGGCAACCAGGCTTGCCCCTTCGGTGTGCTGCCACTTTCCAGAGCTCCTCGAAATACGGTCCTTCCACCTCAAAGGTTCGTTAATATCATCGGGCATGATATCAACTTTCTTCTTCGGTATGAGGGAAATCTTTAGGCACCCTCATTTCTCCCGTATTCTTCATCCACGATTCTATAAATTGTCAGCTGTTCTTAGGCGTATTATATGGCAACAATAAGAAATCTGTCAACATTGTAGCACATCGGTCGCCGTTTATCCGTCTATCGCTTATATTTTTTCTGCTTGATTCCAACGCACCAAGTTTGATAATTGTACCCGGCCTGCAGCGGGCGGCAGCCGAACGATTCGTTAAATTATTTGGGCGGCAACCACCAAAATAAGGCGCAAGTGAAAAAATAAAGAACCGCATCTGCCTGCGGTTCCTGAATTTTCTGGTGCGCCATGAGGGAATCGAACCCCCAACCTCCTGATTAAGAGTCAGTTGCTCTACCAGTTGAGCTAATGGCGCATTATTTATTTCATTATCAATGGCTGGGGCGGGAGGATTCGAACCTCCGGATGCAGGATCCAAAGTCCCGTGCCTTACCGCTTGGCTACGCCCCAATTCAATCAAATTGGGGTGGGAGATGGGACTTGAACCCACGACCCTCAGGGCCACAACCTGATGCTCTATCCAACTGAGCTACTCCCACCACGAATTACAAGGAGCAATATTAATTTTAAACTCCAAATCGGGCATTGTCAAGCGCTGATCGGGCATCGCAAATCGGCGGCCGATACCGGTTTCTGCATCCTGCAGTGAAAGCACTCCGGGCTTTTACATTATACCACATTTGCGACACTGCTGCTGCATTTTTTCACTCGCTCCGGGCCGTCCCGGAACCGTTTTTTTTGGCTTCCTCCTCCCGGTACATTTCCCGGTCGGCAAACCTGAGCAGGGCCTCTATTTCCGGTGGGTCCTCGCCGGGCTCCCACAGGGCTTCCCCAATGCTTAGACCGAGCTTGCGGGCCGTTTCGTCGGAAGCGTTACCACTCCTGTGCTGCCGCAGCATAAATAGTGTTTTTTTCAGGGCAGACCACCACGCCGCCTCCGGCGGCACCAACAGAGGATGAAATCTGGTTATCCTTGCGCTTGCTCCCGGACTCCGGTTTAACTCGCCCTAAGACTCGTCGCAGACGGCAGCCGACCGCCTCCTACGCTGCATC
>DULK01000089.1 GCA_012840385.1 Syntrophomonadaceae bacterium
AAGTTATAAGAGCGCTGGAGAGCAGGTACCGGATGAAAATAAATGTTGAGGTCGTTCCCAAGGGAACCCTTTATGATCGCAGTGAACTGCTGGAGGTAGGGGTGGTGGGGAAACCGCAGTATCTTTATTCCTCCCAGGAAATGCGGCAAAAAAAGTACCTGAAATCCTGCAAGGTATAACGGCCGTGTAATGGCTACCGGTAAATGGAAATCTCTGTAACATTCGCCACTCATTTGGAATACCCTATTTTAGAACCCGCGGGAAAGGAGGGAGCCAATATGGCCGGTGAGGAGATCAAGCATGCCGTCAACAAATTCACGGAAAAAATTAACAGAGCACTGCAGGGTGACAATGTAGCGGAGGATATCCAAAAGGCCGTCTGGGACCTGCTCAAGGATCTCGACATCAACATTGATTTCCCGGACAAATAGTTCACAGGGCTCACGATACCAAAGCGAAATGGTTTAACAGCCCGTGCAATATTTCCGGAAGGAGGACCGCCACATTCAGGCGGTCCTCAAAGTTTAACCGCCGGCACACCTCCGAATCCCGGTTAATAGATTGATAGTGCAGTGAAAGCTTAGGGATGCGGTTTATCGCAATTTAAGGAGGCACTGTGAATGCAAGATTGTAACAATTTGCCATACCTTCACATATCATGGTAAACAGCAGAGGGTATCGGTTAAAGTACCCTCAGTCAAAAAGCAGAAAGGAGAATCAGGTGTGGCAAATCAAAAATCCTATCAAGCGAATGAATTCGGATGGAGAACACTGTTAGGCAGTGTCAGTTTTGCTCCGGTTTCGGCTCTGGCACCCGGCAGCGAGCCCGGCCCGGCGGATACCGAGAGATATTTCGCCCGCTTTTCACCTCCCATGTCGGCCATATCCCAATCGATCATAACCGGTATCGAGGCCGGTAAAAAATATGAGGTCGGGTTTAACGTGGCCAGCAATTCCCCGACAGGATTCTTTTCTGCCACCGTCACCTTCCTCAACGACAGGGGCACGATCCTGGGAACGCCCTACTCAACCGGGGTGAAGCTGAGCAACCTGCAACCCAGCGAGTTTGCACCGATCTCCTTCGTCGCCGGGCCTGCACCAAAAGGGGCTGCAAAGGCCGATGTCACCCTGATCGCTGTGGGCGCTTCGCCAGAAAAGGTCATTGACATTAACGGGATCTATTTTAAAGAAGCTGCGGAAGGCTAGAAAAGCTGTCCGCAGGGCTTTCAAAAAAACGGATCGAGGGAGTTATCGAATTTATGGGGATAAATACAAGGGAAATCTGGTTCGACGGACGGCAGATCCCCCTTTCCCGACGGGACATCTGGGACCTGGTGAACAACTCGCCGGTCACAAAAGTCGTGGTCTCTGTTGACCAGCGCAGGGACGGACACTACCCCAGCAAAACGGACCTGATCACAGAAATCCTCAACGAAGCGGACCTGGAGGAGATCGCCGGCGGGGAAACGGTGCTCTCCGAGCGGCAGGAGCTCCTGCAAGCGGCAAGGAAACGCGGGTGCAAGACCTGCGTTTTCCTTGCGGTCAAAGGAAGCGAATCATTGGAGCGGGCATGGCAGGATGCACCCCGGTTTGATTATGCGGTGGTGGATTTCGACCTGCCCACCAACATCCCCCTGGAATTAATCATAGCCAGGCTGCAGGAGGGGAGAACCGTTCTCCTGAGGAAAGTCACTACCTGTGAAGAAATGGAAGTGGCCTTTGGAGTGCTTGAGCAGGGGAGCGACGGAGTCCTGTTTACCGGGACGGACCTGTTCGAAATTCAAAAGCTCGTTGATTATCTATCCCGGGAAAACATTCATTCCTTGAAGCTGCAGCCGCTGGTTGTAACCGGCGTCCGCCACGCCGGGATGGGCATGCGGGCATGCATCGATACCACCGGCCTGATGAACCGGGAAGAGGGAATGATCGTAGGCTCCACTTCCGGTGGCGGGATCTTCGTCTGTTCCGAAACCCATTACCTGCCCTACATGAACCTGCGCCCCTTCAGGGTGAATGCCGGTGCCGTCCACTCCTACGTCTGGATGCCCGGCAACACCGCAGAATACATCACCGACCTGGCTGCAGGGAGCAGGGTTCTCTGTGTTAACACAAAAGGGGAGGCGCGGGAACTCACCGTCGGCCGGGTCAAGATAGAGGCGAGGCCGCTTCTGCTGATCAGAGGTGAGGCGGCGGGCAGGGAACTCAATGTCATCGTTCAGGACGACTGGCACATAAGGCTTATGGGATCGGACGGGAAACCCAGGAACGCCACCGCAATTCGCCCGGGTGACGAACTGCTGGCCCACGTCTGTGAGCCTGGGCGTCACGTCGGCATCAAAGTGGAGGAAACCATTATCGAGAAATAACACCGGAGGGATAAGCAGCAGTGATAGGAAAGGAGATCCGTCTAAAACGCCTGTTCAAACGGTCGCGGCGGGTATTCATCGTCCCCATGGACCACGGTGTAACCATGGGCCCCATGCCCGGCCTTGAAGATATCCGGCAGGCGGTGAAATCCGTCGCCGAAGGCGGGGCCGACGCCGTGATCCTCCACAAGGGGCTTGCCCGCCGGATCACGAAATTTATCAACCCCGGCGGATGCGAACTCATCGTCCACCTCTCGGCGTCCACCGCTCTGTCCCCCGATTCCTCCAGGAAAGAAGCGGTATGCTCGGTAGAACACGCCATCCGGTTGGGTGCAACCGCGGTCTCGGCCCACGTCAACCTGGGAGGGCAATTCGAGGCGCAGATGCTCCGCGACCTGGGCAGGATTTCGGAAGAGTGCGAAGTATGGGGAATGCCGCTCCTGGCCATGATGTACGTCAGGGACGGAACACCCGGCGGTGAATACGATCCCGCCAGGATCTGCCACGCCGCCAGGATCGCCGAGGAACTGGGAGCGGACATCGTCAAGGTAAACTATACGGGATCACCGGAGACCTTCGCCCGGGTTACCGCTTCGGTGAACATCCCGGTGGTCATTGCAGGAGGGCCGAAGATGAGTTCCACCGCCGAACTTCTGACCATGATCTCGGATGCCGTTAAGGCGGGAGCAAGGGGGGTTGCCATCGGCAGGAACGTCTTCCAGGACAGCAATCCGGCCCTCCTGGCCGCTGCCGTCAGGCAGGTGCTTGATCATAATCCTGCCGAACAGGCGGTGGGGGAGCTGCTCCCCTTTAAAGCCAAAGTGAAACAGATCTATTTCTAAGTATTAAACCCGCATGTCACCTTTTAACACCAACGTTATGAAAAAAAATATGGCCGCCGGTTCTACCGTCAAGCGACTTATGGAAAGACGGGTAACCCGACACTTAAATTAGTGCCGCATTCCGAAGTGAGCCGTTTTCCTATCCGTCCTGAAATCGGATTCGAGCGGTAGACCGGCGGTACAGCAATAGTTTGATGTATTCTGCGCCGTCCCCCTTTCCATGCCGCCAGCGGCCGCGGTGGATAATGTGAGGCTGGTGCTTTCTCGGTGTAACTAACAACTTGAATTAACTAAAAAGTTGTTGTCAATTATTATAGACTATGTGTACAATAGCTTTAGGCGGATCTGATAGCTACCCTCAGTGCTCCATAATGAAGCCGTAGGGTATAGGGGAAGGTTAGGTGAAGCAGATTGCGCTTGTTTACGTTAACGTTATATGGAAATACCATTCAGACTTGGCTAAGCGCGGCTTTCTTGATGTTGGCCATGGTGGCGGCGTTAAGCTTCATTAAAGGTTTAATCGTCAAGCGCTTGGCCGCATTTGCCGGAAAGACGAAAAATGATATAGACGATCTGTTGGCCAGCATGCTCGTGCAGACCAAGTTCTGGTTTCTGCTTGCCCTCTCCCTTTATCTGACCATACCGTTCCTCCACTTGCCGGGTGAAATAACCCGCGTCATAGGCAAAATTATTATTACCCTAGCCTTTCTTCAAGCAGCGCTCTGGGGGAACGCCATCACATCTTTCTTTGTTGGCAGGAATCTAAAAGCCAAGATGGGCGAAGATGAGGTTGGCGTGGCCACTGTTTACGCCCTCGGCTTTGTCGCCCGTCTCGTCCTGTGGGCCGTGATCCTCCTGATGGTTCTGGACAATCTAGGTGTTGATATCACAGCCTTAGTGGCAGGACTAGGAATCGGCGGCATCGCCGCGGCGCTGGCCTTGCAGAACATTCTTGGGGATTTGTTTGGATCTTTGTCCATCTTGCTAGATAAACCCTTTGTGATAGGGGACTTTATTGTCATTGACAACTATATGGGCACGGTTGAGCATATCGGCCTAAAAAGTACACGCATCCGCAGCCTTTCCGGCGAACAACTCGTCTTTTCTAATTCCGATCTACTCAGCAGCCGAATTCGTAACTACAAGCGGATGTATGAGCGACGGGTTGTTTTTTCTCTTGGTGTGACTTATGAAACGCCTTATGAGAAGTTGGTACGCATACCGGCATTGATCCGGGAAATTATCGAAGCTCAGCCGCAGGTGCGGTTCAACCGAGCACATTTTAAAGAATATGGCGCCTTTTCCTTGAATTTTGAAATCGTCTACTACGTACTCAATCAGGATTATAACCTTTATATGGATGTTCAACAGGCCATTAACCTAGCTATTTTCCACCGCTTCAAAGAGGAAGGAATCGACTTCGCCTATCCTACCCAGACCTTATACCTGTACACCAATACACCGCTCTTTCCCTTTAGGGCTCACGAGACAATGCCTGGGCAAGAAGCAAAATCGTAAAATCGCGGTTATATTACTCTAACGGACAGCCGGAAGAACTGCTATCCGATCTAACTAGCCAATTGTTAAGACTCCTAGCTTGGCTTAACAGACAACTTTATATTCAAATATAAGTTGGTATCACACCAAGGGAGGTATGAAGGCAATGCCAAAGGCCATGCTCATTTCCATTCATGGCGATCCCCTCGCCCGGCTGGGGGGAGTTCAATCAGGCGGACAAAATGTCTATGTGCGCCAGGTGGCCTTAGAACTGCAACGCTTAGGGTGGGAGGTAGACGTCTTCAGTCACTGGCAGGACTCTGCCGCTAAGCATCAAGAGAAACTTGGGCCTAAGGGCAGAGTTATCCGTTTGGCGGCAGGGCGGAGGGAGTTTATTCCCAAGGATGAACTCTATCATTACGTGCCGACCTTCGTAACAGAACTGAAAGACTATGTAGGGAGAGACAAAGGGCGGTACGACATTATTCATTCAAATTACTGGCTCTCGGGTGTGGCCGGATTATCCCTCAAGGAATATCTTGGTATTCCCCAGGTACACACCTTTCATTCTTTGGGTAGTGTGAAGGCCAGGGAAACGAAAAAAGAAGGATTGCATCTCCTTCGGCGCCTTGAAGCGGAAAAGCAAATCGTTCAAGGCGTTTGCCACTTAGTGGCCACGGCACCCGAAGAAAAGGCAAGCCTTATAAGAGACTACGGGGCTCACGGCGAGCGAATCACCCTGATTCCCTGCGGCGTGGATACTAAATTATTTCATCCCGGCGATCGTCATCTGAGCAAGGCATTGCTGGGCTTGACCGGGAAAAAAGTAGTACTTTACGTAGGGCGTCAAGAGGAAAACAAGGGTCTAGGGACACTGTTGGCGGCCTTGGAAGTACTGGGCAAGGACAACCCCTGCTTCTTTCAGGATGTGCACGTGCTGATCGTTGGTGGAGACGTACAGCACAAAAACCATCTTGAGGAAGAGCTCCTCGCCCGGGGGCTGGCGGGCTGGGTTACTGCTGTTGGAGCAAAACCACAGGAGGAACTTGCGCTTTATTATCGTGCGGCTGAGGTTTGTGTTGTGCCCTCGTATTATGAGACCTTCGGTCTGGTGGCGGTAGAAGCCATGGCCTGTGGCACCCCGGTTATTGCCAGCCGGGTGGGCGGATTAAAATTCACAGTAATTGACGGCGTTACAGGCTATCTCGTTCCACCACGCGACCCAGAGGCTCTCGCGTCTAGACTTGCTAGGATATTGAGCGACCCGTCCTCAGCTCTTCATCTAGGAAAGGCGGCCGCCCGGCGAGTGCAGCACCTGTTTACCTGGCCTCGAGTGATTGAAAGGCTTTCCTCACTCTACGACAAGGTGAGAGAATCGAGGTGAAAGAATTGCAATCAAAACAACACGATGATCTCCTCCTCGTTTTAGCCACCGATCTCGACGGTACCCTAGTTGGAGATCCGGCCGCCCTGGCGGAGCTCAACTCCTGGTTGGCCCTACGGCATCAGCAGGTGTTCTTGATTTACTTAACTGGTCGGCATACCCTTTCCGCCCTGGACCTGATAGGAAAGGAAGCCCTCCTGGTTCCAGATGTTCTGGTTGCCGATGTAGGAACCATCATTCGCTACCGGCCGCGATTTCGCCGCGATCGTGCCTGGGAAAGCCGGTTTGTCGATTGCTGGAACGGAAAAAAGATAGAGGAAATAGCAGCAGGTATCCCTGGTCTTTCCCCCCAAAGAATTCGCTCCCCCTGGCGCCGGAGTTATCACTTGGAAGAGGAAGAAGCCTTGACTTTACTCGTGAAAGCTTTGAGTTGCCTGGCCGTGCGCGTAGTAGTGACGGGCCGCAACGTAGATGTAATCCCCACTGTAGCAGGCAAGGGCCCGGCGTTGCGCTACCTTGTTTCCTGCTTGAACCTGCCATCTGAAAAAGTGTTCGTTTGTGGCGATGACGGCAACGATCTGGATATGTTGCAACTGAACTATCGGGGTGTCCTTGTTGCCAACAGCTCCTTGCCGCCTTCCTTGTTACCTCCGACAATCTATCGAGCTAGTAAGCCTCATGCGGCAGGCATTCTTGAGGCCCTTCACTATTTTGGCATTGCCCCTTAACTGAAGTCCGGGGAATGTTACATAAGCTTTTGGAGGGGATGAAAGTACGATCCTGAAAAAGGAAAACAAATCGGCCCCGAGCGGAAAGGCTGGAATAGGTCCTCATACTCTTCCTGAAGTTTGACAGTACCCCCCACTTAAAGGTACCTTCCACCAGGTTAACGCCCTTATCGGCCGCATGACAAACCGTGGCTCCGGTAAAAGCGGCCACGGTTTGTCAGCTTTCTCCGCCCGTTTTGGATTCCTCGAGCAGTTCCACCAGCACGTGAGCCAGGCAACGGGCGGCTCCCAGGCCCTCCGCCAGGGTGTTCTTGTCGCTACCCACCTCCACCAGGACGGCATGGGGGGAGATGTGCTGGTTGTAGCGCCCGGCCTTCAACCTCACGGCTTTCAGCACGCCGGGATACCTCTCTTCGAGCCGGTGGGCGATCGACTGGGCAAAGGCGTAGTTTTCCCTCCAGTGAGGGTTGGCCAGGCGCTCACCGGTGCCCACCACCAGCAAGATCCGCGCCACGTCCTCCCCGCCGACCCTGGCCGTCTCCTTTTTCGGCAGGCCGGCATCCCGGTGCAGGTCGATCAAAACTTTCAGCTCCGGATTCTCCTGCACCAGTTTCCGGGCGGTAACCTCAGACTTGATATAAGAGGTGGGAAAATCGGGGTAGTCATGTACCGTCAGGTCATGAACCGCCCGGATCCCCGCCTCCCCCAGGACCTTCACCATTTCCTCGCCTACCAGGCTGACCCCCCCGTTCTTTCCGTCAACCTTGCTCCGGCCGTTCAGAGGAATGTAGGTCTCTGCATTGTGGGTGTGGTAGATGGCGACCTCGCAGCCTGCAGGTTCATTTTCCGCAACAACCTGCTGGCTGAGGGATTGTTCCACCATTTCCCAGGTCCGGCCCCCGGCAAAGGTTGTGGTTGTGGCGCCGCCGAAGGCGGCGGCAGGAAGGCCCGCCTCGAGGATGCCCGGCAGGTATCTGGCATCAACTCCTGTCAGGCAGATCAGGGCGCCGCCTAGCAGGGAATGCTCCTCCCACTCCCCACCGCGGCCCCCAAGGCCCCATTCCAGCAGGTCAGGGTAAGAGACGATTTTCAATAACAAGGTCCGGTGGATCTCCACCATCCCCCAGAATCCCAGCAGGCATAAACATAATCCAAAAAAAACGGCCAGTCCCCGCGCAGGCAACTGCCGCTCCTTGAAACGAACCAACATGATGCTTCCCCCTCAGCGGCATACCCCTCTCTCATTCATATTCCATCTTATGGTAAAATATGAGCAGACAATGCGCTGAAGGGATCGGATGGATAATAATTGCCCGGTACAGAATCTGCCTTCTGAGGAAAGAGCACGTCCGGGCAACAGGATGAGGGGTTGCAGGATACTGCCCGAGCTTTATGGCTTTTTCCTGGTTCCTAAGTGCTTTTTGTAATACATGAAAATGAGGATACCTGTCACGAGAAGCAGGCCGGCGATCAGCAGCGTGTCCAGCCACCAGGTTGAGTGCTGACGGTAGCAGCGCCACCACCTTGCCAAAATGCCAAGCCCCTTCCAGCTGGCGTACTGCCAGGCCAGGGTCCAGGTGAAGGCCCCAACGGCCGAGTAAAAGGTGTAAGGGCCGGGTTTCATCCCCATTGCCGCGGCCCCCACGATGGTCGGGGTGCGGATCAGGCCGAACCAGCGGGAGATCACCACCACCGCAGCGCCGTACCGTTCGAACCAGGACATGGCGATATTCTGGCCGCGCTCCATCGCCCTGGAGCGGGTGAACCTTCTCAAGAGTGCGGGAACCGCCGCGGCCCCCAGCCAGTAGCCGATCAGGTTGCCCGCCAGGTTGCCCAAGGTACCCACCGCAACCGCCCCCATAAAGCTCATTTTCCCGGTCTGGATGAAGTATCCCGCTGCCAGAAAGACCGCCTCAAAGGGGATGCCGGGAACCCCTATTCCCTCAATCAGCAGCAGCACGAAAAGCAGGAAATAGACATATTCTGGAGTCAAGTTGCTTCCCCGCCTGCAACCTGGTAACGTGCTAAGATTGTCTGGGCCCCGTATACCTGCTGGCCGACCCGGACCGTGAACCGGACATCTTCCCGGAAGATCACCAGGTCCACCTGGGAACCCCGGTCTATAAAGGAAATCTTCTGCCCGGGCTGCAGGCGGTCCCCCACCTTGATAAAGGGTCTGATCTTGTTGACGAACCTGTCGGCGATTTCCACCAGCGCCAGCTTCAACCCCCCGGCGTCGAGGAAGATGGTCAGCCGCTCGTTCACCAGCCGGTAGCGGTGGCTGAAGAGGTCGATGGCCTGCCTCAAGTAGGTGAGGCGGATGTACTCCCAGAGGTCGACCATGGGGAGGTTGACCCGGGCCTGGGTGTGAACCATTTCCTCGACCCGGGCAGCTACGGGCGAGTAGTTGAAGTGAACGTCCAGCGGGGACATGTAGATGCCGACGATCCAGCCGCGGTCCCCGTAGGCCGGAAGCCTGGTGATCTCTTCAACCTTGATCGGGCGGCCCAGTTTTTCGGAGACGACCTCCCCGTTCCGGAAGGGCTTGATGTAGATGACCTGCCCATCGGCGGGGGCAACGATCACTCCATCCTCACTGGGGCATTCCCGCACGGGATCGCGGTAAAACCAGACTTTCCGCAAATACAGGAGTGTGATCAGGCCTATGAAAACAACGGAGAAGATCGCAATTAAAAAATACCTTACCACTCCAACCACACCTTCCGCAGATTGTAGGGGAGGCGGGGCAGGGCGTACCCGCACACACCGGCGATGATTTTCAACCCGCTGACTTTCATCGGCGGGAGTTTCCGGGGTTCCAGCGGGCCTCCCCGGTAGGCGTTATCCAGGGCCGAATAAGCCGCTAAAATTCCGCCCTCCCTGTACAGATCCCACACCTTGAGGGCAGGAGGTTCCAGGATGAATTTCTCCGGAACCGGAACCAGTTCCTTTAACTCCCTGTAGATTCCTTGCAATTCCTCGCAGTACCCTTCTCTGGCCGCCAGGAGCCGGAGGCGGTTGTAGGTCTCGGGCGTACCGGGGTATGTCCTGCCGGTCTGCAGCACGGCCTCGATGCAGTCGAGCAGGAGGCGAATCCTGCCGAGATCCCAGACCGGGTCAAAGGCCCTGATCTCCAGGGTCCCCAGGCGCTTTGAAAGAATAACGTCCTGGAAACGGTATTTCCTGTCCTCCCGCAGCGGCCCGATGGCAAAAGCCTCCGCCAGTCGGAAGGATGGGCCGTAGAAGCTGTCCCCGAAACCGGGGGCGTTGGCCACCAGCAGGATCAGCAGGGGGAGGAAATAGATGACGTTCCGGTACGCCCGCTCAAAATCGGGAAAACCGCTGACGTGCAGGTGCATGCCGCAGATGTTGGTGGGCTCCGGGTGATCCAGCAGGTGGCCGAGGGGAACGATAAGGCCGGAGCAGGCAGCGGCCAGAGCGCCCCGGCGCCCGGCCAGGTCTTCGAGCAGTGCCCTCTTGTCGGTATGGGCGGCGGTGGAAATTTCCACACCGCTCATCAAACCGAAGCGCAGGTCCTTTCCCCGGGTGAAATTGCAGTGGGTGTGTGCATAATATTTGCGCGGCGCTCGCCAGACGAGCCGTGCCAGGTAATACAGGGACTGCAGGGTCGGCCTTTCGGGTTCGGTGATAAAGACCTCTTCTTCCAGGCCATACGTTAACTGATGCAATTAAAGGCCTCCATTCTCCCGCACCGGCTGCCGGGAAAATGTGTCTGCCCCGGCCGGTTGACTCCCCTCGCGCAGTTTCACATCGGCAATGCGGACCTCGCTGAAAATTTCGTTGGGACGCAGGAAATTATTCATGAAGCTGGAGATCACCTTCATCTGGCTGTGGTAGCTCGCCAGGGCCTGTTTTTTCTGCTGCAACCCGGCAGGGGTCAGGGTAAGGGTGTACCATCTCGTGCCCCTTTCCAGAAAGTTTCTCGGCGGCAGCAGCAGAGTGTTCCTGTCAACCTTCGGGACAAGCTGCCACAATCCGGCGTGAACGAGGTAGGAGAATAACCTGGGAGCGTGTTGCCCGCCCCCCTGCTCCCAGGCTGCAACCGCAGTGATGGCCAAAGCCCCGCCCGCCCGGTGATCCGGATGGCCGTCCTCAAGATCGGGTATGAAAATATCGGTCGGCCGAAAGCCGTCCAGCACCGTCACCAGGTCCTTTATGATGCTGGACGCCGCATAAGGAGCGCCTGGGGAAAGGGCGGCGCCGTACGGAACCGCCCTCTGCTTCGTCTGCGGGGAAAAATACGTTTCATCCGGGGAACTGTGGTATTTTTCCCAGATCTCCTTCAGCCCGCCGTCGGGGTAACCGAGAAAGGTGATGTCGTCCGGCTTGAGCCCCAGCAGACGCATGGCGTTTTCCGCCTCGGCCATCCGTTGCCGTCCGTACTCCAGAAACTCAGTGGGGCCGGGGTTTAGCTTTCGCCTGTAAATCTCCAGGCCGCGCTGGAACCCGTCCCCACTCGTGAGGAAAACCACGTGGACGGAGCAGCCGTTTTTGACCGCCTCGGCGATCAGGCCACCGGCGGCAAGTGACTCGTCGTCCGGGTGGGGAGAGATCACCAGGATGCGCCGTTTCTCTCCCCAGAGTTTCAAATGCACGAGGCGGCTCACTTCAGCCCGGGCCGTCCTGATATTTTTTATGTAGAAGAGGTTGTACCCGATCAGGGACAGCCCCAGAAAAAGGGCCATAAGCACGAAGGCCGGCCGCATGGCTCTGTTCACCCGCCTCGCTTTCCAGAAATAACAGGTTATATCCTTATACATCCCCATTCGCTCGACTACACCCCGGGCGATCCCCCTTTTTTCCTCCTTCATGACATGGGTCATGTTGGCAAGGGGCACCCGCCTGACCCGCAGTCCTCTCTCCCGGGCAAAGCGGGTAAGCATCACTTCCACCTCAAAGCGGCTTGTTCCAACACCCGCCGCCAGGAAAAGGTCCTTCCTCATCGCCCGCTGGCCGGAGATGGACGGCGCCAGCACCTGGGCATAATCGGTGGGCTTGCGCCCGCTTTTGAATACCCCCACCGTCATGTCCGCTTCTCCCCTGAGCACGGGTTCAAGGAGATCGACGACATGCCGCGGTGTCAGGCCCTCCAGGTCGGCGTCGAGAAAGAGGAGAACGTCCCCTTTTGCCTGCCGGGCACCCGCCGTCATGGCGGCACCCTTGCCGCAGTTTTCGGGAAGCTCGAGCACCACCGCCCCGTGCTTTCTCGCAGCCTCGGCGGTGCCATCCCGGGAGCCGTCGTCCACAACAATAACTTCATCAACCAGGGGAACCTGCCGTAAGACTTCGACCACGCCTCCGATCGTCGAGACCTCGTTATAAGCCGGAACAACGGCAGTAACACCCAACCCGTTAAACCCCCTTGACTTGAACGGTGAAGGCAACAGTATTTATTCGACTCACAAAAGCATATTTTTTAGATAAGATTATTATAACCATCTTTTGGCCTCCGGCAAGTGCCGCTAATATTGTAGCATAAGCAGGAGGCAGGCAGTATTGCAATTTTATGGAGATCATGATAGCATAT
This sequence comes from Syntrophomonadaceae bacterium, assembly GCA_012840385.1. Lineage (GTDB taxonomy): Bacteria > Bacillota > DSM-12270 > Thermacetogeniales > Thermacetogeniaceae > DULK01. The sequence continues at coordinate 12,366 of DULK01000089.1, forward strand.
AGCTTAGTTGATTTCGGGCAGCATGAAGGGGGTGAAAACGTGGCAAAAAACCGTTCCGCAATGAAAAGGGCACGGCTGGCCCTGGTTCGCGCCAGGCGCAATGCATCCCAGAAGTCGGCAATGAAAACCGCCATCAAGAAATTTGAGGAGTCGCTGGCGGCAGGTGACCGGGCCCGGGTGGAAGCTACATATAAAACAGCCATACGTTTGGTCGATAAAACAGCAGCAAAAGGAATCATTCACCCCAACCTGAGAGACCGGAAAAAGGCACAGCTTACCAGGAAGCTGAACCAGGCTACAGTTCAGGAATAATCCCGATCAAGCGAAACTTGCGAAACCCAGAGCTACCTCTTGCCCTGCAGGGTAAGGGGTTTTTTAATGGAGATTTCAATTAAGGCCGCCTCGAGCAAAAGCTGCGGGTTTCCCCTCCCTTGTTTGAGGGCTGCGTCGAGTTCCAGCAGGGCTTCCAGTATCCTTTCCAGCCCGGCAATAGAGAAGGAACTCAATTGCTGCAGCATCTTTTTTGCCACAAAGGGCTGAATCCCCATCGCCTCGGAGATCTTTTGCGGGAGGACGCCCTCTTCAAGCAGACAGGCCATCTCCAGCATCATCAGGAAATGGCGGGACAAGAGGGCCACCACCAGCACCGGAGGCTGGCCCTGGGCAGAAATCTCCGCCAGTGCTTCCTTGACCAGCTCTGTTTTTCCTTCGGCCACCGCATCAACCAGTTCAAAAATGCTGCGGCCTGCAGTGCGGCTTCCCACCTCCTTCAGGACTTCAACGGTGATCACCTTCGATTCCCCGCCGAGATAGAGGGATGCCTTCTCGACCTCCTGACGGAGCCGGGCCAGGCTGTCACCGCATAAAAAACGCAGGTACTCGATGGCAGTCGGTGTAATATCCTTTTTACGCGAACGCGCCTCTTCCACGAGCCACCGGGCAAGATCCTTCCCCCGCAGGGGGGAACAATCAACCACCCATCCATTCTCCACCAGGAGCCGGTAGGCTCTGGTGGAGGCCTTGAGCCTCGTCTCGAAAAGCAAAACCAGCACCACAGATGGATTGGCGATCCTTAAATAGTTTTCCAGGGCGGCAGGTGAAGGGTTGTTGATCACCGCCAGGCGTCTTTCCGAGCCGAAAGGGATGGTGGCCAGCATCTGGCATACCTCCGCCTCACCGGCGGATTCATCCCACTCCACGTAGTCGAGTGAGCCGTCCCGGGCTTCAAGGCGCCGGCGCAGAAACCCGATCACTTCCCTCCACAGGAACCGCTCCTCTCCCTGCAGGAGAAGGAAGCTGGGGAAGTCCCCTTTGGCCAGCCTCTGTTTTGCCTCATAATAAGTCAGAACAGGCAATGGGAGCACCTCTTTACTGTATAACCGATTTCACCATTCTCCCTCATATTCTCCCCGATTAAGCCGAATCCCTGCCGGGCTCCACATCAAATAGTTACGGCTTCTCTGTTCCTGTCCGGCCCCGGCACTTAAAGTTACTTAATCAATATATTCTCTTTCTAGCTCGGCTACCTTAGCCGTATTGAGTGCCGGGGAGCCGTGCGGTAGACCGGCGGGTGAACTTGATGTATTTTCAGAGCAGACCTTCACGTCACCTCCGGTGATACCAGCAGAGGATGAAATCTGGTTATCCTTGCGCTTGCTCCCCGGCACTCAACACAGATTCACCGACGGAACCATTCCAGAACGAATTATGAGACTGGGTTGTTTATATTATGGCGATGAGGCAGTGGTTTTGAGTGCCGGGTTTAACTCGCCCGGCACTCTACACGGCTAAGTAGCAGAGCAAAAAACAGAAAAGTCGATGAAATAAACTGCTTTTAACCTGATCAAGTACCATAGAGTGCCGGGCTCGCCCTAAAACTCGTCGCAGACGGCAGCCGACCGCCTCCTACGCTGCATCCATGCAGCGGAGTCGGCTACTTCGGCATCCATGCCTCAGTTCGGCTGTTAGCTGCTCCTTCGTTAAGGGCGAGTAACAACCTCCGTAGGTCGCGGCGCCTGCAAGGATAACCAGAACATATTTACAGGGCAGAAAAAAATGAGCCCCGGGTACGGGCGGGGCTTTGTGCTATCCACCTCTCTTCCACCGGTCGAGAAAATCTAAAAAGTCAGGAGGGAGCTCCTCGCATCCCATCTGATGCGCCATTTCCTCGAACAACCCGCCGATCTGCCGGCGCTTCTCCCTGCTGAAACCGGCAGTGATCTGGTTTATCTGAGAAACGATCTCATCCTTCTTTTGCATATCCTCGCAGTCTAACCCCATTTTGCCGAGCATGTCTTGGATTGCTTCCGGGTTCCTGCCGTCAATTCCCAATGAACGAAGGCATTCTCCCAACTGCGAGGGATCGGACGGCAAACCCGAAGCCAGCAAAGCCTTCAGCACTTCCGCAAAGTTGTTCTCCTCCAATACCATTCCCTCCTCGTGATCAACCTAATTCTAAACTATGCTCCCCGGCAGCAAAGTGGAACCGGCATTCACCGGAGCTTACCCGGAATAATGTAATTATTTAAAGACAAAGCAGGAAAACTACACCAAAGGCTATAATATCCTGTTAAATCGCACTTGCTATAGAGAGGGGTGGTTTCATGCGCATTGGAATCCTGACAGGAGGGGGAGACGCCCCCGGCCTCAACGCCGTGATCAGGGCGGCGGCGAAAACCCTTTTCGCACATGGCGCAGAGGTATTGGGCTTCAAAGACGGTTACCGGGGGGTGATTGAACAGGACTGGATACCGATCGATAAACCGGCCATATCGGGGCTGCTGCACCGTGGAGGAACAATCCTCGGCACGAACAACAGGGACAACCCCTTTCACTATCCCATAGTGACCGAAGAAGGTGAAAAGGAATACCGTGACGTTTCGGATGTCCTTTTACAGAACATGCACGACCTGAAACTGGACTGCCTCATCGCCATCGGTGGAGACGGCACCCTTTCTATCGCCCGGGAACTGGTCGCTAAAGGAGCCTGTATCGTCGGCGTTCCCAAGACCATCGACAACGACCTGGCCGCCACGGACCGGACCTTTGGCTTTGACACGGCCGTCACCACGGCTACGGAGGCGCTGGATAAGCTGCATACAACGGCAGAATCGCACCACCGGGTGATGGTGCTGGAGGTGATGGGGCGTTACGCCGGGTGGATTGCCCTCTGGAGCGGGATTGCGGGAGGAGCAGACGTGATCCTGATCCCTGAAATCCCCTGGGATCTGGACAAGGTGGTTGCCAAGATCAGGGCCCGGCGGGAGGAGGGAAAGATGTTCAGCATCATCGTCGTTGCCGAAGGAACGCCGGATCCCGCGGGGAAACGGGTGGTCAGGGAAACCATCAAAGACAGCGGGGATCCCGTCCGGCTGGGTGGAATCGGGCAGGTGGTGGGGAATCTTATCGAGAAAGCGACAGGAATCGAAACCCGGGTTACGGTTTTGGGGCACATCCAGCGCGGCGGCTCCCCCACTTCCTATGATCGAGTCCTGGCCACACGCTTCGGAGTGGCAGCGGCAGAGCTGGCCATCAAGAAAAAGGCCGGGTACATGGTCGCCCTGAGGGGCCTGATGATCACCGCCGTACCGATAGCTCAAGCAATTAAACGCCCGTCCCACGTCCCCCCTAACGGGCAGCTGGTTCAAGCTGCCCGCTCCATCGGGATCAGCTTTGGCGACTGACCGGAAGTTTTAACTCGGAGTTTCCTCCCGTCGGTTTCAAAGATGACTGCCCCTGCCTCGTCCGTGCGCAGGACCCGGGCACCCTGTTCCCGCCAGAAATCCACAGTCTTCGGATCGGGATGCCCAAAGGAGTTGTGGCCGACGCTGATCACCACAAACCGCGGGTGCAGGCGCCCGGCCAGTGCCGGGCTGACACCCGTGCGGCTGCCGTGGTGAGGCGCCTTCACCACGTTAGCCCTCGTGTTTGGCGGAAATACACCGGCTGCAATATCGTCCAGGGCATCCCTTTCCGCGTCCCCTGTCAGGAGGAAGGATATATCACCGTATTGCAAAAGCAGCACAAGGGAGTTGTTGTTCAGGTCGCTCCTCGTGCCCGAATAGAGGCGCGCAGGAGGGTTGAGCACATCGATTTTCACCCTTGGGTCAAGCCTCAATGACGCCCCGGCACTAACCGTGTGCACAGCTATTCTCTTCTCACCGGCCAGCCTTTCCACCTGCAGCATAAGTGGAGTCGGGTGCCGCACGGGAGGCATTACGAGATTACTCACCGGAATCCCGACAAGGACTGCGGGGATCCCCCCGAGGTGGTCTTCGTGCGGGTGGGAGTTCACCACCAGGTCCAGCCTGCGGATGCCGGAGCGGGCAAGATAAGGGAGGACCAGTTGCCGCCCCGGGTCGAAGGATGAGCGGCTGAACTCCGGCTGGCCCCCGGCATCCACCAGCATGCTGCGGCCGTTCGGAAACTCCACCAGAACTGCATCCCCCTGCCCTACGCTTAAAAAGGTCACCCTCAGCGGGCGTTCTCCGGCCACCGGCCAGGCCCTGCCCCCTGCATACATGATTGCCAAAAGACAGGCCAGGCCGATCAGCGACGGCACAAGCCGGCGGCGTGCAAAGGGCCTGAAGCGGAAATGGGGAAAGGCGATATCGCTGCCGCCGCGGAGGCTCCGGCCGAAAAGCCCCAGCAGCAGGAACCAGGCGGTGGCCAGCCACAAGGGCGGTGGCGGTACGGCCAGGCTGATTCCTGGGAGCCCGGCCAGCGGTCTGAGCAGCCCCTGGATGGGGATTGTCAGCGCCCCCGAGGAGACATAAAAGGGAGTGCCCAGGGCGGGATGCAGCAGTGTAAGCAGCATCCCCGCCAGCCCCACGTTAACCACCAGGCCCGCCAGGGGAACCACCAGGATATTGGCCAGCAGGCCCAGCACGGGTATCTGCTGGAAGTAAAGGGCGCATAAGGGAAGCACCGCCAGTTGGGCTGCCAGAGACACGGTGATCACCTCCCTGCCGCCCTCCAGGAGCGGGTGCCCCTCTAAAAAAGGCAGCAGGGAGCCAAGCGGCCGTGCCAGGCAGATGATCCCCCAGGTGGCTGCAAAGGAAAGCTGGAACCCCGGGTCGAAAAGGGCGCCGGGATCGGCCAGCATGATTGCCAGGGCAGCCACGGCCAGTGAGTTGAGGATGTTCTGCCGCTGCTGCCACAGGTAGGCCACCAACCCAACCGTCCCCATCACCGCCGCCCTTGTAACCGATGCGGGAAAACCGGTGAGCGCGGCGTAACTCCAGAGACCCCCTGTGACGAGCAGGAAGGTTGGCAGCCGCTGCAGGCGCAGGAACCGCGCGGCGGCAACGAACAACAAAAGCACGAAACCGATGTTCAACCCCGATACGGCAAAGAGGTGCATGACACCGGTGCGCCGGTAGATATCGCGGTCTTCCGGGGTGATACCCTCCGTTGACCCCAGCAGAAAACCCCGGAGCAGCACCGCCTGCTCCGGGGGAACCGATCTGACAATGCCATCCTCAATCCTCAACCGGGCGGACGCCAACAGCCGCGGCAGCAGACAACGGGCACCCTGCTCTTGCTCTAACACGGTTGGGGCATCATCCGCCGTTAATACGGCGATGATGCCCTTGCGCTCCAGGTAGGCCCTGTAATTGAAGTCCCCCGGGTTGGCAGGAAGGGGCGCCAGGTCCAGCCTTCCCCTCGCCAGGAGGCGCCGCCCGGGGTAAACCCGCGCCGCCGGGGTTCTTCCCACCTTCTCCCCAGCCACCGGCATTCCTTTGGAACCGGTGTAAACCACAACCTGAATCTTACCGGGGCCGCGCCAGGAATCCCCGCCCAGTTCAACCGCGGGATCGGCCAGGGTGTAAAGGACCCGGTTGGGGTATTCGACAGGAAGCGTATCCAGCGTCCCGGCCAATTCCACGTAATGGCCGAGGAAGGGCCGTAACGAGGAAGGAAAGGGCTTTTCGCCGAATTCTCCCCAGGCGTACCCCAGGATACTAAAAGATAAAAGCAGGAAGAGAGGGGTTTCCCTCCGTCCCCGCCAGAAGGACAGGGCTGTGCCGAGCAGAACCACCAGGGCGGCAGCCAGGGCTGCCGGAGGCGCCACCAGATCCCCCGCCGAGGCCAGGCCAATCCCCAGTGCAAAAGCGGTTGTAATCCAGACAACAGGCGGCACAGGCAAGCCCCCGTTCCCGTTTTTTTATACTCTTTCTCCTTATCCCCTAATTTTCCCTTCAGGCTCGCGGCATCTTGCCCGGTCCCCATCTATAGGCGATAATTGGCTCGGGATATTAATGTTGCATCCTTTATAACAGGCTAAGGGAGGGGCTGAAATTCCCCTCCCTTGCCGATCAAACCGGAGTTGTCTGTGATAACTTATATAACTTACCTTTAGGGACGCTCACCGAGGGTGACGGATACCTTTATGGTATTTCCGTCACGCCATACGGTGAGTTCGACCCTCGTCCCCGGTTTTGTCTTCTCCACTCTGTCCAGCATGTCGTCAGTCCCGCCGATACTGCTGCCGTTCATGGCCGTTATGATATCCCCCTGCCGGAGGCCGGCCCGTGCCGCAGGGCTCCCTGAAACAACGTCCCTGACGACAACACCGCCTGTCCCGTTATAGCCCAGGTAACCGGCGATGCCCGGTGTGACCTCCTGCATTTCGATGCCGAGCCAGCCGCGGGTGATCTTCCCCTTGCCCATCAACTCTTCCAGTACGCCCTTCACGGTGTTGCTCGGAATGGCGAACCCGATCCCCTGGGCACTGGCGTCGACGGCAGTGTTGATCCCGATCACTTCCCCCTGCAGGTTGATGAGGGGCCCGCCGCTGTTGCCCGGGTTGATCGAGGCATCTGTCTGGAGCAGGTTCCGGTAACTGCGGTCCTCGACGGTAATCGGGCGGCCCTTGGCACTGATCACGCCGACGGTCACGGTGTGGTCAAGCCCGTACGGGTTGCCTATGGCGATCACCCAGTTGCCGACCGCAATCTGGTCGGAATTCCCCAGCTTGAGGGTGGGCAAATCCGTGCCGGCATCGATTTTAAGGACGGCCAGGTCGAGTTCCCGGTCCGAGCCCACCACCCTGGCAGGAACCGGTTTCGATCTCCCCACCAGGGTCACCTGGATATCCTGGGCTCCCTCAATCACGTGCTCGTTGGTCAGGATGTAGCCGTCTGTGGAAATGATGAAACCAGAGCCCAGTCCCTTCTGCACCCTGGACATCGGCCTGCCGAACTGATCCCCGAAGAAGTCCCGGAAGAAGGGATCGCTGAAGAACGGATTTCTCTGCACGGTAGTGGTAACCGTTGTCTCGATTTTTACCACTGCGGGCCCTTTCTTGTCCACTATGTCGGCAATGGTATTGGGGCCGACGCCCGGTAGCTCCGAAGCCTTTTCCGGCAAACCGAAGGCTGCCATTTTCGGGTTCGTCAGGTGGCCTCCGGTCGCAAAAATAATGCCACCGGTAAAAGCGATTCCCGCAACAAATGCCAGAAGTATAATCCCTACCAGTAGCCGGCTATTTTTTAGCTGCACGAGCATCCCCTCCCATACAAAGGTTTAGGCCGTTTTTTGTTCCCCGGACGGTTTTGCTTCGGCGGTTTGCCCCTCTCCAGCCGGTCCCTCCTGGCTTGCCGCTGCAGGCGCCTGTGCCTGCGGAGCCGGCCCGGGAGGCGCCTCCCTCGTTACCTCTTCCCACATGCGCTGCACACCGGAGGAGGCCTTGCGGAACTCGTTCACCGCCTTGCCCATAGAGCGGGCCACCTCGGGCAAACGGCCTGGCCCGAACACGATCAATACAATCACAAGAATTAATATGAGCTCCCAGGGTCCTATATTCAACACTTTCAGACACCCCCAATCAACTGTGGCTCTATCTAATTATAGCCTTTTTTCGTTATCGGACAACCGAATATTTGTAAAAAAAGTATAAAAAAAGCCCGATGCGGGCCTCCCCGGGTTTTACAGGCAAGTATAAACATCAGAAACCTCTTGGTTGGATAACAAACGACCAGGCTGCCTCTCGTTTTCACACAAGTATAAACATCAGAAACATAAGCCATAGAAAAAAGTAACTGCTTAGCGCCGCCCTGCATTTTTGCTCAAAAGGTTACTATCCGGTGATGATTGCCCTCTTCTAAGGATTCGATTTTAAGGGCATCATCCTTTAAGAATACCTTTACGTAGCTCTCTTCCTTGTCAAAACGGCAGGAACGGCCGCCCACTTGAATCGTGGTTTCAGGGTAAACCTTGCGGATGTTAACAACGGCTTGCTCGGCCACCCTGATCTTCACCTTTCCGCCGGTTAACCCCGGCGAACCCGCCTCGTCGATATAAACATTCCCCAGAGCAGATATCTCTCCACCTCTGAAAACTCCCCTCACCCGGACCTGTTTCCCCGCCGTAAGGGTTGAGTAATAACCCCCCGCATCCGTTAACGTGATACTGCCACCGGCATCCAGCACGCAGTTTTGCGCGTAGGAGCAGAGAATGTCACCCGGTTGCTCGGGTATTGAATCAAGGAGAAAATCAATCTCCTCTTTCTTTTTCAACATACTTTCCAATTCTTCTTTAATAGAAGACTCCCGGTTACCTAAAACAACTGCCAGGTTCTTGATGCCCAGCGCGAATTCACGCACGGCAGGAGGAAACGGCAAGTCTGTCTCATCCAGTGCAGCAGCGTATTTATTGGCAAGCTCTATTATCTCCTTCTTTTTTCTTTCGATAAGTAAGGTAATCATTCTATTAAGGTCAAGGTCACTACTTCTTATTTTTCTCCGGTCAACTGTATACTGATGGATTCTGGTTGTTTCTTTGATAAGTTCGTCTAAACGCCTACCCAGATCATCTAGTAAGGGAGCCAGCCGGTTGTAAAATGACTTCAGTCCGCCGGCCCTTACCCTGGAATTGATTAGCCTGCCACGGCACACAACCCTGCCGCCGGCCTGGATCACCGCGCCGGCTATATTACCCATAACGGTAACGTTTCCATGCGCCGAGACCCGCATTCCCTCCTTGACACTGCCAAGAATCAACAGGTCACCCCCGAAGCTAAGGTTGCCGCTCCTGATATCCACGTCACAGGGATGTACCATCAATTTAACAATCTTGATATACGGCTGCCGGTAACCTTCCAGGACGGGCCTGCCTGCAACAGCCGCTATGGCTCTCCGCCCGTCATCGCTAATTACAACCCCATCCTTTACCCGTAATGATGCTTCTCGAACAGGAGCGGGCATCACCGGCTCACCTGTTACCTTCCTGCCCGGAATCCCCGGCACAGGCGGATGCACTACCGCCAGCACCTCCCCCTCTGTTACGGAAGGGATAATATAGCGCTCCCAGTAGTTCACATTCTTGTCGTCCTCGTAAACGATCTCCACCGGCTCACTGTTAAACAAGTATTCAACCCAGCCGTCTCGCCCTTCCTGTACCGGCTTACCCCGCGCCACCACCCTTGCCGCACCGTCAGCGATGGTCACCGCCCGCAAGATCTCCTCGCGATCGAGGCCGAAGGTTACTCCTCTAGCTCGCAAGGCTGCTTCCACATCGGCAACTGTAATAACTTTGGCGCTTTCCTCATACCGCCTGGTAAGCAACTGCAGGATATTCTGCGCCTTCTGGTCAACCAACTCATAGCGCACGGTAACCTGAGGAGTCACTTTTACGCTGGCAGTAAAACCATTGGCCGAAACCTCTACTTCTATCCCTGCCGGATGCACCTCTTCCAACGGCTCTACCTCAACTTCTTCCTGTTCCCTTATTCTCCGGGGACCGGATACCGCCACCCCATTCACACGGAGAATTACACCCGGGGTGGGGATGATCACCGCCGCCTGCCCCCTGCCGCGCGGCCCATATACCCGGAGCACGCCACTCTTCACTTCCGCCATTCCATCGACGTCCGGCTCAATATCCCGTTCCCGATAAACCCTGGTTGGTTTACTTTCCAGGATTGCCCGGATAGTAGCCGGACGGCCGAAAAGGCCCAGAAACCCCCTCCGCCCCTCATCAAGCACTTCTATCCTCAGTTGTCCCTCTTCAGCTTGTAGGAGCTTTGCAGCCATAAGGCGCGCTTCTTCCACCGTTCTGCCCTGGATCACTATTTCCTTATTTTCCACGAATCGAACCTCCCGGGCCTTCGTATACTCCGTCCCACCCTGACGCCGGTTCGTTTCATTCACTTGTGTACTCTTCAGGCGTTAAGTCTCCAGTGTATTCCTTGAACATATCCATGAATACTCTTACTATCACCGGATCAAACTGGCTTCCGGCGTTTTGCTGGATTTCCCTTAAGGCTCTTTCCAATGAATATGCCCGCCGATACGGCCGGTCGGAGGTGATTGCCTCGAAAGCATCCGCAACTGCAATTATCCGCGCCCCCTCCGGTATGTCCGCGCCCTTTAATCCATGCGGGTAGCCTTTACCATCGTAGCGCTCATGATGGTGCAGGACCATTGGTACAATCACCCGCAACGGCCCCTCCGGCCCCAGGATCCTGGCCCCTATTTCCGGGTGCTTCCGAATCTCATCCCATTCTTTTTTTGTCAGTTCCCCCGGTTTTAACAGGATGTCGTCCCGAATACCGATCTTTCCGATATCGTGCAAAAGCGCACCTCTGCGGAGAAGCTCGATATTCTCCTGGGACATGCCCATATGCACACCGATCATCACCGCATACCTGGTAACCCGCATGGAGTGCATCCTGGTATAGTTATCCCTGGCATCGATAGCCATAGCCAGGCTCTTCAGCAAACCGAGGTCGAGGCCGGAAATCTCGTTATTCAGCCTGGTATTTTCCATGGCCAGAGCCATGTACCCGGCCAGGGCAGAAGCTGCGTTAACCTCGACGCTGGCAAAGAGCCGCTGTTGTTTAATGCTGCCGAGAGTAATAATCCCACGTGATTCGTGCCCGACCACCAAAGGGATATAAAGGGCGGCATCGGGCTCGTTAGGAACATGAGAGGGTTGTTCACACTGCAGCAGTGAGGGATCGTCTCTGCTGACCATGTAGGGCTCTTTCTGTAAAAATACCCGCCCTGCGATCCCCTCCCCGGTCATCAGGCAGTATTTCCTGGCCTCATCAAGCGGATACCCTCTCCAGGCCTTCATGGTTAATTTATCCGTCACCGGATCCATGAGCATAACAGCAACCTGCTCTACCTGCAATAAATCTGTCAAAAGGTCAACGAAATTCTCCAGCAAACCTTCAAGGGAGAGGGTGCTTAGGGTTAACCGGGAGAGTTTTTCAACGGCGTAAAAATATTTACGTACGAAATCGGCGGCGCCTTCGCGCTCTAAAGGAGGAAGAAATGGATCGACTTTCATGAACAGCCCCCATACCGAAGCAGATGAATGAAGCGAGAAAAAAGAGAAGCAAGAAATCAACCATTTTCTGGAACTAATTAAAAAACCCTTTACCGAAGAGACATTCACCACGCCGGTTAGGGTTTAAAGTTATGTTTCTCCGGTAGCCTGGCAATCATGGCAGTTATTCCTGCTTTAGACCCACGGCTTTGCGTCGCACCCTTTCGAGTGCTTTGCCTTTTACAGAGTAAACAAGCATTTTTTCAAATTTACTTAATCAAATAACTTTATTTGTACACGGTTTATCCTTGCGCTTGCTCCCGGACTCCGGTTTAACTCGCCCTAAGACTTGTCGCAGACGGCAGCCGACCGGCTCCTATGACGCCATCCATGGCGCATAGTCGCCTAGCTCAACCTCCTGTTTCGCTTCGGCTGCCGTTAGCTGCTCCTTCGTCAAGGGCGAGTAACAACCTC
>DULK01000090.1 GCA_012840385.1 Syntrophomonadaceae bacterium
TACGGAGGTTGTTACTCGCCCTTGACGAAGGAGCAGCTAACGGCAGCCGAAGCGAAACAGGAGGTTGAGCTAGGCGACTATGCGCCATGGACGGCGTCATAGGAGCCGGTCGGCTGCCGTCTGCGACAAGTCTTAGGGCGAGTTAAACCGGAGTCCGGGAGCAAGCGCAAGGATAAACCGGAACGTATTTTCAGGGGAGAAGATATGCAACTTTCCCGACCCTACTGAGTTTGTAAGATTAGTTTATAATAAAATAGCAAAAAACCGGTAGTGAATGGGTGGGTGAAGCAGTTGAGGGAGAAAAAGGCAGTCATAGACAGCCCCATAACGACGATACAAGGATACAGCCATGCCGGCGAGGGGGTGGGCAGGTTTCAGGGGAAGCCGGTCTTTATACCCTTGGCAGCAAGGGGAGAAACCGTCCGTTTTGCAATCACCGAAGAAAAGAAAGATTTTGCACGGGGTAAACTTCTGGAAATCGTTGAACCGGCCTCCTGGAGAACAACTCCCCAATGCAACACGTACCAGAACTGCGGAGGCTGCCACCTGCTGCACCTGAATTATGAGGAACAGCTGTATTTCAAGCAGCAGCGGGTTATCTCCGCTCTGCGTAGAATCGGCCGTTTGGATAATGTTGCCATCAATCCCATTCTGAGAATGGACAATCCCTGGCACTACCGGCATACCGCCCGCTTTCACATCAATAAAACGGAGTACAGTTTAGAAATCGGCTATTACCGTTTAAAAAGCCATACCCTTGAGCAGATCAAAGACTGCCCTCTCCTGCCGGACGATTTCTTTCGCCTACGAAATGCCATAGCGGAGTTTCTGGGAAGCCTGAAGGGGAGCTTTCGCATTCCTGCCCGCCAGGTGGTGCTGCGCAAGGGACGGGCAACGGGCGACCTCCTGGTGCGGTTGCTGGCGGACGACTTTCCGGTAGAAACCGACCGGGAAAGCATCTCCGCACTGGCGGCCGAGTTCCCAAATTTAAGGGGGATCGTCATCAGCCTTATAAACCGGCCTGAAGCACCGGAAATGATTCTTTTCGGCCATAATTACTACACGGAGATCATATCAGAGACCAAGTTTCGCATCCCGGCAGGAGCGTTTTTTCAAAACAACCCTGCTCAAACGGAGGTCCTGCTGCGAACCGTTTCCACCTTTTCAGAACCGCAACCGCACGAAACCCTTATCGATCTCTACTGCGGTGTAGGTCTCTTTGCCCATTCCCTCGCCCCTATGGTAAAAAGAGTTTACGGTATTGAGGAAAACAAAACGGCGGTCGCCGCTGCCGTCGAAAACGCCGATATCAACGGAACTGGAAATACCGTATTCATCCGGGGAGAAGTGGAAAATGCCTTGCCCCTCCTGGCAAAGCAGGGCATCACAGCGGATACAGTGATCCTTGATCCCCCCCGCCAGGGAAGTACCCCGCAGGCCCTTAGAGAAATCTGCAACATGTCTCCAAACAGAATAGTATACGTTTCCTGCGACCCCGCCACCCTTGCCCGGGACCTTGCCCTTTTAGCCAAACGGGGGTATGAAACCATCGTGGTTCAGCCGGTCGACATGTTCCCCCATACCTACCACGTCGAGTGCATTGCTTTGATCAAACGAGATAACCCAACCTGAAGCATGCGACTTCTCCGGCCCCCGGGCAGCCCTGCCACATCCTCCGGCCTGTGGGAAAAGATACGAATTTTTCCTCAGAAAATTATTGTTAATAGAAGGAATTTTTATTTAAAAGGCCAATATATTGATTACAGTTGATGTTGGAAAGTCCCGTTATCTTTCAACGGTGGCTGGCGGCAATTTACCGCCTGCGTTTTACAGGTAAATTGCCGGAACAGGGAAAGACAGGACCGGTTGAGGCAGGTTATTTATGGTGGCGAATGCTGGTGTGTGGTTAATGAAAAGGAGGTTATGATGAACCCAAAGAAATGTTTGACCTTGTTGTGTGCGGCTGTTTTTTTAGTGATCCTTTTGACGGGATGCAGTAAGTCGGAGATGGGATATTACAATCTCCAGAAAGAAATCAACAATCTCAAATTATATGAAAGTACGGGTGAAATCACATTTAATCTCGAACAACTGCCCGGAGAACTCACCAAAGGTGAAGATGCAACCACCATTGCACTTATCCAGAGCATCTTTAAAAATACAAGTCTGAGTTACGCTGCAAAAGTTGATGTAAATCAGCAAATTTTCGACGAAAAGTTTTATCTAAAGGATAGAATCACCGGGAATCAAAAAGAGATTCTTTCAATCACCGGCAAAAGTGAATCTCTCTACATAAAAGTAGGCGAACTCGTTCGTTATTTAAAGTCTTTCAACAATCCCGAACTTAATAAACAATTAGACCAGTTGTTCGGCGGTGCGGAATATCTGAGGGTTGATTCGAAGGAACTGTACGAGATCATGACGGAGAACATGAAGAACTCCGGCTCCACCGGCCCTTATTCTCTGTTTATACGCGGCCCTTCCAACATATACCCCAACTTGCAAAAGCAGCAGTCCCTATCCCAAAAGTTATTCGACGGATTGATCCAGGCGTATGATCAATACGAACCCGGTCTCGTTAAACAGGAAGGCAGCAAATATGTTATCTCACTGGATGCTGCCGGTCTTGCGAAAACACTTAATTCATTCGTTTCCTACTCGATCAACAATATTGATAAACTGGGCGCCGTTGCAAAGTTATTCATCAACAGCCTGGACGATGAAGAAATGGCAATACTGGGGCTTGATCCGGCGAAAAAAACCGACTACATCCTGGGTATTGACGGCATTACAGCCGCCGCCGAAGCCGGACGGGAGAAATACCTGTCACAGTTTGAAGAAGCAATAGGTAAGGCTGAAAAAGAGGTGATCGAACTTCTCCAAGGCTCCAAGATTACGGCTACGTTGGAAAAGCTCAACACGAAAACGTACGGCTCTGCGGTAGATATGACCATTAAGGTGAAAGACCCCAAGCACCCGGAGGAAACCTTTGGCTTCACGGCCAGTGTCAGGGACACCACACGGGTCATTGAGCCCTTCGTTGTAGCGATCCCTACCGCAGGGGTGCTTACACTGACCGAGTTGCAGGCAAGGATGCCGAAGGTGATGCTGATAGATGTTGAAAGAGGTTCTTATACATTTTCTCAGGGGATAAAAACAAGCGGCGGTACAATTGACGTTAAACTGATCGATGGTCGCACCTACTTACCGCTGCGCCCGGTTGCCGGGGTTTTAAACGAAAATGTCGGGTGGGACCCTGAAACACACCGGGCCTATATTGAAAGAAACGGCGAAAGGGTCGATATGACCGGGATCATCAGCAACGACCGCACCTATGTCAAGATCAGGGACTTCGAGAAGCTGGGGTACAAAATCGATTGGAATGAAGAGTTGAAGACCGTTGTAATAACAAAAAATTAAACCGGGATACTGAAAGCCGGACGCCTGCGAAACGGGTCCGGCTTTTTTGTTGCAACCGCACGGGTTTATACACCGATATATGGACGCCGAGAAACAATTCAGAAACCGTAAACCGGCCATAAATTTTTAGCGATGTAACGAAGCTGACTTTTAAAGGTACGCTGATCATGGCAAGCCGCCTGGAATTGAGAAAGAAAGCGCGGCCAGTACCTCCGGAATAAACATTTCAGATTTGCCACTGCGGTTGGGTAAAAGTTTAACGGGTCATATTCCACCCTTCCCGCCCCCGCCCTGGCGGCTTCTTTCAGGATCTGTGCCAGGTTCTTTTCAGAGTCGGTTATACCTGGAATCACCGGGGCGATGAATACCCAGGTTTGCAATCCCGCATCGGCCAGGCGGGCCAGGGCGCGGAACCGCCGCAGCGGCTCCGCCGCACCCGGCTCCAGAAGCCGTGCTTTTGTTTTGTCTGTGGTCGTAACGGTAAAGCCGATCTCAACATCCGGCAGCGCTTTCAGCAGGTCCAGATCCCGGAGGACCAGGTCCGATTTTGTCAGAATAGATACCGAACAACCGGTGCCCGCCAAAAGCTCAAGGCTTTTACGGGTAAGCTGATATTTCTCCTCCGGAGGTTGGTAGGGATCTGTCACGCTGGATAACATGACGCACCCCGTTTTAACCCGCCGGAGTTGCCCTGCCAGTTTGGCCGGGAAATTGACCTTGACCTGGACGAATGATCCCCATCTTTTGTCGATTCCACAAAATCTTTTCATAAAACTCGCATAACAATACACACAGCCGTGGCTGCAGCCGGTGTAAGGATTGAGGCAGTAGTCCATGCCGGGAATCCCGGAACGGTTTAAGGCACTGCTGCACTGCTTTTCCGTAACCTCAACCAAGTAAAATAACCTCCGCCGGAACTCGTTTTCTATTTACCCAGATCAAAAGCGTCTTCTCCGCGAGCCAGAATGAAATCAAGCAGGTCCTTGCGCCTGCGCAATACTGCCATCCACGCCTTAAAGTACCCCTTCCCTTCGGGAGTGATCTCATAGAGCCGCCGCGCCGGGCCCGCATCCTGCGTCTCCCAGTGGGAAGTCACAAATCCCTGCTCCTCGAAACGCCTCAGGTAACGGTATACCGTTGTGGGTTCCACGGAGAAGTCGAGGCCGAATCCGGACATTTTCTCAATCAATTCATACCCGTGCGCGCTCTTTTCACAGAGAAGCAGCAGGAGGATCGGTTGTACCAGATTTTCATACCGGCCGCCTCCCAATTCACCATGCGTTCCATGGCACCCACAGCCGCCGTGGTGACCTCCGGCAGGCCTGTGTCCGTGTCCCTGCATGCACATTGATATCCCTCCTATATGTGCATATTGCACTTATTATCTTTATAATACTAATCACCGGCGAGGATGTCAACTGCAATATGTCCAACTGAAAACAGTTTCATATGTTCTTTGTTGGTTACAAGGACACGGTTGCGCTCCCCATTTCTCCATTATTATTCCTATAATTATTATTCCTAAAGTAAAGGCCGGGCCCCTAAAAGAGACCCGGCCTTCAGGCTGCAGAGTATCAGGCTTTTTCCACTCTGGCGGCACACACCTTTAATTCAGGAATCTTTGCTATGGCATCGAATTTCGGGTTAGTAAGCATGTTAACCGGGGTCTCCGCAAAGTGGAAGGATGTGAAGAGCACACCTTTCGGCACCGTATCGGTTACCTTTGCAGCAATTTCCATGGCGCCACGCCTGGTTGCCACCCTGACCTTGTCCCCGTCGTTGATTCCCAGGCGCTCTGCGTCCTCACAACTGAT
This sequence comes from Syntrophomonadaceae bacterium, assembly GCA_012840385.1. GTDB lineage: Bacteria > Bacillota > DSM-12270 > Thermacetogeniales > Thermacetogeniaceae > DULK01. The sequence goes on from DULK01000090.1 coordinate 5,235, forward strand.
TTCCAGGTAATCGGCGGGGAAGAATTCCCCGAGCATGCCCTTCCTGGTCATGGTGCCGGTGTGGTAATGGTACAGCCGGCGTCCTGTGCTCAGGATAAATGGATACTCCGCATCTGGAGCTTCATCGGGCGGTACATGCTCGACCGGATTGAACTTGCCGAGGCCGCGGCTGAACTTCTCAGCGTGCAGGAACGGAGTGCCCGGATGGTCCGGGGTCGGGCACGGCCATTGAATGCCCTTTTCCTCCAGGCGTGCGAAGGAAATCCCGCCATAGGAAGGGGTGAGGCCGGCAATTTCGTCCATAATTTCAGACGGGGAAGCATAACTCATGGGATAACCCATGGCCGTGGCAAGCCTGCAGATGATCTCCCAGTCTGCCAGTGCCTGTCCTGGCGGTTCCACCGCCTTGCGGACACGCTGGACGCGCCGCTCGGTGTTGGTGAAGGTCCCGTCTTTTTCTGCGAAGCAGGCGGCGGGTAAAACCACATCGGCGTACTGGGCGGTTTCGGTCAGAAAGATATCCTGAACTACCAGGAAATCAAGCTTTTTCAGACCCTCTACCACGTGTCCGGCATCGGCATCGCTCAGGACCGGGTTTTCGCCCATGATGAACATTGCCTTGATGTCTCCGTGAGCGGCGGCGCTCATCATTTCACCGACGGTCAACCCGGGCTTCTCGGAAATCGTGCAGTTCCACGCCTTGCCGAACTTCTCCCTTACTGCGGGGTCGGTGACACTCTGGTAGCCGGTAAGGACATTGGGCAGCGCTCCCATGTCGCAGGCGCCCTGCACGTTGTTCTGACCGCGCAGCGGGTTCACACCGGTGGACTCCCTGCCGATCTGACCACAGAGCATGGCCAGGTTGGCCACAGCGAACACATTGTGCGTGCCGCACGTATGCTGGGTGACGCCCATGGTGTAGAGGATGGTAGCTTTCTCCGCCTTGGCGTACGCCCTGGCCACTTCCCTGATCTTATCCGCCGGAACACCCGTAATCTCCGCCGCGTATTCGGGTGTATACTTGGCTACAGCCTCTTTTAACGCCTCAAAGCCTTCCGTCCGGTTCTCGACGAATTCTTTGTTCCAGAGACCCTCGCTGATGATTACGTTCATCATCCCGTTGAACAGGGCGATGTCGGTGCCTGGTTTCAACTGGAGGTGCTCAGATGCGGTCATTGCAAAGTCGGTGACGCGGGGATCGACCACAACAAGTTGGGCACCCTTCCGGACAGCCTGATTCACCTTGTAACTGATTACAGGATGGCAGTCCGCGGTGTTTGTCCCACATGCCAGGATGAAATCAGCGCCCGTAATCTCATTGATGGAGTTTGTCATCGCTCCGCTTCCGAATGCCGTCGCTAGACCAGCGACCGTGGGAGCGTGTCAGAGACGGGCGCAGTGGTCAATGTTGTTGGTGCCGACCACCGCCCGGGCGAATTTGTTCAACAGGTAGTTCTCTTCGTTGGTGCAGCGTGCCGAACTGAGGAAGCCGATGCTGTCCGGGCCGCTTTTTTCCTTGACTTCCTTTAACTTGGAAGCAACCAGCCCCAGGGCCTCATCCCAGGTGGCCTCCTTGAAAACCCCATCCTTTTTGATCAGAGGGGTTTTAAGGCGCTTGTCGCTGTGGATGAACTGGTAGCCGAAACGTCCCTTTACGCAGAGGAACCGCCCGTTGACGTCCCCATCCGGATTCCCTGTGACGCCGATCACCTTGCCGTCCTTGACGTTCAGGTCAATGGTACAGCCGGTGCCGCAGTAAGGACAGACCGTCTTTACCTTTTTTGCTTCCCACTTCCGGCCCTTTCCGACCATGTCCTTTTCCGTCAGGGCGCCGGTCGGGCAAACGGCAACACAGCTGCCGCAGTAGACGCACTCCGATTCGCCGATCGGTGTATCCATAAAGGGGCCGACCTTGGTGTTAAACCCGCGGTAGGCAAAATCCAGGATGCTCTTGCCGACGATCTCCTCACAAGCCCGGATACAGCGCCCACAAACGATGCATTTATTCATATCCCGCAGGTAGAACGGATTGCTGTCCTCGATAGGATAGCTGTGCTTCTCTCCTGCATAAATGTCGGAAGTCACACCGTATTCATAGCAGTACTCCTGCAGCAGGCAGGAGCCGCTCTTTTCACAGGTCAGACAGTCGAGGGGGTGATTGGCGATCAGGAGTTCCAGAATTGTGCGCCGGGCTTCGATGACTTTCTCCGTGTTTGTCCTGATTACCATCCCCTCGGTGCAGGTCGTCACGCAAGAAGCGGGGAGGTTACGCATATTCTCTATCTCTACGACGCAGAGACGGCACGCCCCCACCGGCGTCAGGTCAGGATCGTGGCACAAGGCGGGTATCTTTATCCCGATGGACCGAGCCGCGTCCAGTACCGAAGTGCCTGCCGGAACCTGTACCGTCTGCCCATCAATGGTGACGGTTACAAGAGCCACTTTTCTCACACTCCTTTTCCCTAAGATACCTTACGAGCGAATAATCGCTTCCTGCTTGCACTTCTCAAAGCAGCTGCCGCACTTGATGCACTTCTCAGGATCGATCTTATGCGGTTCTTTCTTCTCCCCGGTAATCGCCCCGGCAGGGCATGCCCTCAGGCAGCGCCCGCAGCCGATACACTTCTCCTCATCGATGCTGTAGACCAGCAGTGCGGAACAGACGTGCGCCGGACAGCGCTTCTCGAAGATATGGGCTTCGTACTCGTGGCGGAAATAACGGAGGGTAGACAGCACCGGATTCGGAGCGGTATTCCCCAAACCGCAGAGAGCAGTGCTTTTAATGACGCGCCCCAGGCGTTCCAGGGTTTCAATGTCCTCGGGCACACCCTGTCCATTGCAGATTCGCGTCAGAATCTCCAGCATCCGCTTCGTTCCTTCGCGGCAGGGAGTACACTTACCGCAGGATTCGGACTGTGTAAAATTCAGGAAGAACCGGGCCAGGTCAACCATACAGGTGGTTTCGTCCATAACGACGAGGCCGCCGGAACCCATCATTGCCCCGGCCTCTATAAGCGATTCATAGTCAACCGGGGTGTCAACAAGATGGGCAGGGATGCATCCACCTGAAGGACCTCCGATCTGAACACCCTTATATTTTTTGCCCCCTACAATACCGCCGCCGATATCGAAGATAATTTCTCTTAAAGTGATGCCCATCGGGACTTCCACCAGGCCGGTGTTGTTGACCTTCCCGGTCAGGGCAAACACCTTTGTTCCCTTGCTCTTTTCCGTGCCCATGCTGGCAAACCACTCGGCGCCCCGCTTGATGATCACAGGCACGTTGGCAAAGGTCTCCACGTTGTTGATGTTAGACGGCTTGCCCCAAAGCCCGCTCTGGGCCGGGAACGGCGGCCTCACCCTGGGCATACCCCTGCGGCCCTCGATTGAAGCCATCAGCGCCGTCTCTTCGCCGCAGACAAATGCCCCTGCTCCCTCTTTGATGTGCAGGTCGAAGCTGAAGCCCGATCCGAGGATGTTTTCTCCCAGCAAACCGAGTTCCTCGGCCTGTGATATGGCGATTTTCAGGCGCTTGATTGCCAGCGGGTACTCCGCCCGGCAATAGATGTAGCCCTCCCGGGCACCAATCGCATACGCCCCAATGGCCATTCCTTCGATAACACTGTGGGGGTCTCCTTCAAGCACGCTGCGGTCCATAAAGGCCCCCGGGTCCCCTTCGTCTGCGTTGCAGATGATGTACTTCATATCTCCGGGTGAACGGCGGCAAAACTCCCACTTCAAACCCGTCGGGAAACCACCGCCCCCGCGGCCACGCAAACCGGAACGCTTGATCTCATCAATCACCTGTTCCGGTGTCATCTCAAACAATACTTTTTCAAGGGACTCGTAGCCGCCCCGGGCGATGTATTCCTGAATTACTTCAGGGTTGATGGAGCCACAGTTCCGCAAGGCAACCCGTAGCTGCTTCTTGTAGAAATTGATTTCTTTATAAGCCGGGATCTGTTCCTCCGTAACCGGAGCCTTGTAGAGGAGACGGGTTACTATCCGCCCTTTCAGCAAATGTTCTTCAACGATCTCGGGAACATCCTCGGCCTGTACTCTGACATAAAAAGTGCCTTCAGGATAAACTATTACCAGAGGGCCCATCTCGCAGAAACCATGGCAACCAGTTTCTACGATCTTTACTTCCTTATCCAGTTTGTGTTTTTCGAGTTCCTTCGCCAGGACATCCTGGACCTGCTTGGAACCCGACGAAGTACATCCTGTACCCCCACAAACCAGAATATGGGCTCTGACCAGCTGCAACGTAATCCCTCCTTCCATAGGAAACTTTTTTACACTTCCTCAAAACGGGCAACCACAAGGTCTTCGACGATGTTCCCGTGCAGCACGTGGCCGGAAATGATCCTTGGAACATCCGAGGGTTTTACCTTTCCGTAAGTGATCCGCTTCTCCCCGGGCCGCTGCACGTCGACGAGGGGCTCTTTCTCACACATGCCGATGCATCCGGTCTGGGTTACCGTTGCCTGAATATTGCGCTTATTTAGTTCTTCAAGTATGGCAGCCATTACTTCGCGAGCACCTGCTGCAATGCCGCAAGTTCCCATCCCGACGATAATTTTAGTACCCTCTGCACTGCGTGCGGCTACAAGCCCTTTTGCTTCCTCACGCAGTTTCTTCAAATCTTCCCTGCTCGTTAGCTTCACAAATTTCCACCAGGCCGCAAATGGAGTCTCTAAACTCCCGGCTGACGCCTCTATCGATGCAAACCTGGTGGCTTCACCTCCCTTCCCTGGTTTTGGGAATAAACTTTAGCGAATACCCACTCACCTTAGAGTCAGACTACTGGTATTTCTCCACAATACCCTTTAACTTGTCAGGGGTAAGGCGGCCGTGGGTATCGTCGTTGACCATGATGACGGGAGATAAGCCGCAGCAACCTAGACAGGCGACAGTTTCCAGGGTATAGCGGAGATCCTCGGTGGTATCCCCGTTCCCAATGCCCAGCACCTTCTGCATCTCCTCAAAAATCTTGGCCCCACCCCGCACATGGCAGGCAGTTCCGAGACAAACCCTCACGATGTTGCGGCCGCGGGGCTTCAAATGGAACTGGGCATAGAATGTGGCAACTCCAAAAACCCGGCTCGGCGGCAGCTTTAGCTCCCGGCTGATTCGCAGGAGGACGTCCTTCGGCAGGTATCCGTAGATGGCCTGTGCCCCCTGGAGAATCGGTATCAGAGCCCCTTTGACACCACGCCATTTTTCAAAAAGTTCGAGCAACTCCTTCTCCTTCTGGACATCCTCGGCGGGTTGTGCACAGCTACTCAATTAATTTCCCTCCTTTCTCAGCAGCGTTGGTCTGCATTATAATAACCTGTTCCCCGAACATGGGTCCGGTGAACAGGAAATTTACTTTTACTTATGGGAGATATTCATTCATAAGTATGCCAATATAAAATCTATTCGACAGTTAATTAAAAAAACCTCTTCCTAAACACAAAAAATAAGCAGGGAAATTAAATCTGCTTACATTCAACACTATCCAGGGTCATTTAGGAACGAATCCAGTTTTCCTGTATTTGACTGGACTATCTCAAACCTACTTGAAAAAAACAAAATTACAAAATTCTTGTATAGTTTTAAAATTTCAGTGAATAAAGAATATAACTTCGGTACTTACCTCATATTGCAAGTTGCTCAATTATGTAGACTAATGTCATAATTACCACCAAACCCAATTAAATGCCGAATCCGTACTCTCGTACCAGAAGAGTACGGTACGGGGGAACCAAATTTAGCACGCTACTTTCAAAGGAGCGTGTAAGGGGTGAATCCCCGGCACACAGCAGTTATTTCTTCTTAACTGGTAACGAGAAGCGCTGAGTGCAGGGGTAGGGGATACCTTTCATCCGAACCCATCAGCTTACCCCGGAGGCAGTGAAAGGAGGAGAAACTTTTTGAGGAGGAGTCTTCTTGTCGTTTTTGGGGTGTTCCTTTTATGCCTGCTCTTCGCAGGCACAAGCTATGCGGCAGTAAGCTACACAGTCCAGCCGGGTGATTCCCTCTATCTTATCGCCCGCTCTTACGGCCTCACACCGCAAGATTTGATCAACGCCAACGGCCTGACAAGCACTATGATCATACCAGGTCAGGTATTGACGATCCCGGTCTCCTATTCCCAGGGTTCTCAGTATACCGTCAAACCCGGCGATACCCTGTACCTGATCGCCCAGGCACACGGGATCACAGTTGACAGCATTATGGCCTACAACAACCTCAAAACGACAACCATCTACCCCGGGCAGGTTCTTCTACTGCCGCCCGGCAATTCATGGGGCACAACCCCCGGCCAGAATTCTTCCGGCACCCGGTACACCGTAAAACCCGGCGACACCCTGTACCTGATCGCCAGGGCACACGGGACGACGGTGGACAGGATCATGGCGGACAACAATCTTACCACCACCTGGATCTACCCGGGTCAGGTTTTGTATCTTCCCGAAAGCGCTCCGTCAAACACCGGATGGGGCTCGGAAGCCTCACGGGGAGAGGTAACCCCGGAAGACGCCTACCTGCTCGCCCAGTTGATCTATGCCGAGTCCCGGGGGGAAATCTTTGAGGGACAGGTCGCCGTAGGGGCCGTTGTTATCAACCGGGTCAAGGATCCCCGGTTCCCGAACACAATCAGGGATGTCATCTATGAACCCTGGCAGTTTGAGCCAGTGCTGGACGGCCAGATCAACCTGACACCAGACGCAGTTGCCATACAGGCCGCCAATGCCGCCCTGTCAGGCGCAGACCCCACAGGAGGAGCGCTCTACTTCTTTAATCCCAGCAAAGCGGACGGGAGCTTCTTTAACACTCTTACCTACCTGTGCACCATCGGAAACCACGCCTTCTACAAGTAAAGGAATCACCAGAACACTGCCGCTTTCTACCATGCCCCCCACCGGGGGCTTTTTTATACAATCTCGACCCTTCCTCCGGTCAGGCCCCGAAGCCTTGAATAGTGTCTTCCCAGCAGGTCTCTCCCCCCGGAATCGAAAGCCCTACCCGGGAGCAGCACCAGATCAAAAACGTCTCCTCGCTTTTCGATAATCTGGCGAAGGGTGCTCCGGAAATCGAGGGTCGTCAAGAGCCCGGCGGAGGCGATAGATCCCCCGAAAAAGCGGTTTGGCACAGCAGCAAGGTGAACCCTGGCACCTCCCCCCTCCCACTCTGGCAGTACCGGCTGCAGCCAGGGCAGGCCCCAGATCGAGGTCAGAACCAGGACATTCCTCGCCCGGTGCTCCCTGATGACCCGCCCGGCTTTTTCCACGAGTTCCCATTCGAGATCGTAATTCATGACGATGCCGGCTCCGTCGTGTTTCTCCTTCCAGAAAGAAACGGGAAACTCTCTTCCCTCAAGTTCCAAACAGGGGTGAACAGGCTTATACAGCCGTTTGAAGGCATCCACGCGGCTTTTTACGGGCTTCCCGTTTACGCTCTTGATAACGTCTCCCCGCCTGATACCGGCCCTTTCCGCCGGCGAGCCGGGGATCACCCCTGCCACCCTGACCTGTAAACTCTGCCGGTCTTCCCACAAGAAAGGCTCCAGGAGCAACGGTATATTCGAGACTTCCGCCTGCTCCTCCAGAAATTGTCTTAACTTATGATACATGGCCTCCGCATCAAAACGGAGCTCCGGCAACGCCAACCTGGTAAAGCCGGGCAGAAAGATCCGTACCGTTGCCGCTCCATGCTCCTGCAGAAAACTGCAGCTCAGTTTGAGATCCTGCCACCCCGTCAGGTGCGGCATGGCCACGATGCTGCCGTGGTAGGTGATGCCTGCCTCTGCCATTAAATCCGCCGCTTCCAAAACCCGGTTCACCCGACGATCCCCCATTAAAAGCCATCTTCCCCTGGGAGTGGCGCTGTTCAGGGAGAGGTTGATCTCAAGCGGCTGCATGTCGGAAAGCCTCTTGATTGCGGTCCTGTTCAGCAGACTGCCGTTGGTTGTTATTTGAATGGTCGTTTCAGGGTAAATTCTTCTTATGATTGACAGTACTGTCCAGAAATCGGGATGAGTCAGGGGCTCGCCTTCGGTGAAGCGTGAGGCAGCCTCGCCGATAATAATCTTCCTGCGCGGATCCAGTAAGGCAATCAGTTGTCGCACAAGGGGAAACGGCAAGGGAGGCAGGGAAAAGGCTTCGACACCTGGGGGATTCTGGGAATTGCTGCAAAAAATGCAGCGCAGATTGCAGGTAGAGGTAAGAGGTAGGATATTCTTCTCTCTCACCGTTTTTCGCAGAATAACGCTTAACACCCTGGTAACCTCTCGCCACCTAATTACTCCGTTCCAGGCTGTCCAGGTAGGCAGACGCCCCCTGCCGGGAAAGGTAAATGTAAAGCAAACCTCCTAGCAGAGCCACGCTGAGAGCGGTCACGGAAGCAACCCATCCTCCCCAAATAAAGGGGTTTTCGCGAAAGAGCTCAATCACACTGCGGGAGAGTCCGTACAGAATAAAAAACAAGCTGAAGATCTGGCCGCGAAAACGGATGCGACGCGACACCAGCTCCAAAATAACGAAAATTACGATACCGGAAAGCAGTGAATAAAGCTGGGTAGGGTGTCTGGGCAAATCATCAACTGCAGGAAAAACGACTCCCCACGGTAAGTTTGTAGGGACTCCGTAACAGCACCCGTTCAGAAAACAACCGATGCGTGCAAAGGAATACCCCAGGGCAACGGCAGGAGCTGCCAGGTCCAGAAATGCCAAAAAAGGCACACCAATTTTTCGCAGGTAAAGGTAGCCGGCCAAAAGGCCGAACAGCAGGGCACCGTAAAAGGCCAGGCCCCCTTGACTTAGCATCAGGATCTGCAGGGGGTGTGCCAGGTAGTAGCCCGGCTCGTAAAGAAAGACGTAAACCAACCGTGCGCCGATAATCCCGGCAACCACCATCAGAATTACAAGATCGATTACAAACTGCGCTGATTTCCCCTGTTTTTCAAGCTTCTTAACAAGCAGCAGTGTAGCCGCAAGAATCCCCAGGGCCACAAAAAAGCCGTAACTGTAAACGCGCAGGAATCCCCACTGAAACAAAATAGGATGCATTACTCAAACCACCTTTGGATATAAAAATTCTTAATCTTCAAACAATCCACATATTCACAGGTTTATCCACAATTATATTTATGTTTAAACAGGTTTTCAATAAATTTATCCCCAAAGCTAACAAAACCCTCCCCCTTTTAAATAGCACTAAAAATTCATATATTACAGGACTGGAGCACATCTATATATAGGACTTCAAATCAATAATCCGGTTATTTATTTTTGCTGACAAGGGGGAAATTGGCGTAGGCCTCCTGCTGTAGAGAAGCAAAATGCCCGGCCAGGTAATGAAAATACCCGGCACACCCAACCATTGCCGCATTGTCGGTGCAGAATTCGATGGGGGGATAAAAAAAATTCAGCCCCTCCTCGCCGGCTCTTGTCTGAAAGCGGCTCCGGAGGGCGGTATTCGCCGCAACACCCCCGGCCAGTGCAACCTGCTTAACACCCGTTAGCCGCGCCGCCCACATCGTTTTTTCAACCAGCACATCGATCACTGCAGCTTGAAAACTCGCCGCGATGTCTGCCAGACAGGTCTCATCCCCTTTCTGGCGGGCACGCTGCAGGTAATTGATAACCGCCGTTTTTAAGCCGCTGAAGCTGAAATCCAGTTCATTCTCCCCAAGCCATGCTCTTGGGAAAGGGATCGCCTCCGGATTGCCTCCCCTTGCCAGTGCTTCCAGAGCAGGGCCGCCGGGATAAGCAAGGCCCAGCTGGCGGGCTATTTTGTCAAAGGCTTCACCCGCGGCGTCATCCCGGGTGGAACCCAGCAACTCATAGCTAAGGTGTTCCTTTACAAGGACCAGGCTGGTGTGGCCACCGGAAACGATCAAACACACAAAAGGAGGTTTGCGTTCCGGGTGTTCGAGGAAATTTGCGTAAAGGTGAGCCTCCAGGTGGTGGACGGGTACCAGTGGAAGCCGCAGCGCAAAGGCGTAAGCCTTGGCCGCAGCAACTCCCACGAGCAATGCCCCGATCAGACCGGGGCCTACCGTTACCGCAACGGCATTCAGATCAGAAAACTCTATCCCGGCATCCTTTAGCGAGCGCTCAACCACAAAAGTAATCTTTTCCAGGTGCTGCCGGGAAGCGACTTCAGGGACTACGCCCCCGTACCGGCGGTGAATGTCGATCTGGGATGCAATTATATTCGAAGAGATAAAATGCCCATCCCTGATCACCGCGGCGGACGTTTCATCGCAACTGGTTTCAATTCCTAAAATATACACAGGCGGCAAGTTCTCCACTCCCTAAGCACAACAATGGCTAGAGATTTTCCGGATCGTGATAAATCTCCATGTCGTCCGGGTTTTTCCCAGTCTGCTCATTCCAGGCGTCCTTTTCCTTCTCTCTTTTTTCTCTCTCCTGCTTTTGAGATACTGTGGCATCTGGGTTAATCTTGAATTCCGCCAACGACTAGCGCTCCTTTCTTGAAATGGTTTCCACTGTAGTATGCGCGGCAGGCCGTTTTTCTATTTAATTTCAGGCAACATCAACAGAGCGTGAAAACACCCCTACGGGGCTACCGGCGAGCCACTTTTATGGAAGGCCGGAAAGCAGCCGGCCGTTAGGGGCGCCACGCCAGGCGTTCGAGCAGGCTCTTCGGGTTAATCTTACGCACCTCGGAAGCCGGCAGCTCCACTTTCACATCAAAGGAGATCAGGTCACTTTCCCGGGCATCAGGCAAAAAAATGAGCGGCCATTCGACAGCGTGGCCCTCATCACTCAACAGTATGATGATCCGGTCCCCCTCAATGCGGTCAACAACCCCTCTTACGATCACTGCTCTTCCCCCCTTTGCCTGTCTGAGTTTTCCTGTCCGATGCTGCACATCATAACCAGAGCGTCTTCCCGCGTCTCGATATAATAATTCTTACGCCACCCGATATTGCGGAAACCGAGACTCTTGTACAGGTTAAGAGCAGGTATGTTGGACGGCCTTACCTCCAGGACCATGGTATCCGCACCCTGCTCCCTGGCGTAATCAATTAGAGTATTCATCAGCATCTTACCCAGTCCCCGCCCGCGAAAATCAGGGTGAACGGCAATGGTGGTAACGTGGGCTTCTCCGCAAAAAAGCCACATGCCGGCATATCCAATCAAATTGTTTTCATGAATCGCTACAAAATATACCGCAAATTTGTTCTCGAGTTCGTTCAGGAAAGCCTGCTGCGACCACGGCGAGGGAAAAGAACAGTTCTCAATGGCCGATATTTGCGGAATGTCATCTCTTTTCATAAAACGTACTGCAACTTCCACAACACCCCACCTTTATTTTTGCCGGATGGCCGGTGATTTTACATAAAGGGCACCGACAGCCCCCGGATGCTTCCCCCCGTTGGCAAGCAAATCCCGGCAACCGAGTTTTGCAACCATTGCGGCACGGGGCCAGAGCTGCGCCGGCTCGGCCAAAACAGCCCTTTCCCCTAATTTCTCTCGAAAAATGTCCCAGTAAGTCTGTGCCCCCTCCCCGGTGAAGGTAACCCGGGCAGTGAGATTATCCTGGAGCCGGCCGGCGAGCTTCAGCGGGTTGATGGCCATGTAGTCGCTGAGCCGCCTCATGCCGTCATCGGTGCTGACATAAAAGCAGGCGTAAACCTCGTCCCTGCGGGCTTCCAAAACTGTGCAGATTAAACCGGAAATCCCTCGCAACCCCCATGCCAGTGCGTCAAGGGTAGGCACCCCTGCCAGCGGTTTAACCAGGGCGTGGGCAAAGGCCTTCCCGGTAGCCAGCCCGACCCGCAGGGATGTAAAGGAACCCGGCCCGACGGAGACCGCAAAGGCGTCGACATCACCGATAGTCATACCACAACCTTTAAGCACGTAATCGATCATGGGAAGCAGACGCTCCATGTGTGCCTGTCTCGTATTAAAAGAGGCCTCCCCGAGCACCTGTTGCTCCTCACAAACCGCCACGGAAACGACCGGGGTTGAGGTTTCTATGCCAAGTATCCGCATCTGTCCGCCAGCTCCTTAACGATGGCTTCATAATGCCCGCCCCTCGGCTCAAAACGTATTAACCGGGCGGTTTCAATCGGTTCGGACTGGTTGATGTCAATCTGTAAAAACTCCGAAGGCAGAGCCTCCGGAAACAGATTTCCCCACTCGATCAGGATCACACCATGGCGCCTGAGGTAATCGTCCCAACCGATACCCTCGAGTTCCTGGTAGGACCTCAGCCTGTAGAAGTCGGCATGAAAAACCGGGCACCTTCCCTCGTACTCTTGAACTATCATAAAGCTCGGGCTGGTGACGGGATCGTCAACATCCAATCCCCGGGCGACACCGTGAATAAAAACCGTTTTTCCCACCCCCAGGCTGCCGCTAAGAGAAACCACATCCCCTCCTGCCAGCAGCCTGCCCAACTCCTCGCCGATCATCTCCGTTACACGTGGACTACGTGATATCAATTCCCACAACTGGCCATCACCACCGGCTTGATTCCGGTTTTTATTATATCCCTCTTTCACACTGCCCACAATAAAAATGAGGGATCCGGTTAACTGAAGAAATAAAATGTAAAGCAGGAAAACAGGCTTTGATAGCGAACGATTACCTAATAAATATAAATATACACCATATCACCAACATGAAGGAGGGAAAGATTAAGGGGGCCTTTGAGAATTGTTTTACTTATATGGGGGGAGGAGATTCAATTTTAAATGGTCCTAACAGAGGTAATTCGACTTCTTTCAGCGGAAGTTATCTGTGGCCATGACAAAATTAATCTTCAAGTCGAATCAGCCTGTGCCGGCGATCTACTGAGCGATTTACTCACCTTCAGTCATAACAAAACACTCCTGCTCACCGGTCTCACGAATCCCCAGGTAATCCGTACAGCCGAAATCATTGACCTTGCCGCAATTATATTCGTGCGTGGAAAAAGGCCGAATGGGGAAACACTGCAACTGGCTCAAGAAAAACAGATACCACTCCTTGTAACCCAATTACCTCTTTACGAATGCAGCGGTATTCTTTACAGCGCCGGCCTCAGAGAAGACACTTCAAAAGAAACCAGAGAAGAGGCTAAAGAATCATAGGAATCAAAGCAGCTATCAGGTTTTTCTTATAGCATGGGGGCAAAATTTTGCTATATGTTTAAAAAAGTGTTGTGTGGTGAATTGTGAAAAACGGTACGAATCCTGAAGCAGACAGAGATCAGAAAATTTGTTTAAGCTTCAACGTGGAAGGTGGAAATTTTCTTGCTGCAGGAGAAGCTTCGATCCGCCTGAAACACACCCTGCAGCACATCGGGTATCCCGCCTCACTGATACGAAGGGTTGCCGTGGCTGCTTATGAAGCTGAAATGAACATAATCATTCACGCCGATAGCGGAGTGCTCAAAGCAGAGGTAACACCTGAAGCGGTGACCATTTGGGCCGAGGACAAAGGGCCCGGGATCGAGGACATCGGTCTGGCAATGCAAGAGGGTTACTCCACGGCACCCAACTATATCAGGGAAATGGGATTTGGCGCAGGTATGGGCCTGCCCAACATCAAAAGATGCGCCGACATTTTTGAGATCGAGACCCATGTCGGAGTCGGAACAAAAATAAGGATTGTGATCTTCAATAAACAGAAAACGAATTGATAAATGGCGGGCGTCTTGTAAGATGGATGGTGTTAAATGGAAAAATATTGTTCCATTTTTCTTGACGAGACAAGATGCACGGGGTGCACCAACTGTATCAAGCGGTGCCCTACCGAAGCAATTCGAGTTCGTGAGGGAAAGGCGAAAATCTTCCCGGAACTTTGCATAAACTGCAGTGAATGTGTCAGGATCTGCCCGAACCGTGCCCCGGTTCCCCAGGCGGATTCCAAAGAAATACTGTCAAACTACAGGTACAAGATCGCACTGCCCGATCCGGCCATTTTTGCCCAGTTTAAGACGAAGTACACCCCTCACCAGATCCTGGCCGCCATTGCTGCCGTGGGTTTCGACGGTGTCTACGAAGTAGCCCGGGCAGCAGATGAAGTAAGTGTTGCCATCCGTGAATTCATAGCCGACCATAAAGGAGAGGGACCTTGGATCTCTTCTTCGTGTCCGGCTGTAGTTCATCTCATTCAACTGCGCTTCCCCACTTTAACCGAACAGATTTTGCCCATACTTTCGCCGGTCGAGATTGCCGCCAGGCGGGCCAAAGAGGAAGCTGCGTTGCAGGCGAACATACCAAGGCAGGAGATCGGATGTTTCTACCTCACACCATGCCCTGCCCAGGTGGCCGCAATCCGCTCCCCTTATTTCCTGGAAAAGTCCAATGTGGATGGAGCCCTGGCTATTTCCAGTCTTTACAGCGAACTGCGGGTTAAACTCGCCAAACTCGAGAAGCAAGAAGAATCCCCGGTAAAGGCAACCTCTCTGGGACTTGCCTGGGGCCGGATCGGCGGCCAGACAAAGGCTGTTCAAGCAGATAACTTTCTGACCCTGGACGGTGTTTTTAACCTGCTGGAACTGTTGGAGGAAATCGAACTGGACAGATTCAACAACAATGTGGATTTCCTCGAATGCCAGAACTGCCAGGGAGGGTGCGTTGGGGGCATTTTTACGGCCGAAAATCCCTTTGTAGCAAGGGTTACCCTGCGGCGCATGACCAACAAACTGCCGGCAAAATTCGAGCCCGGGCACGAGGAAAAGATAAGGCAATACTACCGGGAAGGCTTTTACAACGCGGAAAAAAAGGTAGAACCTTACTGCATTATGAGCCTTGACCAGGACATTTCCAAAGCCATCTACATGGTGGAACAGTCCGAAAAAATTCTCAAGCACCTGCCCGGACTCGACTGCGGAGCCTGTGGCTCTCCCACCTGCCGCACCCTTGCAGAGGATATTGTGCGCGGTTTGGCTTCAGAAACCGACTGCATGTTCATTCTCAGGGAAAAGGTGCAGTCCCTCGCCGAGCAGATGCTTTCCCTCGCCTTGAAAGTTCCTCCGGTGACGGTGGTACAGCGCCAGATCATGAAAACCCAGCAGGAAGTGCTGGAACTGGCGAAAAGGATACCGCCGCCCCTTGCCAGACGTGAACCAAAAAAGGAGGATTAGGATATGAAAGTTAAAGAGGTGGTAGCCGCTCTCGACCTGACAGTGAGAAGCGGAGCGGCAAAACTGGAGCGCGACATCACCGGCGCCTACGTTTCAGACCTCCTAAGTGATGTCATGTCAAATGCCCGCGAAGGAAACGTATGGATTACCCTGCAGATACACCCGAACATCGTGGCAGTTGCCAGCCTGCTGAATCTGGCTGCAGTGATTGTCAGCAGAGGGGCGGAACCGGAAGAAGCAACCATAACCAAGGCCGAGGAGGAGGGAATCGTTTTGCTGACCTCACGGGAGCCCAGTTTCGAAGTGGCAGGGCGGCTCTACCGGCTTTTGCATAAAGGTTAAAGGCAGGTATACCCTTAATGCTGACGATCACCGCCGATCTCCACATTCACACGGCTCTATCCCCCTGTGCCGAAAAAGAAATGACCCCGCAGGCCGTGCTGGCTCAGGCGGCAGCTAACGGGCTCCAGATGATCGCCATAACCGACCATAACACGGCAATGAACACGGTTTCTTTCTGCGAAGCCGCGGCAGGAGGGACGATCTTCGTGGTTCCGGGGATGGAGGTGCAGACCCGTGAAGAGGTGCACATGGTCTGCCTCTTCTCCACACCCCAGGAAGCCCTTGCATGGCAGGAATATATTTACAAGCACCTCCCCCCTGCCAAAAACAACGAAAGGGTATTCGGCGTTCAGCAGATTCTTAACAAGAAGGGGGAGGTGGTGGGTATCGAGGACAGGCTGCTGCTTACCTCAACCGATCTTTCGATTGAGGAGGTTGTAAACGAGATGAATACCAGGCACGGCATCTGTTACCCGGCACACGTGGACAGGCCTGCTTTCAGCATAATCGGAAGCCTGGGGTTTATACCCCATGATCTGGCGATTCCCGCGGTGGAAATCTCCCGAAACATTAACCGGGAGCGGGCGGTAGCAAAATTTCCCTTTATCGATCGCTATCCCCTCCTGGGGAGTTCCGACGCTCACCGACTTGCCGAGATCAGTCAGCCCCGCACCCGTATCTATATGGAGGAGCTTTCCTTTGCGGCTCTCATTGAAGCCTTCAAAAACCGCAGAATCGAGGTGGATTGAGTGCGTGAGCTTTCCCTCCACATATCCGATATCCTTGAAAATTCCAGGGTGGCCGGGGCCTCGTTGATTGAGATCAAGATCGTAGAAGACCTGAAACAAGACCGCCTCGTAATAACCGTGGCCGACAACGGAAAGGGAATAGAGAAGGAAGTGCTTGAGCGGGTCTTCGATCCTTTTTTTACCACCCGCACCTGCCGGAAGGTGGGCCTTGGCCTACCTCTCTTCAAGGCGGCTGCCCGGCGCTGCAACGGTGACGTGGAAATAACCTCCACACCCGGCAAGGGAACTACGGTTCACGCCGTCTTTCAGCACAGCCATATCGACAGGGCTCCCCTCGGCAAACTGGTGTCCAGCCTGGTCATTTTTATCGCAGGTGCGCCGGATATCGACCTGGTTTATACACACCACGTCGACGAAAAAGGCTTTACCTTTGACACCAGGGTGCTGCGGGAAGAGCTCGAAGGCGTTCCCCTAAACACCCCGCCAGTTCTTAACTGGATCAGCGATTATTTAAGGGAATGCCTGCAGGAGATCGGTTCCTGTGCATAACTTTTTGCTGCTCAGCCGCACGTACCAGGGCCTCAAAACAGTGGTTTGTTCGGCCAGCCTGGGTCTTCAAGACTCTGAATCTCCCTCTTGAGCAACAGCTCTATCCGCCTCCACCGGGCAGCCTCCGCTGACATCTTGCTCCAGTTCCTGTGCCGCCGCACCCGTGTAAATTCGGGGCACCCTTTCGCTGATCATGCAGACCACCTCGTAATTGATCGTCCCCAGGTGTGCCGCTATTTCCTCTGCCGTGATCTCCTCCTCCCCCTGCCGTCCCAGGAGCACCACCTCATCATCCTGGACAACATCGGGGATGTGGGTCACATCCACCATCAGCTGGTCCATGCAGACACGCCCGACCACCGGGGCACGGCGGCCCTTAATCAACACCTCACCCTTGTTGGATAAGAGCCGGGAGTAACCGTCGGCATAACCCAACGGTATGGTGGCGATGCGCCTTGGTTTGTCGGCCACATAGGTGCGCCCGTAGCTGATGCTGGCTCCCGCCGGCACCTCTTTGACAAAAGCCACCCGGGCCTTCAGGCTCATCACCGGGATAAGCCTGACGGTGTCGTGTCGGACTTCGGCGGAGGGAAAAAGGCCGTAGATCACATTTCCGGGTCGGACCAGATCCAGGTGAGTATACGGCAAATCCAGCAGGGCTGCGGAATTGGCGCAGTGCTTCCAGCGTATATAGACACCCCTTGCCGACAACTGTTTCAAAAGCCAAACGAAACGGGTAAACTGTTCCTCCGTATAGCTCTTGTCCGCCTCATCCGCCGCTGCAAAATGGGTATAGATCCCTTCCACCTCCACACCGGGAAGATGGGCCATCCGGAAAATGGTCTCGACGGTTTCTTTGTCCGGTGGAAAGCCGAGGCGTCCCATCCCCGTATCGATCTTGACGTGGATTTTTGCGGTCTTGCCCAAACGCTTCGCAGCCGCCGCCAGGGCGAGCGCCCCCTCCCATGTGAAGATGGTCTGGCTGATGTCGTTCGCCACGACCTCCTCCATGTCCTCATCCGGGGTATAGCCCAGGATAACCGTTGGCGCTTTGATTCCCCTTTCACGCAGCAAAAGGGCCTCCTGCAACAGGGCGACCCCCAGCCAGCCGGCACCGTTTCGTAAGGCCGTCCTGCTCACAGGCTCGACACCGTGTCCGTAGCCGTTTGCCTTAACCACGACCATGATTTGGGCCCGGGGATTGGTGATCCGGCGGATTTCGCGAACATTGTGTGCTAAAGCATCGAGGTTGATTTCTGCCCAGGCAGGGCGTCTCATTTGTTAGCGCCTCCATTTTGAGCTAATTGGTACAGATCCTTTAAAACATAAGGTATCTCTTCCAGGAGATCTCCGGCGATCAGTCCGGGCATACCCTTTCTTGAAGCTATCCGGTCGGCCGCCCAGCCGTGGATGAACACGCCGGCACCTGCGGCCTGTACCGGTGTCAAACCCTGGGCCAGCAGGCCGGCGATCAGGCCTGTCAAAACATCGCCCGTCCCGCCTGTGGCCAGGCCGGGATTTCCGGTAGGGTTGATCAGAACCTCCCCATCCGGCGCCGCTATGACCGTACGCGCCCCCTTCAAGACGACAGTAACACCCCACTCCCGGCTGGCCCGCCCGGCATTTCCGAGCCTATCCTCCTGAACAGACGAAATGCTCATCTCCAGCAGGCGTGCCATCTCCCCCGGGTGAGGTGTCAACACCCAGTTCTTGCGCCGGTCCTGATACCGGGGATCAAGAAGAAGACTTTTGTCTTTTGCAAGCAAATTCAAAGCATCGGCGTCAATTACTGTGGGGAGATCGACCCTCGTGAGAAGATCTTTTAAGAAAACAGCCGTCTCCGGGTGCTGTCCGAGACCGGGGCCCACCGCCAGCACCGTTGCCCTGGAGAGCAGGTCGTCAAGTGCGGCAAGCGCAGAAACGGAAAACCCGCCATCAGCATCAGGTGCAGGAAAGGTCATGGCCTCGGTAAGCTTGGCGGCAGCGATCGCGTAGAGGGATGCCGGTACCACTGCGGTTACAAGCCCGGCTCCGCTTCGCAAGGCTCCGTTACTGGCCAGGGTGGCAGCCCCGGTGTAGCCGCGGGTCCCTCCGATCACCGCTACGTGGCCGTAATTCCCCTTGTGATGGGTGGGGAGCCGCAACGGGAGATATTTCGCCACCGTCCTTTGATCGAGCAGGGTAAATCCGCCGGCTTTCTCATCCCGCAGTTCGGGAGGAAAAGAAATGTCTCCCACCAGGACCTCGCCGGCGTATTCGGCACCGGGGTCGAGGAAAAGCCCGATCTTCGGCATCCCCATGGTAACGGTACACCTGGCTTTGATGCAAGGGCCTGCCACACGACCGGTATCGGCCTCGAGGCCGGAAGGAAGATCCACCGCCAGCACCGGCTTGCCTGATTGATTGATTATACGTATCAGGGTGGCCAGTGGCTCCTGGGGAACTCCCCGGAACCCGGTACCGAACAGGGCGTCTATTATCAGGTCGGCCCGTTCAATGGCTCCCTGGAGCGTATTAACTGCACCTTCGTCGAAAACCTTATATGGGATGCCCATGGCGGTCACGATTCTTAAATTCACCGCCGCATCCCCCTGGTACGACTCCGGGAGGGCGGTCAGGAATATTTCCACTTTTGCACCCCTGTTATAAAGGTGACGGGCTACGACAAGACCGTCACCCCCGTTGTTTCCGGGCCCCGCCACGATTAAGGCGCTTTTACCCTCCGGCCGGTGATCCCAGAACAGGTCAAGCACTGCCTGGAGAATACTCAGTCCCGCATTCTCCATCAGGATCAGGCCGGGAATTTCGAAGCGGTGTATCGCTTCCTGGTCGAGTTGACGCATTTCAGCAGCCCTTACCAGCCTCATGGCCATCAACCACCCTCTCTAAAGATAAATCCTCGCTCCTTTGAACGCCAACGGCGAGCACCACCGCACAGGCGTATGTTCTGCAGTGTGAAAGACTTACCAGGAGATTTACGATACCTTTTTTCTCCGCTAATCTGGCGGAATTTCCGGAAAGGCGAACCCATGGTCTGCCCCCTTCCGAGACTATTTCGATCTCCCGCCAGGGCATGATCTCAACTCCGGACCCCTCGCTGCAGGCCTTCCGGACGGCCTCTTTCGCAGCAAAGCGCGCCGCAAAGGAAGCTGCCGGGCATCTCTTTCCCTGGCAATATGCTATCTCCTCCGGGCTAAATAAACGCTCCCGTAAACGCGGGCGCCTGGCAAGCGCTTCCTTTATCCGCTCAATTTCAATTATGTCGATGCCAATCCCTTTGTTCACTTTTATTTCACCTTGCCGCACCAGGGAAATAATCCCTTCGGAAGCTATTATAACATATTACCGGACACCCCATCCTTTATTCCCCTGAGTGCAGATCAGAGACGGAATTCGAATTAAAAAACGAAAAAGCGAAGCAACCCGTGCTCCAGAGATAAAGAAGCGCTGCGCCGAAGTATCTATCTCACAGCCTGAAGCCTGAACTCACATTTGCGGTACCCAGGTATCAAAACTGTTGAAATAGGAAACAACTGATCCAGAGTAGTTATTTCTAAAATCAACTGAATAGCTAGAACATGCTCTTACATTTGCCTCACTCGAATTAACATAGAATTCCATTCCAGGTTCGACTCTCAAGGTTTTTTCACAGTAGCAATGCCTACCCAATAAATCAACGGCCTAGCAAGGGATTCTCAAGGGCTTGCCGGATAGGAATTCCGCTAACTGCGGAAATCAGAAAGTTGAACGCCGTTTCCGTCAACGCCAGGACGACCAGGCCCATAAGAGAGGCCAATGCTGCATATAGCAAATTCATGGCCAGTAAGGCTTAATGAAACCAAAGTAAAAATTGTTTCTGCTCGCATTCCTCCCTTGAAGTAATTTCTAAGTTTTAACCATTATATACTCATATTTCTTCCAGGAGCTTTGACCCAAAATTTCTGCAGTTCTTAGCAAGTGATTTCTCACCTAAAAATCAGTTCTACTTAGGATATAGGCTCCCAAAAACCACAGCGCTATTCCCACTATTGAAAGATATAACAAGGAAATAGAGAAAGATAAAGGTCGTGCCACCTGGGAATAAAAGTAAGCACCATATACCAACCGGGGGACTATGTCAATTTGAAAATAGGTCCGGTTGGAATTCAGAAAATGAGATAGGATGAGCCAGCCAAAGGGAATCATTGGCACTAGATAAGCTTTGCGCAGAATAAGGGACAACGTTACCGGAATAAGAGCAAAGATACTTATTGCAAAAGCTGTGTAAAGCACAAGCTTGGCACAAAAAACAAAGGGATTGGTTCCCGGTGGAATTACGTAGGTACCCAGCGTTATAAAAAAGCTTGGCGGATTAGTTGCGAACCGGCTAAATGATGTTTCATAGGGCAGCGATAGCAATGATACAAAAAATACAATCACCATACCCAGCAGGGTATAAATCAAACCGGCGGTGAATACGCTGGCCACCTTTGCCGTCCACCATTGGTAGCGGTTGGAACACCGGTTCAGTGTGAGCCACACCCAGTTTGATGCGATATCCCCTATTACGCTGTCTGTCACCAGAAAGACAAAGAGAAGCAGGATGACAAACCGAAAGTAAAGATAATTGAAAAAAGTGCCGATAACACCGTCCCATATGTTCAAGTGTAGATGATAATTTTGTATCTGATAATTTAGCTGATAACCTAGTAAGTAATCTATGTTTAAAAATGCAACCAGGGCAAAAGCCGGAAAAACTGCCAGCCAGCGTTTTCGAAAAACCAGTTTTATTGTTTCCATCCACCATAACCCGATCACCGGTAAACACCATCTTTCAGCTGCGAGCATTCTAGAAAGATTGCCTCAAGATTTATAGCAGCACGCTGAATGCTTTCTATCGCAATGCCCGCGGGCAGCAGTTCGGCTAAAACCCGGGATACCGGAAGTTCGCTGTTAAGAATTCCCCTGGGGAAATCCTTGGATGGTAGTGGCCGCAGGTTATCTTTTCCTGCCCAGCGAACCAACTTGTCCCAGTCGCTACGGCTGTTAACGCTGATTTCGATCAAATGCTGTTCGCTGCTTTGGAGATTTACCTCGCGGACGATGCTTCCGTTGCTGATTATCGCCACCCGGTGACACATGAGTTCTATTTCATGAAGCAGGTGGCTTGCTATGATTATCCCGACTCCCTGGCTTGCCAGCCTGAAAAGCAGCTGCCGTAAATCAATGATGCCCAGCGGATCCAGCCCGTTGGTGGGCTCGTCCAGCAGAAGGAGTTTTGGCTTTTCCATGATTGCCTGGGCAAGCATCAATCTCTGCTTCATCCCCAAAGAATAATTGCCTACGGCTTTTCGGTTAGCCGGATCCAATCCGACCGTTTTCATCGCCTCTCTTATTTCCTGTTCCCTGGCTTTTCTCCGGATCGAGGCCAGCAGCTGAAGGTTTTGAAATCCGCTCAAACTTGGAAGCAGGGCCGGCGTTTCTGGGAGGACGCCGATTCCCGATTCCGGTTCTGCCAACTGCACCGATCCGGCCGTAGCCGTTATGCTTCCGGAGATTATTTTCAGCAGCGTAGTTTTGCCGGCCCCATTGGGGCCGATTAACCCCAAGATCTCGCCTTCAGAGAGCGTTAAATTGATATCTCTCAAGATAGGCTTGCGGCGAACGATTTTTTTCAACGACCTGATTTTCAGGATTTCCTTCATAAATCCCTACCCCTCAAGAATGATCTTTCTTCAGGCTGAAGGCCATTACAGCGAGGACGTGTACTGTAACGCTTATCGTTATCCAGTAACCCATCACCTTCAGAAATGTAAAAGAGGGCGAAGAGGACACGCCTTCATTCAGCGCAAGATAGCAGTAAGGATTAATTAAGGACATTGAGAGGGAGTATAATGCTGCAAAGTAGAGAATTGTCGGGGTGACAACAACCACGAAGATATTTTCGATCCAAACAGAAACCAATAGCGCAATACCGCTGAAGGCCGTAGCGGCACAAACATAGATCAGCAGCAATACAAGACAGTACACCATAGGGTTGGTGGCGGCAAAGGCTTTGGCAAAATCAGCGGCATATTCCAGGATCGGGCCGGCGGGGAACAGAAGGAAGGTGGTCAGCAAAAATGTAATCAGTAATCCTCCGGTGAAACATATTTGCCCCACGACGCTGCCGATCGCTTTTCCGGAGATATACTGGTAAGGCAAGACTCCTCTGGACATGAAAAGCTGCACCAGGCCCAGGTGACGGTCTTCTGCCAGCATATCTCCTGTTGACAACCCGGCCAGAAGGGGAAGCGCCAGCGGCAGGATATAGCCGGTCGCAAAACTAAAGGCTTCAAATGATGTTCTTTGGGGAGTATTATATTCGAGATAGATCACAACTCCTGTGATGAGCAGGCCGATCCCCAGAATACCAAGAACTAATAGTTTTTTCTTGCCCAAAATCCTTTTCAGTTCCAGCCTGATGATATTCGTCAGCATTTCTTTACCTCTTTCAAAGAAAGGGGAGGGCGAGCCTCCCCTGAATTCTAAAACTCACCAAATTTAAACCAACCGGTCGTTGTAAATTCAACAGGAGCTACCGCTGAATATTCAATCTTCACATGTTGCGTTTGGCCGGAGGTATTTGTGTAAATTGTCTTGGTTTGCCCGCGACCAACCGCTATCCAATCTCCCAATGCGCCCAGCGTACTGGCATCGACTACCCGGAAAGAAACGTTCCAACGAACTGTATCGGTCCTTTGTACCACACAATACTTTCCGGCAGTCATGTACCAATCTCTCGGATCATATCTGGTTCCAAACGTCGGAACATTAAGCTCAAAATAATAGTTTCTAGTAGCTTGTGGTTCTACCTTTTCATTTGCCGTTTGCTCAGTTTGAGAGACCGGAAGTGCACTTTCGGCGTTCACCAACCCCGGAAGTGCGGTCACCAATAAACATGAAACGACCAGCAAGATAACAATGCTTCTCCTCTTCATTGATTTTTAAACCTCCTTCATTCTTAAGTATTTTTTAATTGACTTTACATACCTGCTCGACAAGGAAGTACAAACCAGTTAAGCTAAGCCTTTCCCTCCTCTCGGCCTTCCTTTACAAAAGTCGAGCGTCAGGATAAAATAAATCTGCCTGCACCTTTGCTCTGCAAAGGAAGGGTACTCGCCTCCGGTGAAGAGTTGGTTGACGGCCTGCCGGTTCACCGGGGGCTGTTTTTTTATTCCATCAATAAAACGGCAGAATAATTTTTCTCTCATAATATAGACAATCGAGTAAGCCATTTTACTGCATACTTTAGAAAAAATTCTTGCAAAAGGCGTGGCATAAATCTCCTCTCATGCCACGCTCCTAATATAATGACGGTTGAAGAGGGTGTTTGGTTCAAGTAAAATTGTAAAGTTTTTGTTAATTTACATTTAAAATCAACCCGCTTTAATATGGCATTAATACCGAATACACTTTAATTTTTGCATGTCACTTCACCTTTGCTCTGCAAAGGAAGGGCACTCACCCCCTATGATGGTTGGTTGATGGCCTACCGGTGGGGGCTGTTCTTTAACGACCCCAAGTTATCCCTATTCAGGCATTTTCGGCTGATACCAGTGGAACCAGCAGGTAGCGCTGACTCCTGTCGCCGCCACGAGCAGGAGCAGCGCCGAAGCAAACCGCAGGAGATTTGTCTTGACTGCTTTGAACATGCCCATCACCTCCCTGAAATTGGTATTGCAAATCACTTTAGACGCAAAAAGCTATTCTCCTGCCTGGTTTTCCCAAAAGGAGCATATCGCTACACAACCGGATGATTTTGCTGTATGAACGGATTTTAAACAAAAATAACCGTTGAACTAACGGTTATGATAATGCGCGTTCGCTTATCCTGGAATCCTTTCTACTGAAAAAAGTCTACTCTATCCCGAGCTTTTTTAGCAGAGCTTTCTCTCGCTCCCGGCTTAATAAAACCCTGTCCCCAGAGTGCAGAATAATAACATATGCTTGACCTGAAGGAACAATTTCCCTGATCTTTTCTAAATTAACGAGGTATCCCTTGTGGCACCTGAAGAAAATCAGGGGGTCAAGCTGCCGTTCCAGTTCGCACAATTTACCTGGTACAAGGTGTTCTCCTCTCTCCGTTTTAATGAGAATTTTGTGCTGGCGGCTTTCAATAAAAAGAATTTCTTCCGGGTGAATCACCAATTTGTGCTTAGTGGATTTAATTGATATAAGTTCTTTGCGCCGGTTCTGGGTTTTGCAAATCCTATCCCTCAAGCGCCGGACCGTCCTTCGGATCCTTGCCTCATCAAAAGGCTTTAAAATGTAGTCAAAAGAATAGAGCTCAAACGCCTCCAGGGCGTATTCGGGAAAGGCGGTGGCGAAAACGAAAAA
>DULK01000091.1 GCA_012840385.1 Syntrophomonadaceae bacterium
TTTTAATTGCTTCCTACCTGGAGTACCGGGTGCGCAAAAGTTTGAAAAAGAACAAGCAATACGTGCTGCTGCCGGGCAAGAAGAAGACCGACCGGCCTTCAATCAAGACTGTTATGGAGATCTTAAGCCTTATCGTGGTGGTTATTGTCAACGGGAAACGTTATTTCCCCCGTAATCAAAATGAGCAGGCTTTAAACATGGTAAAGTGGGCCGGATATGATCCTGTGGATGTCTACCTTAAGCCACTGCCCTGGTATCCGGGGCGTGATAAGTGAGTTTTAATTGTCATCGATAAAATAATAGGAAATGGAATATTCTGGCACGCGGAATATCGGTTACACAATACTGACATACAATAAAAAGTAACTTCCATGTGCCTATCCCCCAAATTAATTTTTTGATTATTTGAATCATAGTAGTAACAAATTCTTCTTGAAGGATCATAGCTGTTAAACCCTTCTCCTGCAACATAATGATAAATATGGTCACTTTGCATGGTTTCATACCCTTGTAAATAATATTGGCTGCCCTTTACCTGATGAACATCATAAATAACACCGTAACCTCCCAGAATAGTAGATATTGCGCTATTGGTAAATTCAACTGGCCAACCAGGTGCAGTGTAACCCGGTCCCTCAAGCAAAACGTATCTAAAGTAATTCCCGTTCCTGCCATTATATTGATTAAGCGCCGGTGCGACATTGCCTAAAAGTGTACCGCTTGTAGTAGTTCCCATTTTACTTGCCAATTCGGATTGGGTAACACTTATTCCTCTCCCTCGTAAAACAGCGTAACCCGACGCTGGAGCGCACCAATAATCTCTTTCCTGAACTTTACCAGGTAACCAAAGATTCATTGCTTGATAGTCGCCGGGATTTGCTGCAATTGTTACGTTGTCAGTGGAAACTCCGGTAGTACTAACGGTAGAGATAAAGTTACTAACAGGAGTTCCTTTGAAGTATTTATCTATGAATTTTTGTACTATGTCACGATCGCTTTTTGTTATCGATTTCGGATTAGTAAGGGATTTATCTCTTATTTTCATCACCTTCTGTGCCATATCAGACTTGTCCTTGGCTGCTTTTCTTTCGTCAGATGATATATTTCCAATACCGCTGTTTATTTCATTATAATCCTGGCTTATAGGAGCTACGATACCATGTTTTGGATCTTCTGGATCATCAATACTCTCAGCCAACGCTATTGTGGAAAAAGTCATCAAGCACAAAAGAACACTTAAGACAATAGATGCCATTCTTTTTAATTTCTTACACATTTTTATTCCTCCTCGTATAATTTGATTTGTAAGTTATCATAGAACCTTTGCTAGAAACCAACTCGTCCGTGTAAAATTTAAGTAGGTATTAGAAGGGGATCAGCCGTTTGAAAAAGAAGAGAGACCTCGCGCCCAAAATAACACCCCAAAAAGGAGTGTGAGGTCTCGTGTTAGATATTCGCCACATAGTGGGGGCAGTCCTTCTTTTTGTCAGCGGATTAGTTAAATTAATTGGTGAGTGCAAAGACTTTTATGAACTTGAAAAAGGAGTTCATGAACTTTGTCAGAAGGTCTGTAACCAGATTTTCACCTGGGCTTTAGAAAAGATCGATACCCGTCTGATGAATGAACGTGACCGGAGCATCTGGGAAGTGGTCGGTTTTCGGGCAAAAACAGCCATCAGCACCTTTGGGGAATTTCTCTTAAAAAGGCGCCTGTACAGGAACAAAAAAACCGGGGAAACCAAATTCCTTTTAGATGAGCTGCTGGGCTGGCCGGAGCGGGCCAGGATCACCCCCTGCTTAAAAGAACTGGCTGTCAAACTAATCACCGAGCTTTCCTTTGCCCGGGCTGCGGAGATTTTGAGCCACCTTGTTCCTGATTTAAGCCCCATGACCATCTGGCAGGTCACCCAAGAAGTAGGCGAAGTACTGCAACAAGAAGGAGAAGAAAAAAGGGCAGCGGTTTTTGAAGATGGGGAAGCACCTGGTGGGAAAGAAGTAGCACTGGAGCTGTGCATCGAAGCCGACGGGGTTATGGTCCGTCTCCAAAGGGCAAGGGAGAAACGAGGAGAAATCAAGCACATAGTAGCCTATGAAGGGAAAGAGCAAACTGGCCGGGATTGCTTCGCCTTGAAAAACAAACTTGTAGTAAGCAGCTTAAATGGAAGTCAGGCAGCCTGGGAAGAGAGCTATGCCGAGGTCGGAGGAAAATGGGATTTAAGTCAGACCCAAAAGATCTACATAGGTGGCGATGGGGCAGACTGGCCCAAGCAGGGGATAGAATACTTCCCCGGTGCCGAGTACTGCCTAGACCCATACCATTTGAGCAAGCATTTAACCGAAACTCTCTGGCACGATGAAGAAACCTTCCAGAAGGTGGCCACAGCCATTTCCCAGAGTAACTGGCAGGAAACCCAAGGAATACTTACGGAAGCAGCGAAAAAAAGCAGAGGTAACCGGAAAAAGAGGATCACCAAACTTATGCATTATCTTGAGGAAAACTGGGCGGGGATTACGACCTCGGCAGGAGCAAAACGCCTGGGCACCATCGAAGGACAGATCCAGCACAACGTGGCCCGGCGGATGAAACGCCTGGGAGCCAGGTGGACCACTGTTGGTGGAGACCGGATGGCCCGAATTTTGGCTGCGAAGGCAAACGGAAAGCTTAGCAACTACGTTTTACGCTGGCCGGTGGAACACGGAAAGCTGAAGGAGATAGCGCAGTTAAAACCAGTAGAAAAACAAAAAGCCGGGGAAATAGGGGAATGGCTGCAGGCGACTATACCGGCATTAAAAGGGCCCTTTGCTGATCGGCCGTGGATTAAGCATGTTTTACGGGAACTGGCCCGGCCAGATTTTGCTGCTATTATTTGCTAACCGGTTTCCTGGTAATACTGATAGCCGGGCCCCTACATGTGTTAAATGTTTTTACGACGGGGTGGCGTATTACTGTTACCTGTTTCCCGTAGCTGCCTTGCCGTTGAGTTTATCTCGACAAACAATCTGTAGATTAAATGTCAAGGCCGTTGCCTTGAAGCTAGCATTTTGAGCGTTGAGGTCTCTCAACGGGAAAAGCTTTGTAGATACCTACTAGATCTTGACACGGACAACCAACTCAAGGGTTCTTGATAACCTGATATGCCTCTGCAAAGATCAACATAGGTTGGTCCGGGGTCACTCTTAAACACCTCCTGTAGCTCAGCTATTTGGTGACTACTCAGTTAAGAGGTTTGCCATTGGGCATTATATGGTTTTAAATGCCAAATACTATGATATCTATCTGTAGTGTGTTGGTCTGTTAGACTTCCTGTTATCTGTGAGTTGGGATCGGTTCCGTAGGTAGAAGCGATTAATCCCGAATATTAGTCATTCCTTTTCCGGTACTTTCGGCTGATACCAGTGGAACCAGCAAGTGGTGCTTACTCCCGTCGCCGCTACGAGCAGGAGCAGCGCCGAAGCAAATCGCAGAAGATTTGTTTTAACTGTTTTGAACATGTTCTCACCTCCCGGAAATTGGTATTGCAGATTACATTTAACGCGGAAAATTGTTCTCCTGCCTGATCTTCCCAAACGGGTCAAAAGGCGGCACAAACGGGTTATATAATGCACGAATAGGCTTTGTCTACATAAAAAAATAAACCGTTGTTACAACGGTTACCGTTAGGAATCCTCAGCCGGAAACTCAAGAAATTAAGATGCATCTCTATTTTAATGCGAACCTTTCCCGCAACTCCTTTTCCCTTTCCCTGCTCAAGAAAACCCTGTCTCCGGAATCCAGGATAATGTCGTAGGACCGGCCCGAGGGAATTATTGCCTTGATCTTCTTCAGGTTGACCAGAAAGCCTTTATGACACCGGAAAAAGAGCCGGGGATTAAGCTTTTGTTCCAACTTGTTCAAATCACCGACAGCGAGATACTCGCCCTTTTCTGTTTTGATCAGAACCTTGCGCCTGCGGCTTTCGGCGTAGAGGATCTCCTCCGGATCGATGAATACTTTCTGATTCTCGATCTCGATCAGAATAGCAGGGGGTTGCTGTGAGTTCCGGGAGGATTCTTCGGAAACTTTATCCCTCAAGCGCCGGACCGTCCTTCGGATCCTTGCCTCATCAAAAGGCTTTAAAATGTAGTCAAAAGAATAGAGCTCAAACGCCTCCAGGGCGTATTCGGGAAAGGCGGTGGCGAAAACGAAAAA
>DULK01000001.1 GCA_012840385.1 Syntrophomonadaceae bacterium
GAGGCGATTGCGCTTGCCCGCCAGATTCGCGCCGACTGGCTGGTAACCGACGACGCCGCTGCCCGGTTGTTTGCGCAGACATTGGGAATCGAGGTTCACGGGTCGCTCGGGATTGTCCTGTGGGCAGTAGCGACAGGCCGGCTTAACCGTCCGCAAGCGGAGGCTGTTTTGGAGCGGCTGTCGCGTTCATCGCTTTGGCTTTCGCCACGAGTACTGGCGGAGGCAAAAGCGGCCCTGGGAAAGATCTATTCTTAGCACTTTTCAGGTAGCCACGCTTAAGAGGTAGTTCCTGCGTCGTTACCCGAGGGGTCGTAGGGGTTGCGCCATATTCGAGAAGCTCAACAGCACCGGGGTGGCTCTTTCGGTATATGACCTTTTGACCGCCCGGCTGTACCGCTTCGGTGTTGACCTCCACCGGCTCTGGCAGCAGGCGGTGGAGGATAATGAATTGCTTATCACTACCGCCAATGTGGTCGCGGAAATCCTGGAATACGTTCCGGTTTTAGCGCGGAAAAACGATAACCATGACAGGCTTTGGGCCCAACCTAAACTGGACCGCGAACGCTTGGTAGAGGTCTTCAAGTGTCTTGTGCCAACCAGAGGTGAAGAAGACTTGGAACGGATTTTCGAAGCCTTCAGCAAAGACGCACCTGGGATGTGTCTATTAAAGCTGTTCAACAAAAAATCAAGAAAAAAGGGTTAATGTTCAAACCTGCGCTAGGATAGGATGGTCAGGTAGAAGCCCAGGGTGTCAAGTATGCGGCCATTTTCTATCTGCTTTTACCATGAAAAGGGATTTGCAACCCTCACCTCGCCATAATCCTGCCCGGGGTAGCGCCTGAGGATTAGGTGAAAACAGGATCTTGAGGTGTTTCTGGCAGGTGAAGCGGCCCGCCTGCCCCATGGCCGGAGCAGACGGGCTATAAGCAAGAGGGAGGGAATGCGCGGACTGCTTAACAGGGATTTACTGCCGTAAATCCGTGCTGTTACAGTGGCTTCAATTTAATAAATCAAGTGCTTCCTCTGGTACAAAGGTGGTCACGCCATTGTAAACGGTCAGGCCGTTCATTTTAACCGGCTTACCGTTGATTTCGGCAAGATTTTTGTTTACCGGCAATCTTAATTTATCATTGCCCCTTGTAACCACAATCACGGGGTTGTTGGGATCGCCGTCATCCCATTTCACTCTGGCTCCCCTGGCCTCAAAAGCGGTCCTTGCCGGTACGAAGAGCTTTTTGGTGGTTTCCTGGAGGTCCATGACCAGGATTCGTTCCATGTACCTGGCTATGTCTGTGTTTTCAATCACTCCCGTGGGCCGGTCGTTGATTGGCGAGTACACGTACAGAACCACATCTTCGCCGGTGTGGCCGTTGGTGGTCCACCCGATATGGGCCCGCTTGCTGATCATCGGGCCGACAACATAATTTAACTTGCCTGGTTTGGCCTCTTTGATTGCCTTGATTTCGTCTTCCGTCAGGTCGGTGATGCCGTAATAAGTTGCCATTACTTCTTTGATGTTGCTCCTATCGGCGTTTAATTTTTTCTCGACGCCTTCACCGGTCAGTTTTGCCCTCTTTAAAGGCTCGATGAAGGTGGAAAGGGGCAGCTCGTCGTAATTATTGCTGGTTTCCCGGTCTCCGATGGTGATTCCACCGTTACCGTGGTCGGTTACTGCGATGACAACGGTTTGCTTATCCTTTTTGGCAAAGTCCAGCGCCACCTTTACGGCGTTGTCAAAGGCCAGGATGTCGCTGACAACACCCACCGGGTCATTGGCATGGGCGGCCCAGTCTATTTTGCTCCCTTCCACCATCAGGAAGAATCCGTCCTTATCTTTAGAAAGCACCTCAATGGCTTTGCTGGTCATTTCCGCCAGGCTGGGCTGTTTTGCCGGGTCACGGTCAAAATCATAACTCAAGTCTTTAGGAGCGAACATCCCCCATATTTTGCTGGAGTTGGACTTATGCAGGGCTTCCGGCGTGGTTACATAGTCATAACCCAACTCCTTGATAACCTTAATTAGATCTTCTTTATCCTTTCTGGCCCCGGATTCCAGGAACTTGGAACCACCGCCCAGCACCACATCTATTCCGCTATACACCTGCTGTTCGAGGATGTCGTCATAGTTGCTCCGGTCCGGGCAATGGGAGGAAAAGGCCGCCGGAGTGGCATGGGGTATTTCACAGGTAGCCACCAGTCCCGTAGCCTTTCCCGCCAGTTTTGCTGCTTCGAGAATGGTGGCCACCGGTTTCCTTTCATCACCCTTGGGGATGGGCTGGAGGCCGGGCATGTTGGCCACATCGGGGAGTACCGCCACGTAGCCCGTATGGGATTTAAAACCTGTGGCATAGGCCGTTGCAGCAGGTGCGGAGTCAGCGATGGCCGCGTCGGAGGAGTAAGTTCTCACCAGGCCGCAGGCCATTTCGTCCATGGCCAGGGGTGTACCGCCTTTATACCACCTGGCCAGAGTTGTCCCGCCGACGCTCATGCCGTCCGGGATCAAGAGGATCACATTCTTTACGGCAGGGGCACTTGCTGCGCCGGCAGGGAAAACAGAAATGCTGAACAACAGGAGCAAAACAATGAGGATAGCCGGAACTCTCTTCAAGGTTTTGGTCATAGCGACACCTCCAATTAAAATATTTTGGATTTATCTTAACAGCTTCATGTTAAGTTTTAATTGATGGCCGGATAATTACCTGTTAAATATTGTTAAGCAGTTGTTAATTTCCGAAAATTTATCGGGTTGACTCCGACTCCCCCTGATTTCCAATTATTCTTCGGTTTACAAAATGCAATAATTTTGATAAAATGTAAACCAAGGGGTGAAAAGGTGATGATCGGAGAACGGCTCAGGCTGGCCCGGCGGGCCGCCGGAATGAGTTTGCGGGAATTAGCCAACCGTGTGGGTGTGTCGCCTCAGGCCATTTCAAAGTACGAACGGGGCTTAGACATACCAAGTTCCGGTGTCCTGCTCCGTCTGGCAGAGGCGCTCGGGGTCAAGGTTGAATATTTTTTCCGGACGCGTAGGGTGAACCTTTCCGTGCCGGCTTACCGTAAAAATTCTGCCCTGCGCCGCAAGCAAGAACAAACGATCCTTGCCCAAATCCAGGGGTGGCTTGAACGATATCTCGAGATTGAAGCGCTATTCCCGCCCGGCGACGCCGCACGCGGCTTTGCTTTACCGGAGGGCGTAAATCCCAGGATTACCGTGCCGGAAGAAGCGGAGCGGGTGGCGGAAGAGCTAAGGGTGGCCTGGCAGTTAGGCTTGGCCCCCATCGAAAACCTGACCGAACTTCTTGAGGATAGAGGGATCAAGGTTGGGTTGGTGGACGGTGCGGAGGGCTTTGACGCCTGCACCTTCATGATGGAGGACAACACCCCGGTCATTGTTATGCGGCGTAATCTTCCCGGCGACCGCCAGCGCTTCAATTTGGCCCACGAATTAGGGCACATTATTCTCCGGCACGAAAAAGGGGCGAGTGCAGAGAAAGCGGCGCACCGGTTTGCCGGTGCTTTTTTAGTCCCCGCACCGGCGGCGCGCCGCGAATTGGGGGAGTGGCGGCAGGCGCTTAGCCTCTATGAACTGCACCTTTTAAAGCATAAATACGGCCTCAGTATGCAAGCCTGGATTTACCGGGCGAAGGATTTAAGTATCATTTCGGAAGCGCTCGCCACGAATTTGTTCCGCGAATTTCGCCGCCGTGGTTGGTACCAGAAAGAACCCGGCGATGCTCTGCCCCCTGAGGAACCAAAGCGGATGGAACGGCTGGTGATGCGTGCGCTTGCGGAGGATCTGATCTCAGAATCCCGTGCCGCCGAACTGCTTGCCAAATCCCTGGCCGAATTTTGGCGGGAGGTGGCCGAGCGGCATGGCGGATTCCCGGCGGATCCACGTGACTGACACGAACATCTGGATCGACCTGTATGCCGGTGGCATTATTCACGAAGCGTTCCAATTGCCGCTCCGGTTTATCGCCCCTGATGTGGTTATTGCCGAATTACGGGTGCCCGATGGACGAGCCCTGGTATCCCTCGGATTGCAGCAGGAGGAACTTGCCGGCGACGAGGTCCGCCTAGTCATTCAATTAGCAAGCCGGTATCCCGCGCCCTCGCGCGTGGACCTTTTTGCCCTGGCGCTGGCCAAAGCAAGGGGCGCTGTTTTGCTAACCGGTGACAGGCACCTGCGGAAAGCCGCGGAACAAGAGAAAGTATCAGTGCACGGGACGCTTTGGATACTGGACGAACTGGTTCGACAGCGGATCGTTACGCCCCAAAAAGCGGCTCGAGCGCTGGAAAAGATGCGGGCGATGGGAAGCCGCCTGCCCCGCGCCGAGTGCGAACGCCGGCTGAGAAAATGGGGAAGAAGAGACGGTTGACGCTGTAAGAGCTTCGGCAGGAAAAATGGCGGCGATTGGCGAATAAAGCAAGAAACGGCAGTTACGGCAGTACGCGCCTTTACGGTTTGAACCTCTAAAAACCGGCTGTTTGGTAAAACTTTCGGTTCATCCTGCGTGAGAAGGTTATGGCGAAAAGGAAAAGCACGGTAAAAAACGGTAACGCCGACCTCGAATTCGCCGACCGGCTCTGGTCGGCGGCGAACCGGCTGCGGGGCACGGCCTGGCCAATCCGCCCTTTAACATGAAGGAGTGGGGCGGTGAGCGACTACGGGAGGATAAGCGCTGGAAATACGGCGTGCCGCCGCCACTAGTAAAGTATGCAACCTTTGTGGAGGAAGGTTTAACA
>DULK01000092.1 GCA_012840385.1 Syntrophomonadaceae bacterium
GTCTGTACTCGCATCCCGACCTGTCATCCTCGCTTCGCCTGTCCTGTTACCCGGCCTTCCATAGGTCGCTCGCCGGTAGACCCGTCGGGTATTTTCATACTCTGTTGGTGCCGCCGGAGGCGGCGTGGTGGTCTGCCCCGTTAATAAGGCCTAGCGGCGGAGGTTGTTGGCAATGTTCAGCATCTCGTCCGAGGCCTGGATTGCCTTGGAGTTCAATTCATAGGCCCGCTGGGCGGTGATCAGGTTGACCATCTCTTCAACCACCTGCACGTTGGAGGACTCCAGGAAACCCTGCTCCACCGTCACACTCCGGCCGGTAGTTTCGTCAACCGCCTGAGCCTCGCCCGAGGCGGCGGTCGCCCGGTAAAGGTTGCGGCCGATCCTGTCGAGGCCGGCAGGGTTGATGAATTGGACAATAGTGAGCTTTCCCGCCGATACGGGCTCGGTATCCCCCGGGTTCATGTAGCTTATGGAGCCGTCTTTGGCAACATTGATATCCGTGGCACCGGAGGGAATGTTGATCTCTCCTCCATCCCCCTGCACGTAGTACCCGTCGGTGGTAACCAGGTTTCCATCGGCATCAAGCTTGAAGCTCCCGTCCCGGGTGTAAAGCTCTTCATCGTTTGGGCCCTTTACCACAAAGAAGCCGGGGCCCGAAAGGGCCAGGTCGAGCGGGTTTGAGGTGGGCTGCAGGTTCCCCTGCTCAAAGATGGTCTGGGAACCGGAAGCCCTTACCCCCAGGCCGAGGCTCAGGCCCACGGGGGAGCCACCCGCCCCTGTTTCCGGGGCCACCGGCCGGTTGATGGTCAAATACAACAGGTCCTGAAACTCCGGCCTGACCTTCTTGAAACCCGTGGTATTCACGTTCGCCAGGTTGTGGGAAATGGTATCAATGTTGAACTGCTGCGCTACCATGCCTGAAGCAGCAGTGTAAAGGGATCTCAGCATGCTCATGCCTCCTCTTAGCCTTTAACGGCTGATAAAAAGCTGGTAAAAAAGCGGAAATAACCGCCGTGCTCTCAATACCTGACGGAAGTGCGAAGATCGGGCTAACGGGTAAGATATTTCCGGCACCTCGGTCGTTCGGTGCCGGGGGAGGCTTCTGCTAAACAGTCCGGCCTCCTTCTGTTAAACCCTTCCTACCTCGTTGGCCGCCTTTTCCAGGGTATTGTCAGTGGCCTGGATCACCTTCTGATTTGCCTCATAGGCGCGCATGGCCGCAATCATTTTCACCATCTCCTCCACGGGATTGACATTGGAGCCCTCCCGGTAACCCTGTCTCACCTCGTAGCCCTGCGCCATGGCCGGTGGAGCGTTGCTCTGAAAAAGGGTATCCCCCACCTTTTGCCATACCTCTCCCGGTTGCGGCCCCTCCACCAGGGCCAGCCGCTGAACCGCCTGTCCTGCGGCAGTTACGGCCCCCCGTAAGGTTCCCTCCGGAGCCACTTCAAGCTTTCCGGCCGGCACGTAGATCTCTTCCAGTTGGCCGCCGCTCTCGCCCAGGACGGCCAGGCCGGCCAGGGTAACCAGGCGCCCCGCCGCATCAAGGGTAAAACCGCCGTTTCGGGTATAAAACTCCCGCCCCTGCCCGTCGCGCACCACAAAGAAGGCATTGCCGTGCAGAGCAAGGTCAAGGGGGTTCCCGGTCTCCTGCAGGACACCCTCCCGATACGAGGTATAAACCCCGTCCACAACGCTTCCCGTCCCCACGGGTCCGATTTCCACCGCCACCTGCCCCCGCCCGGCAGGCAGACTCTCGTAGCGGTTGAGGAGCATCTGGGGGAAGGACCTGAGCGCCGCCTCATCCCTGCGGTAACCGGGGGTGCCGGCATTGGCCATGTTCTGGGAGATCACGTCCATCTGCACCTGCTTTGCCATCATCCCCGCGGCAGCCGTATAGAGCCCTCTGACCACTTATTCACCCCCTTCCCATGAAACATCTGTCAGTATTAGCTTATACTACCTCTTGCGACGAATTCCTGCTGGTACTGAACAAAAATTTCCTGCCACGGTCCCGGCAACCGGTGCAGGAAACCCCTTTTACATATCCGTTAAAAAACCCTCTTCATCTGGGTCTTGCCGTTCTGCAAGGCGTGGAGCATGGTCAGGGCCTTGCCCGTTCCCAACGCCACACAGGAGATGGCGTCCTGGGCAACGTGCACCGCCAGCCCCGTTTCCTCGCTGATCAGGAGATCCAGTCCGTGCAGCAGGCTGCCCCCGCCGGTCATGACAATCCCCTTGTTGATGATGTCCGCGGACAGTTCAGGCGGCGTCCGCTCCAGCACCTCCTTTACGGCGCTGACCACCTGTTCCACCGGTTCCTGCAAAGCCACCGCCGTCTCTTCGGAGGTAACCCTGATGGTCTTGGGGAGGCCCGAAACCAGGTCGCGCCCCCGGATCTCCAGACCTTCTCCCGGCTGCTTCGCCTTGGGGTAGGCCGTCCCGATCTTTATCTTCAACTCCTCCGCCGTCCGCTCCCCGATCATCAGGTTATATTCCTTGCGCACATACCTGGTAATCGCCTCGTCGAACTTGTCTCCCGCCACCCGGATCGACTTGGTGCAAACAATTCCACCCAGGCTGAGGACGGCGACATCGGTCGTACCGCCTCCCACATCCACCACCATGTTCCCGCTGGCCTCGGAGATGTTGATCCCGGCGCCGAGGGCTGCCGCCAGCGGTTCCTCGATCAAAAATGCCTGGCGCGCCCCCGCCTGGAGTGCGGCCTGCCGGACGGCCCGCTCCTCCACGCTGGTTACCCCGGAAGGGATACAGACCATAACCCTGGGGCGGAAAAAGAAGCGGTGCCCCACCGCCTTTTGAATAAAATGGCGCAGCATCCTCTCCGTAACGTCGTAATCGGCAATAACACCGTCCCGCAGCGGCCGGATCGCCACAATGTTGCCGGGTGTACGCCCCAGCATCTGCCGGGCATCTTCACCGACGGCGATCATTGTTCCGGTATTCTTATCAATGGCAACCACCGAGGGCTCGTGAAGAACAATCCCCTTTCCTTTTAAATAAACGAGTACACTCGCCGTACCCAGGTCAATTCCGATATCCTCCGCCCAAAACATCAGCGCCAGCCATTCCTTTCTGAGTTAAGTAGTGCCTGTCCTCCTATGGAAAGAGAAACAAGATCTTACATTTATTTCGACAATATCTTCTAAAATCCTGTCACTATATCCGGAATCCATCTTTTTTTCTTCAGATTATGTAGCAACCCGCGTTTTAATCGCCGCGATACTTTCTCCGTGTAGCCTCGCCACCGCGAATGTGACGCTCGGCCTTATTGAGTTCCAGTATGTTTCTAACCTGTAGGGCTAAATGCGGATTTATCCTGGGAAGCCTCTCGGTGACGTCCTTATGAATGGTCGATTTGGAAACACCAAAAACCTTTGCCGTCTGGCGAACGGTGGCGGATGATTCCAGGATATAATCGGTTACCTCAAGGACCCGGCGGCGGATGTACTCCTGCATCTCCGATCCCCCCTGGTTCCAATGCTCTGTACATTTATATGAACAACAAGGGGAAAAAGACTAGCGGGCTGACCTAGAAACTACAGGATTAATTTGCATAAATTGCAACTGCCGGGCGCATACTACAATTTGAATCCGGGGCATAAGGAGGTGATCAGATTTGGCAAGATTAACAACAAAAGAGGTCGGCTTAATCGAAGACAATATGCGCCAGGAACAGTTGATGATACAAAAATTCAATTTTTACGCCGCACAGACGACAGACCCCAATGTGAAGAACCTCTGTGAGAACCTGCGCGACATGCACCAAAGGCACCTGGATATCTTGATGAGGCACATCAACGAGGCAGCAGCGCTGCAATAACTTGCTCGGGAAGGGAGTCATGCCATTGTACGGTAATGTCAGGTTAAGCGACCAGATCTGTGCAGAAGACGTTCTTTCAAGCCAGAAATTTTTAAGTGCCAGCTACAATACGGCCATCCAGGAATCTTCAAACACCGACCTGAGGAAAGACTTCATGGAGATACAGCGTCAGGAACAGGACGCCGCCTTCAGAGTTTTCTCTTACATGAACCAGAAGGGCTGGTATAGAACATCTCCTGCGGATTCCAAGATGATTAATGAAGCCAGATCCCAGGCACAGCAAATCGCATCCCAGATCGGTTTTGGATTCCACGGAACCGCAGGCGGGGCCACAGGATTCGCACCCGGCATCGGAGGCGGCGCCGGCTTCGCAGCAGGCCCCGGTGGAGGCGGATTTGGCTACCAGGGCGCTACCGGAACCTTCGGCGGAGCCGGTGCGGGAGGCGGTTTCGGCTTCCAGGGCGGCGCCGGATCCTTTGGGGCCGGTGCCGGCGGCAATGCAGCTTACCAGGGTGCCCCCGGAAACTTTGGCGGTCAGGCAGGAGGTGCAGGAGGGTACGGCAGCCCCACCTTTGAAGTCAGTAAAGAACTTGGTGGCACCCGTTTGGAGGGCCGTGCGGAAACCGGGCGCGACACCGGTGAGAGGACGGGGACTTACGACGGCACCGGCAGGAGTTACGGGACTTACGGCGGTGCCGGCGGCAGCGATGGAACCGCAGGCAGAACCGGGAAAAGCACCGTTGCTCACGGAGATACAGAAATCGAAGGCAGGACTGCATCCGAAGAAATAACCGGCCGCGGTACCGGAAATACCTTTGAGGGGAGTACCGGGTTCGAGGAAAGATCCGGGTTCCCGGGAGGTACCAGCGGTCAGGGACGCAGAATGTAGAATACCACTTCATCCGCATTCCGGTTTGTTCACACCCGTTAGAGTTACCGGGATTAAAAAAAGCAAGGGGCCGTCCCCAAAGCCAAGGGATGAGCCCCTAATTTTACAGGATTTCATACTCACTTCTATCCTCAAAATATGTCCCGGTTTATCCTGCCTTGTAAATACATTCTGGTTATCCTTGCAGGCGCCGCGACCTACGGAGGTTGTTACTCGCCCTTAACGAAGGAGCAGCTAACGGCAGCCGAACTGAGGCATGGATGCCGAAGTA
>DULK01000012.1 GCA_012840385.1 Syntrophomonadaceae bacterium
AACGCGGCGTTTGACAGAAGCAGTTAGCAACTTGTTACGCAGCATCCCAGAGCTGTCCCGAAGCGAGCCGTTGTCCTGTCCGGCCTGGAATCGGGAGTCGAGCGGTAGACCGGCGGGTGAACTTGATATATTTTCAGGGCAGGGCAAGGGTTTTGAATTTACGGTGGAGAATGGAGGGAAAGCAGATGAGGCACCAAGAACACTTCCCGTTCGGAATGCCATCCTCCTATTGGGAGAGCAAACATGAAAGTCCGGCAGAGGAACGTTTTGCCGATAAAGGGGTGCTCCAAAGCCTCACTCCGCTGGTGCAGCAGGCCCTCTTTGAGGGGATGGAAGCATTTTTCATCACATTCAGCAAATGCCTGTTTAAGCAGATGATAAAGAAATTTTTCGATTAGGAAAGCCGCAGACACGGTCAGGCAACAAGGTTGAAGAACCGCCTGGCGTTGGCTGACGTGGCCGCAGCCACCTCCTCTGGGACGGTTCCCTTGATTTCCGCTATAGTCTCAACCACCGCAGTTAAGTAAGCGGGTTCATTGCGCTTGCCCCGCCAGGGCTGCGGGGCGAGGTAGGGGCAGTCGGTTTCCAGAAGCAGCCTGTCCAGGGGAGCGGTACGGATGATCTCCCTTAAAAGGCCGTTCTTGGGGTATGTAAGGGTTCCTCCAATCCCCAGGTAGTAGCCGCGGGCCAGGCATTCCTCCGCCATTTCCATGCCCCCCGAAAAGCAGTGCAGGACAACCCCGTTCAGACCGGGAAACTCATTCAAAATTGCCATGGTCTCTTTATGAGCCTCCCGGTCGTGGACGATCACCGGAAGGCTACATTCCAGGGCCAGCTCGAGCTGCTTTCTGAAAACGGCATCCTGGACGTCAGGAGGTGAAAAATTGTAATGAAAATCGAGGCCGATCTCTCCCCAGGCAACCACCCGGTTCGTACCGGCAAGCAGCCGCAGCCCGTCCCACATCCGGGGGACCACTCCGGCGGCCTCGTGGGGATGCACACCTACTGCGGCGTAGAGACCCGGCTCCTCTTCCGCCAGCGTCACCGCCCGGCGGGAGGAAGCGAAATCGCTCCCCACACAGATGACCGCCTTGACTCCCGCAGAGCGGGCCCGGGCGAGCACCTCCGCCCGGTCCGGATCAAAGCGCGGGTCGTCCAGATGGGCGTGGCTGTCTATCATCTCATATCTGCAGGTTCCCAAAACCCATCAACCCTTTCCCTACATAAAAACAGAATGAACCCGCACCGAGTTCCGGGTCGACTCCCGATTTCAATTTCAGATAGAACAGCGGAACGGCACGGGCATATTGCGTTTTGCCTCACCGCAAATCTATTATTGCGAAAACACCTGGCTCTCATCACGCCGTGAGGCATCGCCCGACCGGTAAAACATATCTTACAGACAAGAGAACCGTCCCCTTGTCTATGCGGTGTTATCGTCCAACCGGAGAAACATTTCTTATAGACAAGAGAACCGTCCCCTTGTCTACTTGTCTACCGCACCGGGGTTCCCGCCGGGATATCCCTTTCCACCGTCAGGACGCCCAGCCTGTCCTCCACCTTTGCCGCCAGGATCATGCCGTGGGAAGTAACTCCCCGCAGTTTGGCGGGAGCCAGGTTGGCCACCAGCACAACCTTCTTCCCGACCAGTTCCTCCGGGGTGTAATACTGGGCGATACCGGCCACAACCGTCCGCCGTTCCCCTCCCAGGTCAACCTCGAGCTTCAAGAGCCGGTCCGCTCCCTTGATCCTTTCCGCCACCAGCACCTCGGCCACCCTCAGGTCCAGCCTGGCGAAATCATCGATGGTGATTTCCGGCCTGGCACCCTGCTTCTCCAGGCAGGGGACGCTTTCCGCATGGGGGGATGCCTTGACCTCCTGTAACGGGCTTTTCGGCGCCTCATCTTTCCCGCCTGTTTCTACCGCCACCCGCTCTCCGGCCCTCTCCTCCTGGATGCGCGGGAAAATTGCCGCCCCCCTCTTGATCCTGAGGCCGGGGGGTAGCTTGCCCCACCCCTCGGTGCTGTCCCAGGTATGAAGCTCCGGGCGATCCGTAATGCCGAACTGCTCCCAGACCTTCGGCGGGAAGACGGGCATGGCGGGGCTGCACCAGATGGTCAGGATTCTTACGGCCTCGCTCAGGTTGTAGAGGACGGTCGCCAGGCGCTTCCGGCCCTCCTCGCTCCGGGCCAGGACCCATGGGGTTGTTTCGTCAACATAGCGGTTCGCCCGGTGCACCAGCTGCCAGACCGCCGCCAGGGCGCCGGCGAAATCAAAGCGCTCAAACTGCCGCTCCACTTCAGACTTGGCCTCCCAGGCGGTTTCGATGAGCTCCCCGTCCGGCGCCAGGGCAGGCCCCGGCTCGGGCACGATCCCGCCCCAGTACTTATCCAGCATGCCAAAGGTGCGGCTGATCAGGTTCCCCAGGTCGTTGGCCAGGTCGGTGTTGATCTTGTTTATCAGGCTGTCCTCGCTGTAGTAGCCGTCGCCGCCGTAGGGAAGTTCCCGCAGCAGGTAGTACCTTACGGCATCGACCCCGTAGCGGTCGATGAGAACCAGGGGATCCACCACGTTCCCCTTCGATTTCGACATTTTTCCGCCCTCCAGGAGCATCCAGCCGTGCCCGAAAACTGTGCGGGGGAGTTCGATCCCGGCCGCCATCAGGATGATCGGCCAGATCACCGTGTGAAAGCGGACGATGTCCTTCCCGACCAGGTGCACGGTATGCGGCCAGTAGCGCTCGAATTTTTCGTCTCCGTCCTGCCAGCCGAGGGCGGAAAGGTAATTTACCAGGGCGTCAAACCAGACGTAGACCACATGCCTGGGGTCGAAGGGAACCGGAATCCCCCAGCTGAAGGTGGTCCGGGTAACGCAGAGGTCCTCCAGGCCGCCCTTGATAAAATTGATCATCTCATTGCGGCGCGAGACCGGTTGGATGAATTCCGGGTGCTCCTCGATATAGGCCAGGAGCCGGTCCTGGTATTTGGAGAGGCGGAAGAAGTAGCTTTCCTCTTTTAACAGTTCCACCGGCCGCCCGCAGTCCGGGCAGTTCCCTTCCTGGAGCTGCCTTTCCAGCCAGAAGGTTTCGCAGGGGGTGCAGTACCAGCCCTCGTAGGTGGATTTGTAGATGTCCCCCCGGTCGTAGATCTTCTGGAAAATGGCCTGGACCGCCTTTTCATGGCGCGGCTCGGTCGTCCTGATAAAATCGTTGTTGGTGCACTCCAGCCTCTGCCACAGGTCCTTGAATGTGGCCACAATCCTGT
Source organism: Syntrophomonadaceae bacterium (assembly GCA_012840385.1). Classification (GTDB taxonomy): domain Bacteria; phylum Bacillota; class DSM-12270; order Thermacetogeniales; family Thermacetogeniaceae; genus DULK01. The sequence continues at coordinate 3,264 of DULK01000012.1, forward strand.
CCACGTATTCCTTGGGGCTCGTGCCCTTTTCCCGGGCCTTGCGCTCGATCTTCTGGCCGTGTTCGTCGGAACCGGTGAGGAAAAAGACGTCGTAGCCCCGCAGGCGTTTGTAACGGGCAATGCAGTCCGCGGCCACAGTGGTGTAGGCGTGGCCGATGTGGAGTTTATCGCTGGGATAGTAAATAGGAGTCGTCACGTAAAAGATTTTCTCGCTCATATTCACGCCCGGTGCTGCCCTGCGGCCGCCGGGCTCCGCCCCTTTCATATATGGAAATTTTCTCAAGGGATTATTATACCACAGAAAACTACCCGTTTACGCCATAACCGTCGGAATGCAGAAAAAATTGCAGATATTTTTTACATTTTTTACTTAGAAAGGGTTGACTGTTACTGGAAGAGATGGTACGCTCTGCTTAAGGAATCCTGTCGAATTTTGACTATAGGGAGGGAGAGAATTGAAGTCAACGGGTGTGGTAAGAAAGGTGGACGAGCTCGGGAGGGTCGTAATTCCCATTGAACTGCGGCGGACCCTGGGCATCGCCGAAAAGGACGCCCTGGAAATCTATGTGGACCAGGAGAAGATCATCCTGAAGAAGTACGAACCGGCCTGCATTTTCTGCGGCAACGCCGAAGACGTCCAGCACTTCCGCGGCAAGAACATCTGCCGGGAGTGCGCCGCCGCCATGGCCCGGGAGGCCGTCTGAACGGAGATTCATTTCCCGGTTATTTTCGACATGAAACCTATTGGATATAACCCCGCGCTGCTACTCGCCGCGGGGTTCTTTTTATTCCGCAGCCAAATGATACGCCCGGTAGACCTCGCTCCTGGAAAGGCCCAGGGCGCGCCCCACCGCCTTAAAGGCCGCCGTCGGTTCCGCGCCCGCTCTGATGAGGGCATCCACCGCCTCGCGGAGGGCCCGCGGATCACCCGGCGGGGCCTGCTCCGCCTCCCGCTTCCCCTCGGTAACCAGGGTGAATTCTCCCCGCGGGGGGTTTTTGCTGAAATGGGCGGCTGCCTCGCTGAAGGTGCAGCGCAATACCTCCTCGAACTGCTTGGTGAGCTCCCGGGCGATACAGACCCGCCGGCTGCCCCCCCAGATCTCGACAAAATCCTGCAGGGATTTCTGCAGGCGGTGGGGGACCTCGTAAAACACACCCGTTCTGCTCTCTTCCCGCAGTTCCTTTAAGAGTTCTTGCCTCTCCCCCTTCTCCCGCGGCAGGAAACCGTGGAAATAAAAAGGATGGGGACGGAAGCCCGAAATTACCAGGGCGGCCACGCCTGCCGAAGCCCCCGGCACCACCGTCACCCGATGCCCCTGCGCCAGGGCGGCCTGAACCAGTGGGTAGCCCGGGTCGGCCAGTCCGGGGAGCCCGGCGTCGGTAACCAGCGCAACAGTCTTCCCCTTTCCGAGCTCCTCAAGAAGATAGGGGATCTTTGTAACCTGGTTGTGCTCGAAAAAGCTTGTGGATGGGGTGTGAATCCCGTAATGGGACAGAAGTTTCCGGGTGTGCCTGGTGTCCTCCGCCGCAATCAGGTCCGCCTCCCTTAAAACCCGCAGAGCGCGCAGGGTGATGTCCTCCAGGTTGCCCAGCGGGGTGGCGCAGAGGTAAAGCTCCCCCATGCCTAAAACTCCTCTTCCCCGCCCGCCGGATCGTAGTTACCGTTGTCCGGGCTTTCCTCTGTAATCTCTTCCTCGAACAGGTAATCCTTATCAGCCGCACAGGCACAGCTTTCCTGCCTGGGGCACGACCTGTAGGCGTCTTCTTCGTATTTGAGACAGCACATCAGGCGCCCGCAGATGCCGCTGATCTTGGTGGGGTTCAGGGAAAGATTCTGCCCCTTTGCCATCCGGATCGAAACAGGCTCAAAATCCCCCAGGAAAGTGCTGCAGCACAACTCCCTGCCGCAGGGGCCGAGCCCTCCAAGCAGCTTGGCCTCGTCCCGCACCCCGATCTGGCGCAGTTCGATCCTGGTCCTAAAGATGGCGGCCAGGTCCTTGACCAGCTCCCGGAAATCCACCCTGCCCTCGGCGGTGAAATAGAACAAAATCTTGCCCACGTCAAAGGTGAATTCCACATCGATCAGCTTCATCGGCAGCCCGTGTTCGGCGATCTTCTGCTCGCAGATCTTGAAGGCCTCCCGGGCACGCTCCCTGTTCTCCTCCATCCTGACCCGGTCTTCCGGAGTCGCTTTCCGGATCACCTCGCGCAGGGGGGCCACCGTTTCCTGCAGGGAAACCAGGCGCGGCCCCACCACCACGGTGCCAAACTCGATCCCCCTGGCGGTTTCCACGATCACGTCGTCCCCCTTCTGCAGTTCTACGGAGCCGGGTTTGAAGTAGTAGATCTTTCCGGCCTTCCGGAACCTGACGCCCACCACCGGCACCTTTTCTACACCGGAAGTTTCCGGGGGCTGCTCTATCCGCCCTTCCTCTCTGTACTCTTGTTCGGCTTCCATATCCGCATATCCTCACTTCCTGGAATCTTGATCATAAACTCTGTGGCGCAGTGCGGTTTTTCGGAGCCGCCCCTGCACCTTGCGCAGGGTAAGGGCAAGCAGCAGCTGGACGTTTACATTCTCGTCAAGCAGGCGCAAGCCCCTTAGTATTATCCCCAAACTTTCCAAAATTTTTATTCCTGCCGCACCGTCCATCCCCGCCGCCATCCGGCTCCGCTCGGTCCGGTATGACCTTTCCAGATCCGCCAGGAGAAAGGCCAGGAGATCCCGTGCCCCGGCACGATCCGGCTTCCAGAGGCGCACCGTTCGCAGCAGTTCCGACTCACTCCCCTCTCTGAGCAGCCGGGCAATGGCCTCCCCCTTTGCACTGTTATCCGAAAGAAGGGAATCATTCCCGGCGTCCTCCTCCTGCCGGAAAAAGACCACCCGGCAGCGGGAAACGATGGTCGGCAGAAGCGCCCTTTCATCCTCTGCCACCAGCAAGAAAACCGTATCCGTCAGGGGCTCCTCCAGGCTTTTTAAGAGGCTGTTGGCGGCCTCCGCCGTCAGCAGTTCCGGCCTCTCGATCAGGAATACCTGGTGCCTGCCCACGTGTGGGTGGTAATTGAAGAAGGGCCGCCACGCCCGGAGTTGTTCCAGCTTAATGGAGTTCCCGTCGGGCCCCAGTGCATGAAAATCCGGGTGCGCCCGGCGCTCCCAGGAGGTGCAGGAAGAGCAAACGCCGCACGGCGCCCCGCTCCCGGACTCACAGAGCAGTGCCTGAACAAAGTAATCTATCGCCGCCCTTTTCCGCTCCGCTGCCCGGCCTGTAAAGAGATAGGCGTGGGCGACCCGCCCGTTTTTTAAGTCCTGTTTGAGCTGCTTTAATGCCGGTTCCTCCCCGGAGTCACACCTCAACAGGATCACCCCCGAACCTCTATTTCAAAGGGAGCCCCCTGCAGCCTCCCGCGCAGAAAGCCGCTTACGTAAGCCATGACACCGGCCTGGACCCCGGCAGGGTCCCCCTCCGCCCGGACCACCTTGATCCGCTCCGGGTTCTGGTTGGCCAGGGCCAGGTAACCGTCCCTGACCCGCCGGTGAAAGGACAGGTCCTCCTGCTCCAGCCTGTCCATTTTTTCGGGCTTCGCAGCGCGCCGCAGCCCCTCCCCGGGCTCCAGGTCGAGCAGGATGGTCAAAAAGGCACCGATCCCCCTCAAAGCAGGCGCATTGATCCTCCGCAGCATTTCCAGGTCTAGCCCGCGTCCGTAGCCCTGGTAGGCCAGGCTGGAATCCACAAAACGGTCGCACAGCACAACCCTGCCCGAACCGAGGGCGGGCAGCACCACCTCGCCCACCAACTGAGCGCGGGAGGCGGCGTACAGCAGAGCCTCGGCGAACGGCGTCATTTCCTTGAAGGCCGGGTCCAGCAGGATGCCGCGGATTGCTTCCGAAAGCCTCGTCCCACCGGGTTCGCGGGTAACGAGTACATCGTAACCCTCCTCCCGGAGGGCGGCTGCCGTTAAATTCACCTGTGTCGTCTTACCGGCCCCGTCGGGCCCCTCAAAGGTGATCAACTTGCCCGGCTGCCTCAATTCCTCAACTCCCCGCCACCACTTTAATCATACCCCGGGACCGTCCCGGCCAGGCCCCTCCGGCCCTCTCCCAGTCCGCCAGGAAGGCAATCGCCTCAGGCGTGACCTCCTCCCCGGGGCAGATCACCGGGACCCCCGGCGGGTAAGGAGCAACGACCTCGGCGGCAACCCTTCCCTCAGCCGCATCCCATCTCACCGCTTCGCAAGGGCTAAAAAACGCCTGGCGCGGCGTCAGAACCTGGCGGGGAATCGGGAGGGCAAGCGGGTCCGGGTATGAACGGGAGCGCCCCCCGTCGCAACCGGCAAAGGCGGCCGCCAGTGCGGCCAGCCCGGCCAGCAGTTCCTCCGCCAGTGGGAGATCGGCAGGGCCCAGGATAAAGAGCATATTTTGAAAATCGGCCATTTCCACGAGTATCTGCCGCCGGCGGCGCAGCCATTCGGCGGCGGCAAAACCGGTGATGCCGAGTTTGCCGGCGTTGACGATCAGGCGCGCCGGGTCGAAGGCGGTTACCCCCGGCACTCTCAGCAGTTCCCTGCCCGGAGCCAGGAGGCCCGGAATCCGGTTGATTTCATCCCGGAGCCTCATCCCCAGCCGGGCGGTATCCTCCCATGCCGGCCCCTCTTCCTGGCACTGCTGCCGCGCCACGTCCAGGGACGCCATCAGCAGGTAGGAGGGGCTGCTCGTCTGAACGATCCTCAGGGCATCTCTAAGCTTCCCGGCATCCCCGCCCCGCCCCCGGCGGTGCAGAAAGGCGGCCTGGGTAAACGCCCCCAGGACCTTGTGGGCTCCCTGCACCACAAAATCCGCCCCGCACCGCAGGGCGGGGGGAGGAAAACGATCGCCTGTATGAAAATGCGCACCGTGGGCTTCGTCAACCAGGACGGCACATCCCCGGCCATGGGCAAACTCCACCTGCTTCTCCAGTTCCCCCGCAAGGCCGTAATAACTGGGGTGCAGCAGGACGACCAGGCGCACCTCTCCGGAGGCGGCATCCCATACCCGGCGCAGGTCTTCCGTTTTCACCATCCCGGGCAGGCCTAATTCGGGATCACCGTAAACCGGCAGGTAAGCCGGTTTTGCCCCGCTCAGGATCAAGCCGTGGATCACCGACTGGTGACAGTTCCGGGGCAGCAGAACCCTATCCCCGGGCCGGCAGGTGGCCAGAAAAACCGCCAGTATTCCCGCCGTCGCACCGTTCACCAGAAAATAGGTCTCGTCCGCACCAAAGCAAGCCGCCGCCGCAGCAGCCGCCTCCCGGATCACTCCCTGCGGGTCCTGCAGGTTGTCCAGGCCCGGCAGTTCCGTGAGATCCAGGGCAAACACGGCCTCCCCGAGCAGCGACCGCCAGGCCGGCCACGCTCCCCGCCCCTGCCTGTGGCCGGGTACGTGAAAGCCCAGGTAATTGTGCTCTGCGTGGGCGAGCAGACCCGCCGCAAGAGGAGGAAAAGCATTGCCAGCCAAACTACCGACCCCACAAAAGCTGCGTGCCTACACGCATTTTTGTTTCTATTTTAACACACTTTTCCTTGCATATAAGAAAAAGGCTCCTTGTTGCAAGAAGCCTTTTTAATCCATATTTTGTATTGTTTCATTTCACTCGCGCCCAGATCCGCTTGACCTTATCCTTTAAGTGGGAATACCGGCTGTCACCGACCCGGGTGTGCACGATCTCGTCTTCGCAAGCAGCACAAAGAAAGCGACCGGAAACCAGGATTCCCCCGGCGATTCCGTCCGGAGGCGTCTGTTCGCAGATCAGGCAAACAGGCAGTACTACCCCTCTTTTTTTCTTAGTACAAGGCACTATTCTTTCTTTAACCATTACACCCTCCTCCCGGTACGCCTCACTAGTATTATACTCAGTAAAACCGTTTTAATCCCCACTTTTGCCCTGTCCTCAGATAAATTAGCTGCTGCACGTGCCACCGCCGCTGTATCCGCTCCGGTTGAAAAGGTTTTAAATGCCCGATCTCATAACTTGAAACTTCCGACATGCTCCTCCAGTTGCTTACTGATATTTAACAACTCCTGGGCAGAGGCGGCTATCTCTTCGGTGGACGCCGAGAGTTCCTCCGCCGAGGCCGAAATCTGCTGGGCCGAAGCCGAAGCCTCCTCCGCTACGGCGCTGACGCTCTGGACCCGGTCGAGCACCACTTCTTTCGCCTTGACGGTGTTGTCCATATGACGGTATGTTTCTTCGATCACCGGCGTTATTGCAATTACCGAATCAAGAATGTTGTCAAAGGCCTTGACCGTGTTTTCTACATTCTCCAGCTGCGCCACTACCTGCCTGTCAACTTCCTCCGAGGTGTTCACTACTTCCCTGGTCTCCGAGGCTA
>DULK01000093.1 GCA_012840385.1 Syntrophomonadaceae bacterium
AGACGGCAGCCGACCGGCTCCTATGACGCCGTCCATGGCGCATAGTCGCCTATCAAATTCCTGTTTCGCTTCGGCTGCCGTTAGCTGCTCCTTCGTCAAGGGCGAGTAACAACCTCCGTAGGTCGCTACGCCAGCAAGGATAAACCGCTTTTTCGTTTCTCTGCTGGTGCCGCCGGAGGCGGCGTGATCGTGTGTCTCAAAATATAAATCGAGTTATTCAACATAATCCAGGTTGTTCCTGCAATGATGATAGGATGATGGTAGATTTATATGTATGGTAATAGCATAATACCATCTGGTAATTTTTATGATATAATTGGTTTGTACGAACTTTTTTCGATTGGAGATATGTGTTGTGCAAACAGAAAATGAGGGTTATGTTATAACTTCTGACGTGTCTTCTTTGGTGAATGTTAATTGTGATGAGATATGGCTGATTACTAGAGCTGGTAAGGACATACCGGGCACAATCCGTGTGCGAGCCCTGGCACCTGAAAAAACTCTGTTCGCTCAATATTATAATGAGTGGCGTTTAAAAGACCCCAAAGAATGGTGGCCTCTCTACCGCCAGGAGTTTCTTAGAGAACTTGCAATGCCAGAGAAGATGTATGCTTTACGGAAATTATGGCAACTGGTGAAGAGAGGCAAAATAATTGCGCTGGCTTGTTTCTGCAAGGATAGTCGCTATTGCCATCGTACTTTGGTCGGTAATATTTTGAAAGAGCATGGGATCCGTGTTTATGAAATAGGGAAAAACGAGGGAACTAATCATGAATACAAACAGTTAAATTTGTTTTGAAGTTGGTGATAAGCGTGATTATTTATACAATAGGTTATACAAAAAAGACGCTAAGGGACTTTATTGAACAGTTAAAGCACAACCATGTCAAGAAGGTCATTGATGTTAGACTAAATAATACTTCACAACTGGCGGGTTTTTCTAAAAAGGAAGACCTGAAGTATATTCTCGAGCTGGTTGGGATTGAATATGAGCACAATTTGGATCTTGCACCAACGGTTAGTATTCTGAAAGCTTATAAAGAGAAAAGGATTACATGGGAGGAGTATGAAAAGCTTTTTAGGGAAATATTGGAAAAGCGCAGACCAAAAATATATAACGGCAAAGAAAACGCTAATATCTGCTTTTTATGTACTGAAGATAAGGCGACAAATTGCCATAGAAGATTAGTAGCAGAATATTATTACTGATCCTCCTTTGCCTGGTGAGATAGATTATGATAATCCTTAATAATCTAATACCCTAACAGTAATAGGGTAGTCATCCGTGTTCGATCTCAAGCCCCTGCTCCTTTCGAGCAGGCTTTATTTTTTGGATGAATTGGAATTAATTGCAGGAGGAACGGAAAAAATAGCAGTATGGCCGGCATTTTGTGAGGTGAATACAGTTGAGGAAAAGAATAGCACTGGGTGTTGTTGCGCTGTTTCTGGCCGGGTGTTTCTTGTTTCCTGTTACACCGGCCGCCGGTTATTTTCCGGAGGACGGCTTTGAGCCTTACTGGCTTATGAAAAAACTGACGGCGCCTAAACCTGCCGTCCGGGAACACCGCCGGCTTTATTATGAGGTGCGCTCCGGGGATACCCTCTGGGGTTTGGCCCGGCGCTGGGGTGTTGAGCCTGCCACCATCGCTGCCGCCAACGGGATTCGAGAGGACGCGGCGCTGTACCCCGGGCAGTACCTGGTGGTCCCCTCAGCGGAGGGGTTTATCCATAGGGTGGCGCCTGGAGAGACATTGTGGTCGCTGTCGCGCCGCTACCATGTCAGTGTGGCGCGTCTGGCTTCCGCCAACCGGATCTCCGATCCGGCTGCCCTGGCCGTGGGCACGGAACTGGTCATACCGGGGGACGCCGCCGTTTTAGCCCAAAGCTCCGAGGGGGTGCGGTGGGCGGCAAGGGGCCTGGGAAGCACTCTTGTCTGGCCGCTGTTGGGCGCGATCACCTCCTTTTTCGGTGCCCGATCGGGGGAATTTCACCACGGCCTCGATATTGCAGGGGACTACGGGGATCTGATCAGGGCGGCCGAGCGGGGCGAGGTGGTTTTTGTAGGGCACAGGCCTTTTTACGGTTACACCGTAATCCTGGATCACGGCCGCGGGGAACAAACCCTGTACGCTCACATCGAGGAATCCCTGGTGAAGGTGGGCGAACCGGTGGATAAGGGACAGGCCGTCGCCCGGGTCGGCTCTTCCGGGAGGGCAACAGGCCCCCATCTCCATTTTGAGGTGAGGCGGAACAACAGGGCCGTCGACCCGTTGCCGTACCTGAGCCGGTAGTTTACTCCTGCAGCCCGTTAGACCTTCAATCCGTTCGTACGGCACCATCAGGAGAACGAAAAATAGCGAACTCTTCGGTCCGTTTCCTTTATCCCGGCTGGAGGTAACCTTTCAGCTTTATTTCTCCTTAAAGCTTGCAGTTACCAGTTCTGTAATTCAATATCCTCGACTTCATCGAAGTGTTTATCCCGCGTTACCAATATTAGTTTATACTGCCTGGCAAGAGCAGCGATCCAAATATCATTTTCCGGTATCGGGTGGCCTTTTTCACGCAGTTGGTTCTTTATCAGTCCGTATTCCCAAGCTGTTCGTGAGTCACAACTCAGTATAGCGCAACTTGCAGCGAAATTGTTAATACAATCTAAATTTTCTTGTACCCGGCTTGATTTTCGGGCACCAAAGTAAAGTTCTCCTAAAACAATTGCAGGCACAATAATCTCATTCGCAGATGCCACTTTATCCTGAACAGCAGTGTCCCCACTGAACAATGCAATTACTATATTAGTGTCCAGCAAGAACTTACCATTCATCAGTGTCCACCTGCTCGCAACCTATTTCTATCGCCTGGCTCATTACTCGCGCGTCTTCTTCCGATAGTGTTCCGGCAAAGCGGACAAGTTGCTTGCCTGGTACACCTTTTGGAAAAGAGGCTAACGTCCTTACATAATTCAGAACCTGCCGTTGAACCTCATATGGCAAGCGATCAAGTTGTTTAAGAATTTCCTGTTTGACATATTCTCTAGCCAATGCTTTACGCTCCTTTCCAAGGGATGCTCGGCAGTAACCGGCAGCTTCCCTTCTTTGTACCATTTCCACGCGGTCTTGTAGTTAATTCCTTGTTTTCTCGCCCACTCGCTGAGTTTCATGTAGATATTATGCTGTAAATTGCTTAACAGTTTTTAACCCCACGAACATAGGAGCTGAATATTCCGAGGTTTTTGATGCCGTACTGCTCATTTGAGAAGTTTTTTATTTTTGCCTCAAGTTATCCAGGTCGTTCACGCCAAACATCCTTCGAGCAACTGTTCTCATCATATATATTACCAAATACCAGGTCCAATAATAGCATATTTTTCTCTGCTAAGATTACAGCCCACCGCACTCACAATGAAAAAGGGGCCGTCCCCATTGAAATTGCTCTTTTGGGACGGCCCCTTTTTAAATCGACCTTTTTGATTTATTTATTCACCCCGGTCTTTGTTGGTGTTGAAGACCGGGTGTGGAGCCTGGGGGCCTCCGAATTCCCGTGCGGTTTCAAACCCGACGTTGGTGCTCAATTGCCCTCCGCTGAAACCGGGTGCCGGGCCGAACTGGCCTCCTCCTGCCACCCCGGGGGTGAAGGTGCCCCCGACCGGATTTACATTGAACCCGCCGGCGGCAGCGCCCACATTATACCCCGGTCCTGCGATTTGGGTGCCGGCTGTAAGCTGGTTCATCTGGCTGGAAATTTGCTGGGCCAACTGAACACAGCGCTGGAGTTGCTGGGCGGTATTGCGTTCGCTTTGGCTTAGCTGGTTGCAGATCTGCATGATTTGATTGAGATTTTGTTGAACCGATTGAAGCGGCATTAATTAAGACACCTCCAAAAATTTATTTAAATCGATAGTAGTATTTTCTGATTGCCGTTCCTTTATACGGAAAAGAGGAACCGGGGATGTGCCATTAAATGGCAGGTACGAGGCCCTCAGGCCTCCGGCCTGCTCACCACGACGGGGAAAGGGTTTGCCAAGGGGTGGGGGGTATGCTATAATAATCACCGTTACACTGGAGGTGAAAATGATGAAAGAGGGCATTCATCCGAAATACTCCAGGGCCGTCATCACCTGTGCCTGCGGCGCCAGGTTCGAGGTCGGCTCTACTGTGCCGAACATGAGAGTGGAGGTTTGCTCGAACTGCCATCCCTTTTACACCGGAACCAGAGCCCGGGTGGTGGAAAAGGGCGGCAGGGTCGAGAGGTTCCGGAAGAAGTACGGGCGCTAGAAAGGGCGGCTGCCGGGCTGCTCTTTTTTCGCGCCAAAAGGGGGGCTGGAGAGTGCCTCGGAAGGGCAGTGATGCTCCTTTTCAATACGGCGGCCAGGCGGTTATCGAGGGAGTTATGATGCGTGGTCCCCGGTCGGTAGCCACCGCAGTGCGTGCCGGGGGGGAGATCGTGGTAGATGAAAAGGACCTGGATCCATGGACGGACAGATATCCTGTTTTAAAGTGGCCTCTGATAAGAGGTACTGTGGTGTTGATAGAGTCGATGGTGCTGGGGATCCGGGCCCTCAACCTTTCGGCGGCCCTGGTTTCCGGCGAGGGGGAAGAAGAGGCCGGCCTCAGCTCCCTGGCGATCGGCCTCACCGTGGCCCTGGCCTTGATGTTCGGTATCGTGCTTTTTGTCGTGATCCCCACCTGGCTGGGGCATATGACCAGAGGCTGGACGGGGACCTGGGGACAAAACCTTGTCGAGGGGATCACCAGGCTGGGCATCTTCCTGGCGTACCTTTTGGGAATCCGCTGTTTTGAGGACATCAGGCGGGTTTTTCAATATCATGGGGCGGAACATAAGGTGATCAACACCTACGAGGAGGGAGCGCAGCTCACCGTGGCGGAGGTGGCCAAACGCTCCACGATGCACCCGAGCTGCGGCACCTCCTTTTTGCTGGCCGTGCTGGTCATCAGCATCTTTGTCTTTGCCCTGCTGGGCAATGGCCCGTGGTGGTGGAAGTTCGGCGCCCGCCTGCTGCTCCTGCCGCTGGTCGCCGGGCTGGGCTACGAGTTTATCCGCTACTCCCGTCGCCACCGGGAAAGGGTTGGCTGGCTGATCGCGCCCGGCCTCTGGCTGCAGAAGCTCACCACCGGTGAACCGGATGAAGGGATGATCGAGGTGGCGATCACCGCTTTCGAAAGAGTTCTCGTGCCGCCTGTAAGCAGCACGGAGAGCCTGAACCCGAAAGTAAGTATCAAGTTCAGTTGAGTGTGGTGATGTGTGATGCTGGAAAAACTTGAAGGCCTTGAGGCCCGTTACGTTGATCTTGAGCAAAAGTTGAGCGATCCGGCGGTGCTTGCCGATATGGATACATGGCGCAAATATGCAAAAGCCCACGCGGACCTCACCGAGGTGGTGACGGCCTACCGCGATTACAAGCGGGTGTGCAAGGAACTCGAGGACACCCGGTCCCTCCTGGAGGAGGAGAGGGACCCGGAGATGCGGGATCTGGCAGAGGCGGAGCTTGAAGAGCTCGAGGAAAAGAAGGAGAAGCTCGAGGAGGAACTGAAGATCCTGCTCCTGCCCCGGGACCCCAGGGACCGGAAGAACGTCATCGTGGAGATCCGCAGCGGGACGGGTGGAGAGGAGGCGGCCCTCTTCGCCGGGGATCTCTTCCGGATGTACAGCCGCTACGCCGAGCGGCAGGGCTGGAAGGTGGAGGTCCTCAGCAGCCACCCCACCGACATGGGGGGCTTCAAGGAGATCATCTTTCAGGTGAACGGGGAATCGGTTTACAGCAAGCTGAAGTATGAGAGCGGCGTACACAGGGTGCAGAGGATCCCGGTCACGGAGTCGGGGGGCAGGATCCATACCTCGGCGGCGACGGTTGCCGTGCTCCCCGAGGCGGAAGAGGTGGATGTCCAGATCGACCCGCAGGATATCCGGATTGACATTTTTTGTTCCAGCGGGCCGGGGGGGCAGTCGGTGAACACCACCCAGTCTGCGGTGAGGATCACCCATATTCCAACGGGAATTGTGGTCTCCTGCCAGGACGAGAAGTCGCAGCATAAAAACAAGGAGAAGGCGATGCGGGTCCTGCGCGCCCGTTTGCTGGACCGTGCCCAGCGGGAGCAGCACGGGGAGATCTCCTCGATGCGCAGGTCGATGATCGGGAGCGGGGACCGCAGCGAGCGGATCAGGACCTACAACTTCCCCCAGGGGCGCCTGACCGATCACCGGATCGGCCTCACCCTGTACAGGCTTTCCGACATCCTGGAAGGGGACCTGGATGAGGTGATCACCGCCCTGATCACCGCCCAGCGCGCCGAACAGCTCCAGCGGGAATTGCCCGCCGGGGAGGAAGCCGGTGCCTGAATGACAGGGGGAGAGTTGCTGCGGAAGGGAACGAAGGCCCTGCGGGAGGCCGGGATCGAGGCGCCCAGGCTGGAGGCCGAGGTCCTGCTTGCCCACGCATGGGGAAGGCCCCGCACCGAACTGTTGATTGCTCCCGAAAGGGAGGTTCCCGACGCCGTTATTCATAGCTTTTGGAAATCCGTCGAACTGCGGGCGGCGGGGATGCCCGTCGCCTACCTCACCGGGGAAAGGGAGTTCATGTCCCTTTCCTTTTCTGTCGGGCCGGAGGTGTTGATTCCCCGCCCCGAAACCGAACTGCTCGTGGAGAGGGTCCTTGGGTTTCTAAAGGAGTGGCGCCGGGAGCCGGTGCTGGCGGCGGATGTCGGAACCGGCTCCGGGGCGATCGCCGTCAGCCTGGCCTGTTACGAACCGCGGGTGCATCTGTTCGCCACCGATATCTCCGGGGCGGCTTTAAGGCTTGCGGCGTCGAATGCCGCCCGGCACGGCGTGGCGGAAAGGATCGAGTTCGTGGAAGGCGACCTGCTGGAGCCCGTCCTTGAAAAAAGAGGGGGTGGAACAGGCGCCGTGGTTGCCGCCAACCTCCCTTACATTCCCCGGCGGGAGCTGGAAAGACTCCCTGTGGATGTGCGCCGGGAACCCCGCCTCGCCCTCGATGGGGGTGAAGACGGCCTGGATCTGTACAGGCGCCTGATCCCGCAGGCGGCGGCTTTCCTGCAGCCCGGGGGGCTCCTGGCCTGCGAGATCGGTGAAGGGCAGGGCCGGGCGCTGGCCGGCCTGCTTGATAGAGAGTACTGGACGGAGGTCACCGTGGAGCGGGATTACCGGGGGGAGGAGAGGCTGGTAACCGCTTTGCGAACCGGCCACCCGGGTTCACCCTGCACCGGCGGGAAGAATCTTTGCAGAGGCCAACAGTAACATTTTAAGAAAACAAGCAGGGCTGCCCCAAAAGCTTGAGTTGGGGCAGCCTTTTTTACTTCATTTCTGGCACAAATTTTGCATGGTTTTGAGGGGTGCGGCGTTGGTCCGGAAATTAATTACGGATGATTTCCGGTGCGGGAAAGGAGCTTTCTTTATGAAAGGCGAAACCGGAAGCGGCCCAGAGGTGAATTCTGATGTGAGATGTGGGAAGGGCCGGCGTGTAGTTTCCGTAATGGCCATTAGATGACTTTAAGGTGGAAGGAGACGGTAAACATGCTCGGAATTATAAAGCAAAAGCTGATAATGCAACAGAGTTTCGGTGAGTGCTGGGTCGCTGCGCCAGCAAGGATAAACCGCTTTTTCGTTCCTCTGTTGGTGCCGCCGGAGGCAGCGTGATGGTCTGCCCTGAAAATACATCGAATTCACCCGCCGGTCTACCGCTCGACTCGAGAGTCTATTAAGTAAGAATGAACGGATCGTGACTTTCGGGATGGGGATCCGGGCCTGCGCTGCAGTCCGCCTCCAAATACCCCGCTCAAAGATTCCAATCTTCGGCTGTCATGGTATATAATTAAAAGCTGGCGGGTATTTTGGACTGGGACAGTAACAGGAGAAAGGAACGGCCAAGATGAGCGGGCAGATGCAGTTGATTGCGGCTGTGACGGTTTTTATTGCCGTTTACGGGTTGATCGTTTTCAACAAGGGGCACAGGACCGTGGTGGCCTTTGCCGGCGCCATACTCCTGATTTTGCTCGGTATCTTAAGCCAGCGGGAGGCCTTTGCCGCCATCGACTTCAACACCCTGGGGCTGCTCATCGGAATGATGATCATCGTGGGGATCCTCCAGCAGTCCGGGTTGTTTGAATACCTGGCCGTCTGGTCGGGGCGACTGGGAGGTGGCGAACCCTTCCGCATCCTCCTGATCCTGTCGGTGATCACCGCCCTCCTCTCTGCCATGCTGGACAACATCACCACCGTGATCCTGATCGTTCCCGTTACCTTTTCCATTGTCGAGGTTCTGGGGGTATCACCCTATCCCTTTTTATTTGCGGAAATCATCGCCTCCAACATCGGCGGGACCGCAACCCTGATCGGAGACCCTCCGAACATCATGATCGGAAGCGCAGCCAGGCTCGGCTTTCTGGATTTCATTAAAAACCTGGGGCCGGTTGTTGCTCTCATTTTCCTGGTAACTTCCGCTCTTTTCTGGCTGCTGTGGGGGCGCAGATTCCGGGTGAGTGAAGAGAAAAAGAAGGAGCTTCTGGATCTCGACCTGCAGGGCCAGATCCGCGACCCCGTCCTGCTCCGCAGGGGTCTAATGGTGCTCGGCCTCACCTTCCTGGGCTTTCTCCTGCACCAGTTTATTAACGTCGAGTCTGCCACAATAGCTCTCGGGGGGGCTGTGCTGATGCTGCTTCTGACCGATACCACCCCGGAGGAGGCCTTCTGGTTTGTCGACTGGTCCACCATCTTTTTCTTTGCCGGGCTGTTCGTTGCCGTTGGCGCCCTGGAGAAGGTGGGGGTGATTCACGCCCTTGCAACCTGGTCACTCCACGTTACCGGGGGCAGCCTGGTTGCCACAGGCCTGCTGGTCCTGTGGCTTGCCGCCCTGGCCTCCGCCGTTGTGGACAACATTCCCTTTGTGGCCGCCATGATTCCCCTGATCAAGGACCTGGGGGCGATGACGGGAATGCCGCTGGTTCCCCTGTGGTGGGCGCTGGCCCTCGGGGCGTGCCTGGGGGGCAACGGTTCCCTCATCGGCGCCTCGGCAAATGTGATCGTCTCCGGCATCGCCAGGCAGAAGGGTTACCCCTTCACCTTCATGGGCTTCACCAGGGTCGCCTTTCCCCTGATGATCCTCTCCATCCTGATCTGCCACGCCTACCTCTACTTCTTCTTCCTGCGATAACAGAAACGGCCTGCGGCGTCGTCCGCTTCTCCTGCCTGTAAAAACTCACCATATTTGCCAGAAAAATATCTTTCTTGGGTGTCCGAATTAAATTCGGTTAATGCGAAGAATCGGTGGCTCTCAAGTTCGCCTGGACCGGTTTGGTCAATATTTTACACACTTGTTGGTGTGCTTAACACACGGGGTACCAAGAAAATTCACAGGGAAGCCAACCCCTATTTGAGTAATTAACGATACGAAACGAACAGGCCCAAACTGTTAAAGCTGCCTCAGGGGGTGGGAATGAACCGGTGAAGCTGTTGAGGATTCGTCTTTGGGAGGGAAATCGGCATTCGGGTGGCAGTTCTTCTTAATGGTTCAAACTTTCCCAAAAAAGGTTAAGAAAGGGGTAATGCAATTAATGACAAGCGGCGCTGGCTCGACAAATCGTACCGTTCTGTACATTTCCTCGATCATCGTCCTGTTGTTCGTACTTTTCGGTATGTTCCTGCCTGAGGGAATGGGTCAAGTCGTTAATGCCGTGTTCGACTTTTTAACTGCCGATTTCGGCTGGCTTTACCTGCTGGCGGTCGCCATTTTTATAGCCTTCGCCTTCGGGATCGCCTTCAGCCGCTATGGGCAGGTTAAGCTGGGGAAAGACGACGACCGGCCCGAGTTCAGCAACTTCCAGTGGTTTGCCATGCTGTTCGGCGGCGGAATGGGTATCGGTCTCGTGTTCTGGTCGATTGCCGAGCCGATCTTCCACTACATGGCGCCTCCCTTTGGCAAAGGCGGCACTGCCGAAGCCATGCACACGGCCATGCGGATCGTGTTCTTCCACTGGGGCATCCACGCCTGGGTTATCTTCGCCATTGGCGGTCTGGCCCTGGCATACTTCCAGTTCCGCAAAGGGTTGCCCTTTCTGATCAGTTCCGCTTTCTACCCGCTGCTTGGTGACCGGATTTACGGCCCCATCGGCAAGGCCATAGATATTCTGTCGGTGTTTGCCACAGTCTTCGGCGTGGCCACGAGTCTGGGCCTCGGCTCCAGCCAGATAGCCACCGGTATCCAGTATATCTGGGGAGTCAAGGCGACTCCTGCTACCATTTCTGTGATCATTGCGGTAATGACCGCCATCTTCACCATGGCCACGATCTCCGGCTTGAAAAAGGCCATGCAGGCTGTTGCCAATTTTAAGGTCTGGCTTTCAATCGCCTTCATGGTATTTATCTTTATCTTCGGCGGCATGGTCTTTATCCTGAACAACTTCACCGATGCCCTTGGTGGCTACCTGCAAAACTTTATCGGGCAGACCCTGTGGATGGGCAACCCCGACTGGCTGAAGGGCTGGACCGTGTTCTACTGGGCATGGTGGATTGCCTGGGCTCCGTTCGTCGGGCAATTTGTTGCCAGGGTTTCCAAAGGCCGTACCATCCGGGAGTTCGTGCTGGCGGTGACCCTGCTTCCCACCGGCTTCTCCTTCATCTGGCTGGCGATTTACGGCGGTGCGGCTTTTCACCTTGATAAGCTGGCCAATGGTGCCATCCAGGCCGCCGTCAATACGGACTACACCACCGCCCTGTTCGTCACCCTGAAGCAGTTGCCGCTGTACTCAATTACCGCTCCCTTAGCCATTCTCCTGATCGTAGCCTGCTTTGTGGGGGCGGCGGATTCCGCAACCTTTGTGCTGGCCATGCTGACTTCAGGCGGCAACATGGACCCGGACAAGAAACTCCGCGGCTTCTGGGGTATCTTGCAGGGTGCCATCACCATCATCCTGATCCTGGCCAGCGGCACCACTGTGTTGAAAGCCTTGCAGACGGCCTCCATTGCCTCTGCCTTCCCCTTCATGTTGATCATGCTGGCCATGTGCTACAGCATTTACCGCGCCCTCCGGCAGGATCATGCTCCGGAGCTGAAAGCCGGGGAATTCAATCCCTAATCCGAAGGCTCCGGACTGCCTGTACAGGCGAAGATTTTGCGACAGGGGAAGGTACAGAAGAGGCGATGGTTAGATAGCCGACTTTCTATGAAGGAAGGGATGTTGTTTGGACAGATTCAATGTTGAGCAAAAGAGCTATCAGATTGCCGGTGTCAGAATCGGTGGGCAGCCCGGGGAAAGGGCCACGGTTCTTTGTGGAAGCATCTTCTTCAGGGGCCATAAGATCGTCAGAGACAACCTGAAGGGTGATTTCGACAGGGAAGCCGCCCGGGCGCTTCTTGCAGAAGAGGCCGAGATCTCGGCCGAAACCGGCAACCCGCGCATTATCGATGTTATCGGGGATACTGCAGAAGCCCTGGCCCGTCACGCCGAATTCGTTTTGCACGAGACGGAGTCACCAATCCTGTTTGACAGCCTTACTCCTGAAGCCAGAAGCGGTGCGCTGGAGATGCTGAAGCCCGATGCTTCATTGGGTGAAAGGATCATTTACAACTCACTGGATCCCAACAGCACAGACGAGGAACTAAACACGATCGCCAAATACGGGATTAAAAGCGCAGTTATTTTAGCTTTCGACAAGATGGCCCTGATGCCGGAGCAGCGCATGCAGCTTCTGACCGCACCCGGTGGTTTGCTGGAGAAGGCCGCACAGGCGGGCATCGAGAATTTCCTGATTGACCCAGGCGTCCTGGATGTGGCCAGCCTGGCCTGGACCACTTTAACCATTCGCCAGGTCAAGGAACAGCTCGGGCTGCCGGCGGGCTGTGCCCCGTCGAACTCTGTTTACCTGTGGAAGAAGATGCGCAGCAAGGGTGCCCCGGTCTTCGAGGGAGTGGCCGATGTGGTCTTCACCTACCCCGTGGTTAACGGAGCGGACTTCCTGCTGTACGGGCCAATTGGCAACGCCCGATGGGTTTACCCGGCAGTGGCGACTGCCGATGCCATCATGGCGTACGGGAAGAAGGCACTGGGGGTACGCATCCGGGACAAAGAGCACCCGTTGTTCAAGATTTTTAAAGATTAACCGCTACGGGGGGCTTTCCACACTTTGTTCGTCATGCTCAGCATCTGTTGCGAGCGGGTACCGGTTATTGCCGTAGCGCCCTCTTAAGAATGGGTGGTGCGGGGTAAGTTATATTTAAATCCAAAAGGGGTGAGCCAAGTGTCAAAAGTAACGCTGAAAGTTTTGACGGATGAGGACATCAGGCAGATTCACAACACATCCCTGCAGTTGCTGCAGGAGGTGGGGATTGAGGTCGAGTACGAGCCCGCCGTCGAGGTTCTGAAAGAGGCGGGGATGAGGGTTGAAGGAAGGCGCGTTTTCTTCGACCCGGCCTACGTAGAGAAGAAGGTTGCCGAGGCACCCCACGACTTCACGCTGTACGCACGCGACCCCAAACACAACGTACATATCGGCGGAGACGACGTGGCCTACGTGCCCGGCTACGGCGCTCCCTTTGTAATCGACGCTGGGGGAAACAGGAGGCCGTCCACCTGGGAGGACTACATGAACCTCCTCAAGCTCGCCCACATGTGCGAGGAAATGGACCTGAGCGGCGGGATGCTGGTGGAGCCGAACGATCTGGACGACAGGACCCGCTACCTGGATGCCCTATACGCCCACATCCGCTACAGCACCAAGTGCCTGATGGGCTCAAGCTACGGGGCGGACGGTGCCAGGGACACCGTTGAGCTGCTGGCTCCCGTGTTCGGCGGTAAAGATGCCATCAAGGAGAAGCCGGTGGTGATTACCCTGATCAACACCATCAGCCCCCTCAAGCTGGACGCCCGCCAGACCGGCGCTCTCATGGAATACGCCAAATGGAAGCAGGCCATGGTGATCGCCTCGCTTGTCATGGCGGGTTCAACCGGACCGGCGACCCTGGCAGGGGCTCTTGCAGTTCAGAACGCCGAGGTCCTGGCGGGTATAACCCTGGCCCAGACGGTAAACCCGGGGACACCTGTTGTGTATGGAAGCGCCTCATCGATTACGGACATGCGCACTGGTTCGGTGTCCATCGCCAATGCGGAAGCGGCGCTTCTCACCGCTTCGACCGCCCAACTGGCGAGATTTTACGGCATACCTTGCCGTGCAGGTGGCGGGTTAACCGACTCCAAGACCGTTGACGGACAGGCGGGGTATGAATCCGCCCTGATGCTCATGTCCCCCGTAACAGCCGGTGTCAACTTCATTCTGCACACCGCGGGCATCCTGCAGTACTGGCTGTGCATGTCCTACGAGAAATTCATCATGGACGCAGAAATAGCAGGGGTGATAAGGAGATTTAAGAGGTCCATCGACGTCAACGAAAACACCCTTGCCCTCGACGTGATCAAGAAAGTGGGGCCCGGTGGCCACTTCCTGACCCAGATCCATACGAAGCGGAACCACAAGACCGAAATGCGGAAGCCGGTTTTAAGCGACAGGCAGTCTTATGAGGGCTGGTCCAAGGAGAAGCTCACAACAGAACAACAGGCAGCCCGGGTATGGAAGAAGATGCTGGCCGAATACGAGGATCCCGGCCTTGATGAGGCCCTGCAGAAGCATCTCCAGGAGTACATCGAAGCCCGTAAACGGGAAATCACAAAATAAAAGGAGGAGAATGCGGTGATTTTAGAGGAACTGAAGGAGGCCGTAATTGAAGGCGACCGTGAGCTTGTCGAAGAACTGTGCCAGAAGGTGCTGGATGAAAAAATCAACCCGGTGGAGGCTGTGGAAAACGGCCTGATTAAAGGAATCGAGGAGATCGGCCGGCTGTGGACCGACGGAGAGATGTTCCTGCCGGACGTCATGATGGGAGCAGACGCCCTTAAGGCCGGCCTGGATATCCTGGGGCCGGAGCTGAGCAAGGCAAAGGCGGCGGGTGACGCAAAGGAGGGCAAGGGCAAGATCGTCATCGGGACCGTAAAAGGGGATATCCATGACATCGGGAAAAACATCGTAGCGGCCATGATGACCGCAGCCGGTTATGACGTTTACGACATCGGTTTCGACCAGGACGCCGCCGCATTCACAAACAAAGCGGAGGAAGTCGGTGCCCAAATCATCGCAGCCAGTGCCCTCTTGACCACAACCATGGGCGAGCAGAAGGAATTGGTGGACTACCTCAAGGAAAGGGGTTTGCGGGACAAGTACAAGGTGATCATCGGTGGAGGCCCCACCACCCAGGGCTGGGCCGACGAGATCGGGGCGGACGGCTGGGCGGAGACCGCAAACGATGCCGTATCCCTCTGCAACAAACTCCTTGCCTAGGGTTAGATCGTGTTCAGGTGTTGAGAAGCCGCCCCTGCGGGGGCGCTTCTTACTCTTTACAGTCCCCGGGCTGCAATTGCCAAAGATGGTAAACACCTACGCTGGTTTGTTCATTTGAAACCCGGCTTATAAAATAAGAGCGAGGAGAGTTGATGATGGCTCTGGTACCCGAAGACCTGCCCGGTGATATCAAAAACAAAAGCTTGGATAAAAAGGTGTTGGGAATATCCCTTTTGATGCTTCTGCCCTTTGTAATCTGGGGGGTGGTTGCTTCAAGGAGCTTTGAGAAGGCACTCAATAAATGCCTGGCTTTTTTCACCACCTACTTTGATTGGAGCTACCTGCTGATCGCCGCGGGGTTCGTGATTTTTGCCGTGTGGATGGCATTCGGCCGGTTCGGCAGCAGGAAATTAGGAAACCCGGAGGACAAGCCAGAGTACTCCCTGCCGGAATGGTACGCCATGCTGTTCAGTGTGGGAATGGGTATCGGGGTGCTCTTCTGGGGTGTGGCGGAGCCGCTTTACCACTACATAGCTCCTCCTTTAGGGTCGCCCAACACGCCGGAAGCGGCGGATCTGGCCATGCGCTACACCTTTTTCCACTGGGGTCTGCACCCCTGGGCTATTTATGCCATAGTGGGGTTGACCATAGGCTACTTCACCTATAAGTATGATCTCCCCTGTTCCGTCAGCACGACCCTCTACCCCCTGCTCAAGGAAAAAACCTGGGGAACATTGGGAAAGGTTATCGACGCCTTCGCAGTCTTCGCAACCATCGGCGGGGTGGTCACTTCCATAGGGCTGGGAGCCCTGCAGATCAACAGCGGTTTGAACTTGGTGTTTTCAGTTCCTGCCAACAAAAATGTGCAGTTAATTATCGTCGTCCTTTCCACGCTACTGTTCACCTATTCCGCCATCCGAGGAGTCAGCCGCGGCATCAAGATCTTCTCCGAGGCGAGTTTCTATATCGGGATCGCCCTGATGGTCTTCCTCTTTATATTTGGCCCCGCCAGGTTTATCCTGCGGTTGTTCACCCAGTCGGTGGGGTCCTACATTCAGAACATCATCCCCATGTCCTTTTGGACCGATGCGGTGCGGGGCTCCGGTTGGGTGGGAAGCTGGACGGTCTTCTACTGGGCGTGGTGGATAGCCTGGGCACCTTTCGTAGGGCCCTTTTTTGCCAAGATATCCAAGGGCCGCACCATCAGGGAGTTCATGATCGGTGTTCTGTTTTTCCCGACGGTGTTTGACATGATCTGGTTCGGGGTTTTCGGCGGCAGCGGCCTGTATTTTGAGATCTTCCGCCATGCCGGCCTCGCCGCCGCCGTCCAGAAAGATGTGGCCACCTCCATCTTCCTGCTGCTGAAGCACTATCCCCTGTTTACCGTGACCGCCATTGCAACCGTGATTGCCGCTGCCTCGTTCTACATCAATTCCGCCGATGCGGCGGTTTTCACTGCCGGGATGCTCAGTGAAAAGGGCAATCTGGAGCCGCGCCATACGACCAAGGTGATCTGGGGAATTATTAGCGGGCTGGCCGCTGCCGTGCTGTTGTATACCGGCGGGTTGACCGGTCTGCAGACGGCCTCGATCGTGGCGGCGTTTCCCTTCATGCTGATCATGGTGGCCATGTGCGTTTCCCTTGTGAAACTTCTGAACAGCGAGTGAGGAGAAATAAATTGATCTGCGAGGGAGTCATCAATGATTAGCCGGCTTTCCTGGCCTGCGCTGTCAGCCGTGTTCAATATTGTACTGATCGACCTGGTGCTGTCGGGCGATAATGCTGCCGTGATCGGTTTGGCGATCAGAAACCTGGCTGCCGATCTGAGAAAAAAGGCGGCCTTTCTAGGTACCGGCGCGGCTGTCATCCTGCGTGTGGCTGCTACATCAATAGTTGCTCTTTTAATAAGAATCCCCTGGTGCAATACGGTTGGAGGCGTGATTCTGCTCTGGATTACCTATAAGCTTCTTATAAACAGCGAATCTCAAAAGAACCTCAGGGCTGAAAGCAGTTTCTGGAAAGCAGTGTGCTTGATTGTCGTTGCCGATTTTTCCATGTCTTTTGACAATGTTATAGGAGTGGCGGGGGCTGCACACGGAAGCGTACCGCTGGTAATTTTCGGGCTGGCTGTAAGCATTCCTGTTTTAATCTGGGGAAGTAACCGGCTTGCCGGCTTAATGGACAAATACCCAATTATCGTCTTTTTGGGCGGGGCCGTCCTGGTACATACATCTGCTACCATGATCATCAAAGGACTAAAGCTCGCTGCGTTTATAGGGCGGACCCCGGCGACATTTGTACCCTGGCTTTTGGCCCTTTCTCTTCTGGTCTGGGGTTGTTCCGGTAGTTTCAAAGAAAAGGTGCGTGGCGAGAAGCTGAAAAGTTAAAATAGTGCACGTTAACAAGGTTATATCAGCCACAATTTATTAAGAAAGTTCACTACCCGGAACCGCATCCTGCGGATAAAATTAATAAAAAAAAAGACACCAGCAAAATTTGTTGCACCTATCATACCCCGAGACGTTCTCATACCGGAAGCACCAGTTACTGTATAATTCAACCCCCCTCCCCCCAAACCCCAGGGGGGTGTTTTTTTTGGTGCTTCTGAGGGCACTTTTCTGCCCCGAAAATATGCTCCGGTTTATCCTTGCGCTTGCTCCCGGACTCCGGTTGAACTCGCCCTAAGACTCGTCGCAGACGGCAGCCGACCGGCTCCTATGACGCCGTCCATGGCGCAGAGTCGCCTAGCTCAACATCCTGTTTCGCTTCGGCTGCCGTTAGCTGCTCCTTCGTCAAGGGCGAGTAACAACCTCCGTAGGTCGCTGCGCCAGCAAGGATAAACCGCTTTTTTGTTCCTCTGCTGGTGCCGCCGGAGGCGGCGTGGAGGTCTGTTTTGGAAACCCCCTGATCTTCCGGTAAATAATGATCACTTATTGTCGAAAAAGGAAGTGTATAATAAAAGGTAGGACACTTCCTGAGTGCCGGAAAGGGAGGGGTTTGAGTTGTTCGTAACTTTTGGTGAAGGGACGGGTAAGCATGCTAACATAGAAAGGGTTATTGAAAAGCAGTTGTTGCAGCGGCTGCTAAATTCCTTTTCTTCCGCCACCAGGCTGTTTGTTGCCGTGACCGATGTTGACGGTGAGTGTATACTCACATCAGATAAAGGAGACTGCGAATTCTGCCGCCTGGTAAAGGCGGATCCGGTTGGCATGGAACGCTGCCGGGGTTCTTACGCCCGTGCCGGCAAACAGGCGAAAAAGTGGAACGAGCCCTATTTTTTCAGGTGCCATGCCGGGCTGATCGCCTGGGCCTGCCCGATCCTTTTGAACAACATCCATGTCGGAAATATGATCTGCGGACAGGTCCTGATGTGGGAGCCGGAGGAGCTTTTCTGGCTGGAAATGAAAGAGTCGACAAAGGACCTCAGGCAGGACAGCGAGGTTCTGTTGGAGGCGGCGCATAAGCTGGAGATCGTTTCGGCAACCCAGGTGCAGGCGGCCGCAGACCTGCTCTTTATCATAGCCGGTTACCTGGCGAAGGCTGGCACCGATCTCTTCGATTACCAGCAGAAGCTGCGTACAGTCGGCTCCTGGCTCTGGGTGGAGAACTACAAGCGCAGAGAAGCCCGGGAGAATGAAGGCGCGGGTTCGGCTGCACGCTTTTTCGATCTGGAAAGCCAGATTTTTGCCGAGATCCGCCAGTCAAACATCGAAAAGGCCAGGCAGTTGCTGGACAGGCTTGCCCTGGAATTTTTTACCCGCAGCAAGGGCCAGATCGAGGTCATTAAGGGGTTAAGCATCGAATTCATCGGCTCGCTGGCCCGGCTGGCCACGGAGTGCGGAATTAAATTCGAGGAATCATTCAGGTACGGGATGCTTAAATTCAATGAACTCGAGAAAGCCGACACGGTGGAGAAGGTCTTCCTGTGGCTCCTGTCCACCGGGAACTCCTATATCGACCTGCTTGCCGATCAAAAGGAAGACGAAGGAGAAGCCGTGATTAAAAAGGCCATGTCATACATCCAAAACAACTATGTCTCTCCCGACCTTTCCCTTGAAGAGATATCGAAAGCCTGCTATATCAGCCCTACATACCTGAGCAGGCTCTTCAAAAAGAAAAAGGGATACACCCTGATGGAACACATCAGGAATGTCCGGATCGAACAGGCGAAGCTTCTTTTACAGGAGCGGGATATGACGACGAGTGAAGTTGCACAAAGTGTCGGCTACAGCGATCGCACCTATTTTTGCAAGGTTTTCAAGCAGGTCGTCGGTTTGAGCCCCAACGAATACAGGAAGAAATTCATGATCCAGTAAGGCCGGATATCAAGGCTTGGCGATGTCGAGCAGTTTCTTGTTGTTGTTTAACAGGTCGTGTACCACCTTGATGGCTTCGTGGGGAGTATCGGCATAGGCGTCTGCCCCGATGGATACGGCAAATTCCTTTGTGACAGGCCCGCCCCCCACGATTATCTTGATGGAGTCCCGCACCCGGTGGATGTAAAGCATCTCGATGACGTTGGACATCTCCCCCATGGTGGTGGTGAGCAGGGCGGACATCGCCAGCAGGTCGGGCTTGTACTGTTTCACGGCCTGCACAAAATTGAGGGCGGTGACGTCAACCCCGAGATCGATTACCTCATACCCGGCGAATTCAAGAAAAAGGGCAATCAGGTTCTTTCCGATGTCGTGAATGTCGCCGGCCACCGTGCCGATGATGATCCTCTTTCCCCGGGCGGCTTGCCGCTTGTAGGGCTTCAAGGCGTAAAGGCCGGCCTTGATCGCACGGGAGGCGAGCAGTACGTCGGGGATATTGAAGTCCGCTCCCTGAAATTGTTCGGCTACCTGCCTTGTGGCGGGGATTAACGCCTCTTCCAGGATCTCTTCCGCGCTCATGCTCATCTTCAAGCCTGATTCAACCAGCCTGGCTGCCTCATTGGCCTCACCGTTCAATATCGCTGCTGTAATTTCCTTGAAAATGTAACTGCGGCCTGGCTTCAACCCGGCACAACCTCCTTTTACGGGGCACCAGCTATACCTCTCACATTTTATTCTTCTCGGCCCGTACCAGGACTCCTTCTCCGCCGGTTGAGATCTCGAGATCTTTTGCGGTGCAAACATTTATGTCCCCCTCGATTACACCAAAAAGCATGAAAATACTCCGGCGGATGAACTTGCTGCATATAGGGAAGACCTGCACCTCATGTCAGACTGGGGAATAACCGTCAGCCGTACATATTTTCATAAAAATTGTCGCATGCGAGAAGGAACCGGACTTAATATAACGAATCATAAATCTCATTATATGCCTGTTACCGCTACTTCATACCCCGCCCCGGCAAGAGGCAGGCGATGCGTTACACCCTCTCAAGATGGGTGCGGCGGGCTCCCAGGCCGGTTCTCTCCGCCGCCGTATTTTTTGCAATAGCCTTTGTTATGAACAATTCAGGGCTTCAGAACGTGGGTGGGGCATGGAAGGTTGTGGATCACAGTTCCAACATGATCTGGGTTCTCGCCCGGGGTTCGGCCCTGGCCTTCGGCGCCTTTTATCCCTTCATCAGCGCCTTTATGGGACTGTTCGGCGGCTTTATCAGCGGCAGCGAGGCATCCACCATTGCCATGTTCACGAAGTACCACCTCCTGACCTCCAGGATGCTCAACGTCAACGCCCTGGTGGTGACCGCAGCAACCGCCATCGGCGGCGGCCTGGCCAGCGTCATCTCTCCGGCCAAGCTCCAGAACGCCGCGGCGACTATCGACGCCCTGGGAATCGAGAGCAGGGTGATCAGGACGGCATTTCTGATCTCGGTGCTAATTACCGTTGTTGCGGCCATGATCGCCCTTATAGTGGCATGATCGAGGGACGATGGTGTGAATGCGAAGGCCCGGCTGTTTAACGCCGGGCGCTGCCGTTTGTGGCGAAAGGGCCGGGAATATTGGAAATTGTGGCTGCGTTGGTGTATGCTATTGGTGGTGAATTGCAACGTCGGTATTCTGCAGGTGAAATGGAAATCATAATACAGGGATAGAAAACCGGTGCAGGTGGGATGATGAAACAGGTCAAAGCAACTCGCTATTACAGGGTGGACAGGGAGCACCCGGCACCTGATGTTATCGAGGCTGCGGCCCGGGTAATCAGGGGAGGCGGAACGGTGGCCTTTCCCACCGAGACGGTCTACGGTTTGGGGGCGAACGGGCTGGACCCGGAAGCTGTGGAGAAGATCTTCCGGGCCAAGGGTAGGCCGCGGGGAAATCCCCTGATCCTGCACGTCTCCTCCCTCGACCAGGCCCGGGGGCTGGTGGCTGCATGGCCTCCCGAGGCGGAGACCCTGGCGCGCCTGTTTCTTCCCGGCCCCCTGACCCTGATCCTGCCGCGGGCCCCCGTGGTTCCGGATGTGGTAACGGCAGGACTGCCCAGCGTCGCCCTGCGTTATCCCGCCCATCCGGTTGCCCTCGCCCTGATCGAGGCGAGCGGCGTTCCCATTGCCGCCCCGAGCGCCAACCTTTCCGGTCACCCGAGCCCTACCTGTGCGGCGCACGTTCGGTCGGATCTGGACGGCAGGATAGACGTCATCCTTGACGGGGGCCCCACCGAGGTGGGGTTGGAGTCCACCATCCTGAGTCTTACCGGTGACCGGCCGGTTCTTCTGAGGCCGGGCGGAGTGACCAGGGAGCAGATCGAAAAGGCCTTGGGGGTGGAAGTCAAGCTCCATGAAGCCGTACTGACCGGACGGCCGCGTCCCGAAAACCCCGAAAAGGGGGCAGGCAGCGAAGCGACCGCCGTCGCTCCTTGCCCCGGGCTGTTTTTCAAGCATTATGCCCCTCGCGCCCGGGTGATCATGGTTACGGGGGATCCGGACCGGCAGGCGGCCAAGATCGGTGACTATCTGAACTCGCACCAGGACCTCAGGATCGGCGTGCTGGCGACGGAGGAAAACGCCGTTTCCTACCGGGAAAGCACCATACCGCCGGCGCACCTGGAGATTCTCGGTTCCCGCCGGAACCCGCCGGAAATTGCGAGTCGCTTTTTTGGCGCCCTGCGCAACTGCGATGATCATGAAGTGGATATAATTCTGGTAGAAACCATACCGGCGGCGGGAATTGGTCTTGCAGTGATGAACCGCCTGTGCCGGGCGGCGGAGAATCGGGCCATTTAAGCTGTTGCCGCTGATTAGAGAGGGGTCTTTATGTTACGGCTGACGAAGGGGTGAAGTGCTGATGAAGCGGATTTTGTTTGTCTGCACGGGCAATACCTGCCGGAGTCCTATGGCCGAGCACCTCGCCCGCAAGGTTCTGCACCGCATGAACCTGGAGGACAGGATTGAGGTGGCCTCGGCGGGCCTCTCCGCTCTTCCCGGAGCTCCGGCCAGCGGGGAAGCGCGGGCCGTCCTGGCGAGCAAAGGAATTGACCTCAAAGGCCACCGGGCGGTGCAGTTGAGCCCGGAGCAGATACGGCAGGCAGATTTGATTTTTACCATGACTGCAGGCCAGAAGCGGCAGCTGCTCGAGCTTTACCCCGAAGCCCGCAATAAGGTTTTTGTTTTGAAAGAATACGGTGAACAGGGGTTGCAGTCGGGGCATGCCTCTCGTTTGAGCGAGGTCCTGAGAAGGATCGAGGAAAAGAGGATCAGGTTCCAGGCTGCCCACGGCAAACGCATCAGCAGGCTGGAGCAGGAAAGGGCGGAAATCCTGAAGCGGCTTCAGGAGATAGAAGACGAACTGGTTTCATGGCAGGATCTCTTGAAGGAGGAGCTCCGCCCGGAGGCCGATGAACTGCGCCGCCTGGAGGAGGAAATGTCCGGATACGATATTCCGGACCCTTTCGGGCAGTCCCGGGAGGTTTACGAGGAGTGCGCCTCAGAACTTGCCAGGGCGATTGAAGCGGCAATCAGGCGCCTGGCGGAGGAGTGAATGTTGTTTAAAAAAGAGGAAATATGGAACTTGATCACGAAATCTTAAAATGGCAGCTTCCCGGCAGTTGAAGCCAATCTAGTTCGGTTAGGAAGGTAAGTCCCATGCGTATTGCGATCGGAAGCGATCATGCCGGTTTTCGCCTGAAGGAAAAGGTTAAGAACCGTTTCAGTTCACCCCAGATCGAGTTTTCAGACTTCGGGGTAAGTTGTCCCGAACCGGCGGATTACCCCGATATTGCCGAGCCGGTGGCCGAGGCTGTGGCACGGGGTGAGGCCGACCTGGGGATCCTGATCTGTGGCACGGGGATAGGAATGGTGATCGCCGCAAACAAGGTCCCGGGCATCAGGGCAGCCCTCTGCCACGATCTCTTTACGGCCCGGGCAGCCCGGGAGCATAATGATGCCAACATCCTGACCCTTGGGGAGAGGGTTACCGATCCCGATCTGGCCTGCCAGATCGTTTCGGAGTGGCTGAAAGCCGGTTTCCAGGGGGGTCGCCACGCCCGGCGCCTCGCCAAGATCCGTGCCCTCGAAGAAAAACACTGTAAAAAGACCTGAACCGGTTATCCCGCGGGAAACAGGAGGTAGAAGATGGATTGGATCGAAAGGTACCTGATGCCGGTGGACCCCGAGGTTGCCGCAGCCATCCGGTCTGAGGCAAGACGGCAGCAGGAAAAGATAGAACTGATCGCCTCGGAGAACTTCGTCGACCGGGCGGTTCTCGCAGCGCAGGGCTCGGTGATGACCAACAAGTATGCCGAGGGGTATCCCGGGCACCGCTACTACGGCGGCTGTGAATACGTGGATGTGGTGGAGAACCTGGCCAGGGAAAGGGCCAGGGCAATTTTCGGTGCGGACCATGTAAATGTACAGCCCCACTCGGGTACACAGGCGAATACGGCGGTGTTCTTTGCGGTTTTGAAACCCGGCGACCGCATCCTGGGCATGAACCTGACCCACGGCGGACACCTGACCCACGGCAGCCGTGCCAATATTTCCGGGAATTACTACGAAAGCCACTTTTACGGGGTCAACGACGACGGCTATCTTGATTACGAGGAAGTCCGAAAAAAGGCTCTGGAGGTGCGGCCCCGCCTGATCATAGCTGGGGCGAGCGCTTATCCCAGGATCATAGATTTCGCCGCCTTTGCCGGGATTGCCAGGGAGGTCGGAGCATACCTGATGGTGGACATGGCCCACATTGCCGGCCTTGTGGCCGCCGGATTGCATCCGAACCCGGTTCCCGTTGCCGAGTTTGTCACAACCACCACCCATAAAACCCTGCGCGGCCCCCGGGGTGGGATGATCCTGTGCCGGGGAAAATACGCCTCCGCCATCGATAAGGCAGTCTTTCCGGGGATTCAGGGCGGGCCGTTGATGCATGTGATCGCCGCCAAGGCCGTCTGCCTGAAGCAGGCCCAGTCCGAGGAGTTTCGCCTCTACCAGCAGCAGGTGGTGAAAAACGCCCGCGTCCTGGGAGAAACCCTGGTCGGGTACGGTTTCGCCTTGGTCTCAGGGGGAACCGACAACCACCTGCTTCTTGTGGACCTCCGCAATAAGAACCTCACCGGAAAAGAAGCGGAATCAATCCTGGATAAAGTGGGAATAACAGTAAATAAGAACACCGTTCCTGCGGACCCACGGGGCCCGCAGGTTACCAGCGGAATCCGCATCGGCACTCCCGCCGTGACGAGCCGGGGCATGAAAGAACGGGAAATGGAGATGATCGGGAGGGCAATCCATTGCGTCCTTTCCCACCCCGGCGATGCTGCAAAACAGGAGGAAGCCCGCCGGATCGTCCGGAAGCTGTGCACTGCTTTCCCCCTGTATCGGGAATAGGTGATGATTTTGTTGAACAGGCCCGGCTGGAACGACTACTTCATGGAGATCGCCCGGGTGGTGGCTCGGCGTTCCACCTGTGTGCGGCGCCAGGTGGGAGCAATCATCGTCAAGGAGCGCCGCATCCTCTGCACCGGCTATAACGGAGCGCCGGCGGGTTTGCCGCACTGTGCCGAGGCCGGCTGCCTGAGGGAGAGGCTCGGCGTTCCTTCCGGTGAAAGGCACGAGCTGTGCCGGGGGCTGCACGCCGAGCAGAATGCCATCATTCAGGCCGCCCTGCACGGAATCAGCATCAGGGGCGGGACGTTTTATATCACGCACCGGCCCTGCACCCTTTGTGCCAAGATGATCTGCAATGCGGAAATAAGGGAAGTATTTTTTCAGGGGGACTACCCTGACCGGCTCGCCCTCGACATTTTCAGAGAGGCGGGGGTGAAGCTGGTCAGCATGGGGCCTGAGACGGGAGAGGGTGATTGAGATCAAGACGAAGGATATCACGCTGCCGCGCCTGAACAACCTGACGCCGACCCTGGAATCCACCGCTCTGAAGCTGATGGAGGAGGCTGGGGAACTCGCCCAGGCCATCGGCAAGTTCCGGGGTTTGAGCGGCGAGCAGATGGTTTTGAACGAGCAGCAGGTGGTCGACTGCATACTGAGAGAGCTGCTGGACGTGGCCCAGACGGCGGTATCCCTCATGTTCGTGCTGGAGGAGGAGTACGGTGCGGATGTCGGGGCCGCCCTGGAGCGCCACATCAAGAAATTGATCAAGAAAGGCTATCTTCGGGTGGAGTAGGACGGAACGGCGGCAGAGGACATGAGGAAAAGAATCAAGGTATTGAGCATCTTCGGCACAAGGCCGGAAGCAATTAAAATGGCTCCCGTGATTAAAGAATTGGAGAGCCACCCCGACAGCATCAACAGCCGGGTGGTGGTCACGGCACAGCACCGGGAGATGCTCGATCAGGTCCTGCGGGTTTTCTCCCTGCAGCCCGACTACGACCTGGCCGTCATGCGGCCCGGCCAGGATCTTTTTGATGTTACAGAGGCGGTGCTGCGGGGTTTGAAAAACATCCTTGCCCGGGAAGAGCCGGACATGGTGCTGGTGCAGGGGGACACCACCACCACCTTTGCCGGGGCGCTGGCCGCTTTTTACTGCCGGATTCCGGTGGGCCACGTGGAAGCCGGTTTGAGGACCTATGAAAAGTATGCACCCTTTCCGGAGGAGGTCAACCGTGTCCTGACTTCGCACCTGGCGGATCTCCATTTTGCTCCCACGGTTACCGCCAGGGATGCCCTGCTGAGAGAGGGTATAGAAGGCGAAAAGATCGTCATCACCGGAAACCCGGTCATCGACGCCCTGCACCTGGCCGTCAAAAGACCCTTCCGGCTGGAACCCGAACTGGAGCGGGCGTTTCAGGAGAACCGCCGGGTCCTTTTGCTGACCACCCACCGGCGGGAGAACCTGGGAGGGCCGCTGCGGGAAGTTTACCGGGCCCTGCGCGGCCTGCTGGACCGCTACCGGGACCTGGGGGTTATCTTTCCGGTTCACAGAAACCCTGCGGTGCGCAGGGAGGTGGAGCGGGTTCTGGCCGGGGTTGAACGGGTCTATTTGACCGAGCCCCTCGACTACCTCCCCTTCATTAATGTAATGAAGAGGGCGTACCTCGTCCTCACAGACTCGGGTGGGATCCAGGAGGAGGCGCCGGCCCTCGGCAAGCCCGTACTGGTCCTGCGGGATGTGACGGAGCGCCCGGAGGCCGTGGCAGCCGGTACGGCCATGCTGGTGGGGACGGACCGGGAGCGGGTGGAGGCGGCGGTGGGCCGCCTGCTCGAGGATCAGGATGCCTACCGGGAGATGGCGGAGGCCGTCAACCCGTACGGGGACGGCAACGCCGCCAGACGCATCGTGCAGGCGGTTTTGTGGTATTTTAACAGGGGACCGGCGCCGGAGGCCTTTTGCCCACCGGCAGTTGGTGTATAATTTTTTTAGCTGTTGTGTTTTTAAAGAGGATTTTCGATAAAATAAGCGAATATAATTTGAGGCGTTTGTTTTGTTCAGAGGGCAGGGAGTGTATGGCCAAGAAGAAGGATAGCCCTGCTGCCGCCGCCTGGCGGGTGCTGGGACTGATGACGAATATCGGGATTACGCTGGCGGCTGCTGTTTTGATCGGCTATTACATGGGGCATTACCTCGACAGGTGGTTGCTGCACAGGACCGATTCCTGGTTTACGATTATCTTCGCCCTTTTCGGTATCGCAGCAGGCTTTCGAGCTGTTTTTCGGATGCTCAACCAATCTCTTGACGGTGGGGGTAAGGAGTGATGACCCGCCGTGCGCTGGAAGTTTTTATTCATCGGCTTGTTATGGGGGACTGCGGTAAGTGTCGGCAATTATTATTACCTCAAACTGGTGGTAAAAAAAAATGAAAACCGGCCTCCACGGGATAAGATCCTGGCGGTTGTCAACTGCTATATAATGCGCTATTTTATTAATATCGCTGCACTTCTGTCTATATACTGGATTTTCAGGGATATCTGGACGATTGCGGGGACGGGGATCGGCCTTACGGTGATGAAAAACGTCACTGCTGTGCTGGAACTAAGAAGGGGCAGGGACGAACACCGGAAAGCCGCAGCAAAGAGGAAGTCCTACAAGAGGATCCTTGATTACCCTGATGATTATGACCGGTACTGGTGATTATACGCTCACGCCGTCCATGCGGCACCATCGAAAGAATGAAAATAGTGGTTTATCCTTGCAGGCGCAGCGACCTTACGGAGGTTGTTACCTCGCCCTTGACGAGGAGCAGCTAACGGCAGCCGAATCGAAACAGGAAGTTGAGATAGGCGACTATGCGCCATGGACGGCGTCATAGGAGCCGGTCGGCTGCCGTCTGCGACGAGTCTTAGGGCGAGTTCAACCGGAGTCCGGGAGCAAGCGCAAGGATAAACCGGAACATATTACAGGGCAGGTTTTTAAGGTTTAATGTAATTTGTTAAAATAGTTTTAAAATAGTTAGATGGGAAGGAAAGGGGTACAGGAAGTGGAGGGCCACACCAGCGACATCTTATTCAAACTTTTTGGTTTACCGGTGACAAGCCATGTCACAACCATGTGGGCGATCATGGCGGTTTTGCTTGTTCTTTGCCTGATCGTGTCGAGAAGCTTGCAAAAGGTTCCCGGCCGCTTGCAGAGTTTGGCCGAGTTTACCGTGGAAGGGCTGCTGAACTTTTTCGGAGGCATTTTGGGTCGGGAGAAGGCGCGCCGCTACTTCCCCTTTTTAGCGACCTTCTTCCTTTTCATTCTGTTTTCCAACTGGTCGGGAATTCTACCGGGTGCCGGTCACCTGAAGGGTTTCAAACCCCCAACCAGCACCTGGAGCGTAACCATCGGGCTGGCCATCGTGGTTTTTGTCCTGGTACAGGTGGCGGGAATCCGGGAAAAGGGCCTGGGCTACCTGAAGCACTTCATACAGCCCATCCCGATTCTACTGCCTTTGAATATCATTGAGGAACTCGTCAAACCCCTGTCTCTTTCCCTCCGACTTTACGGCAACATCTTTGGAGAAGAAACTGTGGCGGCAGTTCTGCTCAGCCTGGCGCCATACTTCTCACCGATTCCCATGCAGCTGCTGGGCCTGCTCTTCGGCTTTATCCAGGCACTGGTCTTTACGACTCTGGCAGCGATTTACATATCCATCGCCACCGCCGAGGGTCATTGAAAGAGCAATGGAGTTGTCGATCCGGCCGTAATCCTCTGTTACAAGACGGCCTGGAGATATAATATGACTGATGCAAGAAGTGATTAGAATTGAGGATGAACATTCGGAAAGGAGGGAGACAATTTGGTAAATGCGATCATTGCGCTGGCAGTTGCCCTTGTAATGGGGATCGCTACAGTGGGTCCTGCTGTGGGGCAGGGTAATGCAGCAGCAAAAGCCATGGAAGGAATCGCCCGCCAGCCGGAAGCGGCCGGAGAACTGCGAACAACGCTGATCATTGCGTTGGCCTTTATGGAGGCGTTGACCATTTACGGACTCTTAATTGCTTTTATGCTGCTGGGAAAAATTGGTTAGCTAAAGGTCTTTGGGATCTCCCCGGGGGCGTTGGTTCAGCCTTACGAGACGCCCCCGGTATTTGACCCGCCTGATGGAGGGAATTTTCGTGGAATTTACCTGGTATGAGTTCACATGGGCAATTATCAATTTTCTCGTGATTCTTGCCATCCTGTATAAATTTTTCTATAATCCTGTGATCAAGTTTCTGGATAACCGCAGTGACGAGATCAGGCGCAACATCTCCGAGGCCGAGCAGGCGCGGGCGGAGGCGGAGGCGGTGCTCGAGGAGTACCGCAACAAGCTGGCCGGCGCAAAGCAGGAGGCCCAGGAGATAGTTGCCAGGGCGACCAGGGTTGGTGAGGAGGCGCGTGCCGCACTGCTGGAGCAGAGCAGGGCAGAGGCCGCGGCGCTGCTGGAAAAGGCGCACCAGGAGATCCAGCGCGAGCGCGATGATGCCCTGAAGACGCTGCGCCAGGAGGTGGCTTCCCTGGCCGTGATGGCGGCGGAAAAGATTTTGGGCAGGACTGTGACAAAGGAAGACCATACAAAGATGGTGGATCAGTTCCTGGATGAGGTAGGGGAAGTTCATTGATGCAAAATGCCATTGCCCGCCGTTACGCCAGGGCCCTGTTTCAACTGGCCAAGGAACAGGGTAGTCTCGATGCTGCGGCCTCCGATCTCCAGATCATATCTAAATTCCTGGAGGATCCTGCTCTAAAGGATCTGCTGGGACATCAGCGGATCTCCTCCCGCAGGAAAAAAGAGATCGTGCGGGCGCTGTGGGAGAAACTCGTCTCCCGCACGGTTCTGGCTTTTATCGAACTGCTTGTAGACAAGCACCGGGAGCGCTACCTGGATGCTATAGTTGAAGTTTTCTCGGACCTTTTACGAGCGGAACGGAATATTGCAGTGGCGGAAGTAAAGACCGCCTTCCCCCTTGACCCCGAAGCAGAAGCAAGGGTGCGGCAGGTGCTGGAAAAGCATTTTAAAAAGCAAATTGAATTGAAAGTAAGCGTGCACCCGGAGCTGATCGGAGGAATGGTGATCAAGGTGGGTGACCGGATCATTGATGGGAGCGTCTCCAAGCGGTTGGCTTTGATGGGGGCGCGACTCGCTGACAGATCTTTAGGAAAGCTAGAGGTGGGAACATAAATGAACATTAGTGCCGAAGAAATCAGTTCCCTCATCAAAACCCAGATCGAACGCTACCAGTCCGAAATTGATATAGCCGACGTGGGTTCGGTGATTCAGGTGGGGGACGGTATCGCCCGGGTTTACGGGCTGGAAAAGGCCATGGCAGGCGAACTTCTGCTTTTTCCAGGCGAAGTTTACGGGATGGTCCTCAACCTGGAAGAGGATAACATCGGTGTCGTCCTTTTGGGGCCTTATGCCCATATCAAGGAGGGAGATACCGTCCGCAGCACGGGCAGAATTGTGGAGGTGCCTGTAGGCCCCGCCCTGATCGGAAGGGTGGTGAACTCCCTCGGACAGCCCCTGGACGGGAAGGGGCCGATTGAAACGAACAGGTTCCGTCCGGTGGAGTTCCTTGCTCCTTCCGTGGTTAAGCGGCAGCCGGTGAAGGTGCCCCTGCAGACGGGGATCAAGGCGGTGGACTCCATGATTCCCATAGGGCGCGGCCAGCGGGAGTTGATCATCGGCGACCGCCAGACCGGCAAGACCGCCCTGGCGGTGGATACCATTATCAACCAGAAAGGGCAGAACGTGATCTGCATCTACGTGGCCATTGGCCAGAAGGCGTCAACGGTGGCCGGCGTCATCCAGAAGCTTGAGGAGACCGGCTCCATGGACTACAGCATTGTGGTTACAGCCACTGCCAGTGATCCTGCCCCGCTGCTTTACCTGGCACCTTACGCCGGGTGCGCCATGGGAGAATACTTCATGTACGAGGAAAACAAGGATGTCCTGGTGGTTTATGACGACCTGTCCAAGCACGCGGTGGCTTACCGGGAGCTTTCCCTCCTTTTGCGCCGGCCGCCAGGGCGGGAGGCTTATCCCGGGGATGTTTTCTACCTCCACTCCCGCCTGCTGGAGAGGGCTGCCAAGCTGAGCGATGAAATGGGAGGGGGATCCCTCACCGCTCTTCCGATCATCGAGACCCAGGCAGGGGACGTCTCGGCCTATATCCCGACCAACGTGATTTCGATTACCGACGGCCAGATTTACCTGGAGCCCGACCTCTTCTATGCCGGAATCAGGCCGGCCATCAACGTGGGCATCTCGGTTTCCCGTGTCGGCGGTTCCGCCCAGATCAGGGCAATGCGCCAGGTCGCCGGGAGTCTCCGGCTCGACCTTGCCCAGTACCGTGAACTGGCCGCCTTTGCCCAGTTCGGGTCCGACCTCGACAAGACCACCCTCGCCCGGCTGGCCCGTGGGGAGAGGATGACCGAACTCTTGAAACAGGGCCAGTATGCCCCCATGCCCGTCGAGGAGCAGGTGGCGGTTATTTACGCGGGTGTCAACGGTTTTCTCGACAGCCTCCCGGTGGAATCGATCCAGGAATTTGAGAAGGAATTCCTGGTATACCTGCGGAACGGGTACCCCGAGATTCTTGCGGAAATCAGGGAAAAGAAGATCATTTCCGAAGAACTGGCGGATCGTTTAAACAAGGTAATTAAGGAGTTCGTGGATCAATTCGGCGCTGCTGCTTCAATCCAGAAATCAGCCTGAAAAAGTGAAGTCAGACGCACATGCCGCCCAGGCGGCACTATCAGAATGCAGGTGAAGTCAGGGTTGGGGGTTGATTCATAACTGGCGTTGAACAGGCTTCCGACATCTGACATCACACCTCGGACATCTATTACAAGGTGGGTGACGCCAATCTATGCCGGAGCAAATGCGTGACATCAAACGGCGCATACGGAGCATCAAAAACACCGAGCAGATCACCAAGGCCATGGAAATGGTGGCCGCGGCACGCCTGCGTCGCGCCCAGTCAAAGGTTGAATCGGCAAGACCTTACGCCGAGGAGATTCGCAAAATGGCCGGGCGGATCGCTGCTTCCCTTGAAGACGTTTCCCATCCTCTCCTTGTGGAGCGGGAGGTCAGGAACACCGGTTTTGTAATCTTTACCTCCGACCGCGGCCTGTGCGGAGCATTTAACGCCCGGGTGATCAGGTTTGCCCAGGATGTTTTAAGGGAAAGGGATGCCAGAAGTATCGTGGCGGTGGGCCGCAAGGGGCGCGATTTCTTCCGGCGGCGTGGGTACGATCTGCTGGCCGAATTTATCGGAATAGGTGATGAGCCGGGGGTTGATGTCGCTCGGGAGGTTGTGCGACATATATTAAAACTCTATGAAAGCGGAGCACTGGATGAGATCAACCTGGTTTATACCGAGTTTGTATCGACTTCCAGGCAGCGCCCGGTGGTGAGACGCCTCCTGCCTATAGAGATTCCCACAGGTGATGGAAATGAGAGCAGGCGGGCAGACGATTACATCTACGAACCCAGCCCGAAGAGGGTCCTTGACATCATCTTGCCCCGGTTTGTGGAGGCCCAGGTTTACCGTGCCATGCTGGAGGCAAAGGTCAGCGAACACGCTGCCCGGATGCTGGCAATGGGAAATGCCACCGAAAATGCCGGGGAAATGATCAACCAGCTGACCCTGTCATTCAACAAGGCAAGACAGGCGGCGATTACCAAGGAACTGACCGAAATCGTCACCGGGGCGGAAGCGTTGAAAGGATAAGGAGGTATTGAATTGAGCGAAGGAAACTACGGTGAAGTGGTCCAGGTTATCGGCCCTGTGGTTGATATCGAATTTCCTCCCGGGCGTCTTCCCGACCTCTTTAATGCCATGAGGATCAGGAGCAGCGATCAGGATGAAGAGATCAGGGCAAGCCTTAAGGAGGAAATAGATCTGACTTTAGAGGCGATGCAGCACCTCGGAAACAATACCGTGCGGTGCGTTGCCATGGCTTCTACCGATGGTTTGCGGCGGGGGATGCGCGCCCTGGACACCGGTGCCCCCATCAAGGTACCGGTGGGTAAGGAAACCCTCGGCCGGCTTTTCAACGTGCTCGGCCAGCCGATCGATGAACTGGGGCCGGTGGAGGCCGAGGAGTACCGTCCGATTCACCATGCTCCCCCTTCGGTCGTGGAGCAGCGCCCGGCCCGGGAGATGCTGGAAACGGGGATCAAGGTGATCGACCTCCTGGCACCTTTCGCAAAAGGCGGGAAGATCGGCCTTTTCGGCGGTGCCGGTGTGGGCAAGACGGTTGTGATCATGGAACTCATCCGGAACATCGCTTATGAGCACGGCGGCTATTCTGTGTTCTGCGGTGTGGGTGAAAGAACCAGGGAAGGGAACGACCTCTGGCTGGAAATGAAGGAGTCCGGTGTGCTTGACAAGTGCGCCATGGTCTTCGGCCAGATGAACGAGCCCCCGGGAGCCCGCCTGAGGGTCGGCCTTACGGGACTGACCCTGGCAGAGTACTTCCGGGACCAGGGCGGCCAGGATGTACTGGTCTTTATCGATAACATCTTCCGGTTCACCCAGGCGGGTTCGGAAGTATCCGCTTTGCTCGGGAGAATGCCGTCCGCCGTGGGTTACCAGCCGACCCTGGCGACGGACATGGGTCTTTTGCAGGAGAGGATCACCTCCACGCGCAAGGGTTCGATCACTTCCGTCCAGGCGATCTACGTCCCGGCGGACGACCTGACCGACCCGGCTCCGGCCACGACCTTTGCCCATCTGGACGGGACGGTCGTTCTTTCCAGGGCCCTGACCGAAATCGGCATCTACCCGGCGGTGGACCCGCTGGACTCCACCTCGCGCATCCTTGACCCGGCGGTGGTGGGGGAGGAACACTATACGGTGGCGCGCGGTGTCCAGAAGGTGCTCCAGCGTTACAAGGACCTGCAGGACATCATCGCTATTCTCGGGATGGACGAACTGTCCGACGAGGATAAGCTGACGGTGGCCCGGGCCAGGAAGATCCAGCGCTTCCTGTCCCAACCGTTCTTCGTGGCGGAGGCCTTTACCGGGAGGCCCGGGGTCTATGTGCCCATTAAGGAAACCATAAGAGGATTCAAGGAAATCCTGGAGGGACGCCACGACGAGATCCCCGAACAGTTCTTCCACATGGCGTCAACCATTGACGAAGTCGTGGCCCGCGCCCGCGAAGCGGAGGCCGCAGGTTAATGAAGAGCTTTAAGCTGGAAATAGTAAATCCGGAGCGGGTTGTCGTCTCCGAAGAAGTGGAATCGGTGGTGCTCCCTGCCGTTGACGGCTTCCTGGGTATCCTGCGCAACCACGTGCCTATCTTCGGCGGCCTGGACATCGGCGTGATCAGGTACCGCAAGGAGGGGAAATCCCACACCGTGGCGTGCAACCTTGGAGTCTTCGAGATGCGGGAAAACACCCTCCGGGTCCTGGCAGATACTGCCGAGCGGGGTGAAGACATCGACGTGTTGCGCGCCCAGGAGGCCAAGAAGCGGGCCGAACGGCGCCTCCAGGAAAAGGCCCAGGACTTGGACTACGTCCGTGCCGAGCTTGCTCTGAAGCGTGCCATCGCCCGCCTCAAGGCGGCTGCGGGGGAAGGTAAGGGAAGGTAATAAGTGCCGGGATCGCCTTAAGATTCGTCGCAGACGGCAGCCGAGCGGCTCCTATGACGACCTCCGTGGCGCATAGTCGCCTAGCTCCCCCCGCACTCAATGGCACTTTCTCTCTGTAACGAGATAATTAATGACAGCCAGTTCCGAATGAACGTTATAGGTAGAATTCCCTTTGAGTGCGGGATCGCTTCGGCTGTCGTTAGCTGCTCCTCGTCAAGGGCGAGGTAACAACCTCCGTAAAGTCGCTGCGGCTGCAAGGATAAGCCACTGTTATTATTCTGAGGAGAATGAATCCCGGTGATTTAACCACCGCCGCCACAAACCGTGCCGGTAACGATGACGGCCGCAGGCCGCACCCGCCCCGGGTTCTTTAGCCACCTCGATGCTTTGAGCGGTTTCTGTATCGACGGCAAGCTGGGTGTGGCCCACCTGAATGACGTAGGAAGGAAACTTTTGGAGCAGCCTAATCGGGAGCCCGGGGTAAAGCCCCAGGGCTAATAACTTCCTGACCTTGTCGGGATTGCTGTTGGTCAGGGAGAAAATTCTGCCGTGCTGGCCTACCTCCATGTTGGTAAGTGTTACCACATTAACCGGCATGTCTTCTTTCCCCCATCCATTTTTTCAACCACCTGATCAATCCCGGTTCTTTGGGTATTTCATAGCCGCAGTGCGGGCACTTCAGTTTACCGCAAGTTCCGTGCAAGGGACAGCCGCTGCAACCTGCAACGGCGTCTTTCTCTAGAAATTCCAAACCGCAAAATGAACACCTGATCACAGGCTCACCCCCAGGAAAAGGATCAGCCGGTACAGCAGGTATCCCGACAAAAAGGCGAACGGAAAGATAAAGGAGGCTATGGCGGCGGCGGTTTTCACCCCGCGCTCCTTAATCATCATGGTGAACTGGGCGATGCACGGCACGAACAGCGTCAGGGTGGCCGATGCCACCACCAACTGTGTGCCCGTAAGCCCTCCGCTGCGGTAGAGGTCGAACAATCCTGCGGCGCCGTAGTCCCTTCTGAAGAATCCGAACAGGAACACCTGCGCCGTCTGTGCCGGCAACCCGAGCCACTTGACTAGAGGGGTCAACACGGCGATCAGGAACTGGAAGACCCCTGTCAGCTCCCCGAACCAGATCAAAACACTGGCCAGGATGAAGAGCGGCAGCACTTCGACGAAGTACCACTGCATCCTGGTGTATGTTTTCATGAATACGTTCTGCCACCTCGGCCAGCGCATGGGGGGAAGTTCC
This sequence comes from Syntrophomonadaceae bacterium, assembly GCA_012840385.1. Classification (GTDB taxonomy): domain Bacteria; phylum Bacillota; class DSM-12270; order Thermacetogeniales; family Thermacetogeniaceae; genus DULK01. Next base: position 34,987 of record DULK01000093.1, read on the forward strand.
ATGTAGAAACCGGATGGCTCCCCGGGGATCAGCCTGGCGGTTAAAAAACCTACCAGAATAAAGACCAGGGAGATAAATCCCACCCAAACGGCCATCGCCTTTGGCCGTCCGGAAAGAACGGCCAGGATCACACCCAGTTGGGCGGAACAGGGGATTGCCAGGGCGAGCAGCAGGGTTGCGATCACCCGTTCCCGGGGCGATTCCAGAGTGCGGGTGACCATGGTGGCCATAGTGTCACACCCGAAGCCGAGGGTCATGGGGATCACCGCCCGTCCGCTCAGGCCGACCCACTTGAAGACCCGGTCCACCAGCATTGCCAGCCGGGGCAGGTAGCCGGAGTCTTCGATTACGGAGAAGACCAGGAAAAAGGTTCCGACGATGGGAAGTACGATGGCTATGGCATACCTCAGAGCAAGGGTGAGAACTCCGTAGTCTTTTGCCAGCAGGCTTTGCACGGCCGGCCAGGGGACATAGCTCGTCACCAGGCTGTTTATCAAGGGGTTAACAACGGTTTCATAACCGGTTTCCAGATAGTCCACCAGGGTTCCGGCCCCAAAGACCCCCACGAACCGGTACAGGCCGAAATAGAGAACAAGCAGCAGGATCGGGATTCCGGTGAGGGGCTGCATGGTCAGCCTGCTGATGCGTTCCCCCCAACTAAGGCGGTGCTGCGGCCGTTCTGTCACCACCTGCCGGCACAGCTTGCTCACCCTGTCCTGGCGCCGTTTCCCGATGACGAAGTTGAGGGATTCCTGACCGCTCGCCTGTAATCCAGCGACAAGCTCATTTATTCTATCATAGTTTGCAGTATCCCGTTTGGCGACGAGCTCGTGAATTTCCCGGTCGCCCTGCAGCAGCAATAGGGCCACAGCCCGTTTGGTAAGGCCGTAATTGTTTGAAAGCAGCTGTTCGATTTTTAAGATGTTTTTCTCGATTTCGGGAGTATAGACAACCAAATGGCGCGGTGCGTCCTGGCTTTCTGCTTGCCTCTTAGTATGGAGACGGTAACCGGCCACAACTTCCCTGAGCCGGTCCAGGCCGAGCCTGTATACGGCGGAGGTGGCGACAACGGGGACTCCCAGGAGCGCTTCCAGCTTGCGGAAATCTATGTTAATCCCAAGTCTCCTGGCTTCATCGATCATATTCACGACAAGCACAACAGGGAAGCCGGCCTCGATCAGCTGCAGGGTCAGATTAAGCATGCGCTCCAGGTTCTTGGCGTCGACGACGTGCAGGACCACCCCGGGCTGCTCCTCCAGCAGGAGCCGTCTTGTAACCCTTTCCTCTTCGGTAATTGGCATTAAAGAATACATTCCGGGGGTGTCCACTACTCCCAATACCGCCCTTCCTAATGAGGACTTTCCCCTGGAGACTTCGACGGTGGTGCCGGGGTAGTTGGATACTGTGGCCCGGGCACCCGTCAGCAGGTTAAAGAGCACGCTCTTGCCCACGTTGGGGGTACCCACAAGGGCGACCTGATACATGAAGTGAGCAGCCGGGGTTTTGTCGCGGCTTTGGGTGCCTGACCAGGTTTTAAGAACGGGAAACAGGCCTGTCTTTGAGTGGCAGTGTTCCATGGATTCACTCCCCGCTGTGAGATGTATAAAAAATCAGGTTATTGAGAATGATAATCATTTTCAATTATAATTATAGTGGTCGCCAACCACCGGGTCAAGGGCAGACAAGCAGACAAGGGGACGGTTCTCTTGTCTAAAATACAGCACCAGGGCTTGCTCAGACCGGTTCTAAGGCAGCTGCGGAACTGTGTAACGAAACCTGAACATTTTCAGGGCAGACGATCACGCCGCCTCCGGCGGCACCAACAGAGGATGAAAATCTGGTTATCCTTGCGCTTGCTCCCGGACTCCGGTTTAACTCGCCCTAAAACTCGTCGCAGACGGCAGCCGACCGCCTCCTACGCTGCATCCATGCAGCGGAGTCGGCTACTTTCCCCGCACTCAATAGCACTTTCTCTATAATTAGGTGATTTAATAACAATCAATCTCGAATGAACATTAAAGGAAAGGATTTCCTTTGAGTGCGGGGTCAGTTCGGCTGCCGTTAGCTGCTCCTTCGTTAAGGGCGAGTAACAACCTCCGTAGGTCGCGGCGCCTGCAAGGATAACCGGAATGTATTTACAAGGCAAGATAAACCTGAACATTTCCAGGGCAGGAAAAGGGATGATTTTGGGGAATACATAGTTGTTTCCCTATATTCATATGATAGGTTGTGGCGGTGTATGGTAATTAATAGAATAAGAGGCGGGATTATGGAAAAGAAAATTGACCAGATCGAAAAAAAGCATTTCTCCTCCCAGTACAAATTGACTCCTCACAGAAAGATCATCCTCGAGGCGATCATCGGAAACAGCGACAGGCACCTGAGTGCCGAGGATATTTACGGGCTGCTCCGTAAGAAAGGGATTGAGATAGGTCTGGCCACCATCTACCGGACCCTGGAATTATTCGTGGAGCTCAACATCCTCCACAAGGTTAATTTTGACGACGGGCGCAGCCGTTATGAGCTTACCTGCCACGAGCGCCACCGTCATCATCACCTGGTTTGCCTGAGCTGCGGGGAGGTTGCGGAGGTAGAGGACGACCTTTTGAACAAGCTGGAGGAGATAATAGAGCGCAACCACGGCTTCAAGATAACCGATCATACTGTGAAGTTTTACGGCTACTGCCGGCGCTGCCGCCCAAAGTAGACTGTCCGTAAAATAACAGGAAATTTAAAAACCCGCTCCCGGCGCTCCGGTTGAACTCGACCAAAGACTCGTTGCAGACGGCAGCCGACCGGCCCGGTGATGCCTGAGCGGCATGTAGGTGAAATACGAAATAAAAAGACCCTGTCTTGGGGTCTTTTTCGCGTTTCTGGTTTTTGTCGGCAATCAGCCGCTAACCGCTTTGAGCTGTTTCTTTGTGACCAGCAGCACCGGAACTGCTGCCAGTTGTACGGTGATCGAGAAGATCACCAGGGCGAGCACCGACCTGTCGTAGAGAATGCCCATCAGGGAGCTGCCCAGGAACCAGAACAGGCCGTAGCCGGTGTTGAAGATGCCGTAGGCAGAACCCCGTTTGTGGGAGGGAACCATTTCCGAGATGGCCGCTCTGAGCACCGACTCCTGGGCGGCCATGCCTATCCCCCAGGCGATCATACCTGCCACTGCCGGCCGCCATCCTCCCAGGAAAACCAGCGGGGCGAACAGGGATGAGAGCAGGGAAGAGATGATCAGGGTGTTGACCCCCAGGCGGTCAAACAACCGCCCGAATATGAGAGCGGCCACGGCATCGACCCCCATCGCCACGGCATAGAGGATCGGAACGATGTTGTCCGAGAAGATGGCCGCCTTTTTGAAATGATAGGCGATCAGGGCAAAATCGGCATACCCTGCTGCGATCAGGGCGGTGGCGACTAGGTACATCCAGAAAGCGCCCGGCAGGCCCTTGCTTTCAATCTTTTTGGAGACGGGCTCAAAATCCCGCGGGCGCGGGTAAAGGATGCGGGCCGTGGCCAGGATAACGAGCACCAGGAAGGCCGGGATGGCGAGAATTCCGAAGCCTAATCGGTAGTTTCCATAGCGTGTCATCACCGCTGCGATCAGCAGGGGGCCGGCCAGGGCCCCGATCTGATCCATGGCCTCATGCAGGCCAAAACCCCAGCCTCTCCCGACCCGGGAGGTGGCATGGGATAACATGGCGTCCCGGGCGGGTGTGCGGATCGCCTTCCCCAGGCGTTCAGAAATGATCAAAAGGGCGGCAATCTGCCAGTAACCTGCCACGGCAAGCAGGGGGACTGCCACCAGGTTCATGGTATACCCTGTGAGGGTGATCAGCCAGTACCTTCCGGTTTTATCCGTAAGGAACCCGGAAACCAGCCTCAGGCAGTATCCGATCAATTCCCCCAGTCCGGCAACTACACCCACCACTGTGGCGCTGGCCCCCAGCAGGGCGAGAAACGGCCCGGTAATGCTGCGCGCTCCTTCGTACGTAATATCTCCGAAGAGGCTGACCAGACCCAGCAGTAAGATGAACTTCAGAGCGGTTCCCCTGGAGATGTCCCTGGCTTCAGTCTCGGTTTTCATGGATCTCACTCCTAAAAAGCTGCAATTTGCATCTTATTAGCTTTAGGCATATATTTCCGAAATCCTCTTTTCTGCACTCAAAAATTTGAGTGTCGTGCGAAAATATTGCCGCCCCTCTGTCTCTGGGCCGGAAAGTTGGCATCGGTCCCGGTTGGTACGGCTTTTTGTGCCTAAACCCGCAGGCGTTGAACGATTGCAGCAGGCCGGGCCGTGTGGAATAAAAGAAGAAGCAGTGGGAGAAAATATCACGAATAACCTGGGATCGGGAGGCGGCGTTACCGTGCAGAAGGCACTTATCACTCTAATATTTTTAGGCGCTTTTTTTGCCCTTATACTCCCGGGAACCGGCAAGATCAACAGGGAGAGGCTTGTCCTTGGGGAGCTTGTTCCCCTGCTGCAGGACAGCGGAGTACGGGTAGAAGGCATCGACCTTGACGGCTGGGGGGTTTTGCGGGATGCGGAAGAACCCCGGGCGATCTGGTGTAAGCTTGGCCGGGGGCAACAACTTGGCCTGTCGGGCAGCAGGATGCGCCAAGTTGAGACAGACTGGGGCGCATGCTTGAAGATAAAAAAAGATTTCGAGGACGGGACAAAAGTCCTTATAAGTATCCAAAAGGTTGAGAAGATCGTCCCTGGAGATTTATGTTATATTGTTGTTAAATGCAGCCTCCCCGGTGCAGGTGAACAGGGACAGGCCTGGGAAAAGAGGCTCAGGGCTTTCCTGGCCGGTTTCTTCAGGGAGAGGGGATTGTACTTCACCGTCAGGGGAGAGCTTGATCGGAGATTAAATCCAGAAGAGCAGATGGCCTGGGGCAGAGCAGTCTACCGGGATCTTGGCGGGAAGCCGGTAGAAACTATCCGGACCGAAAGATACCTCAACCTGATCGGGTATACAACTGTCCTGCCGGAGGCCGTTACGGCCGGCAACAGCAGGTATAATCTAAATATAGCACTGGTGAACGGCAGTGATACGAATGAAACCCGGATATATCTGGGTTCTCCAGTAATAACCAGTGAATATTAGGGTGTTATGAAGAGGAATCGGGAGAATTATGGCGAAATATTATGGAAACAAATATTATTTCGGATAAGGAGGTGGCTCCTGCTTCTAAACTGTTTTATATTGGCTGTTTTGGAAGGCAGGAGAGGTATTGGAGGATAAATTTATTATCGAAGGCGGGATCTGCCTGAAGGGTGATGTTCGGATCAGCGGTTCTAAAAATGCGTGTTTACCTGTTCTTGCGGCTTCTCTCCTGACACCGGAAAAGTGTGTGATTTCCGGGATACCCCGGCTGGCCGATGTCAGAACAATGATCCGGATGTTGACGGAGCTGGGGGTGCAGGTTGCCGTTCAGGGTTCACAGGTTACAGTTCAGGCACGGGAGTTGCAGAAACCGGGGCAGCTTCAGCAATATGCCAGGAAAATGCGGGCATCTTTTTTATTGATGGGACCTGTTTTAGCCCGGCAGGGAAAGGCATGTATGGCCCTGCCGGGTGGGTGTGCCATCGGAAAGCGCCCGGTGGACCTGCATTTAAAGGGCCTGGCCGCACTGGGAGCGGAGATCCGGATTGAAAAAGGCTTTGTCAAGGCGACCGCCAGGCAGCTTCAAGGTGCCGAGATCGTCCTTGATTTTCCCAGTGTCGGTGCCACGGAAAACATCATGATGGCAAGCGCCTGCGCCAGGGGAACGACAACGCTGGTTAACGCCGCCGCCGAGCCGGAGGTCGTCGACCTTGCCGATTTTCTGAACAAGATGGGGGCAGAGGTAACAGGGGCGGGGACCAGGGTAATCCGCATCAAAGGCAATCCTTCCCTGCATGGTGCGGTGCATACGGTAATACCAGACCGGATTGAGGCCGGAACCTACCTGGCGGCAGCGGTGGCGACCGGCGGAGAGGTGCGGCTTGCACGGGTTGTACCCGACCACCTGCGCTCGGTGATTGAGAAGTTCCGGGAGGCAGGGGCCTGCATCGAGGAGGGAAATGACGAACTGTTTGTATCCGCCCCGCAGGAACTGCGGCCGCTCGATATCAGCACATCTCCCTATCCAGGTTTCCCGACCGACATGCAGCCGCAGTTTGCGGCCCTCCTGACGACCGCGGCCGGAACAAGCAGGATTACGGAGAATATCTTCGAAAACCGTTTTCTATACACATATGAACTGGTGCGCATGGGCGCATCCATTGAGGTTACAGGCACGACTGCGGTGATTCGCGGGGTCAGGGGCCTGCGGCCGGCTTGTGTTAAGGCTGGCGACCTGCGTGCCGGGGCTGCCCTGGTCATCGCCGCCCTCAAGGCCTGGGGGGAGACCGAGATCGGCGGTGTCTACCACCTGGATCGGGGGTACGAGGATCTGGAAGAAAAACTGGGGGGCCTGGGGTGCAGGATCCGGCGGGTCACAGAACAGGCCGCCAACCTGTAAGTACCGCAGGACAGCGGCGGGACGGTTCCCGTTTCTCTTCATGAGAACTTCATGCCGCTCGTACGGGTGGGTGAAGGTGGCGGCTTAACCTTACAGAAGCAGCAACATACCTGTGCTCTACCTGGAGCGATACGTCTGGTTTGAGGCGGTTCAAAAAATTTAACTGGAAACCGGTCTAATATCCCCCCATTTCTAATAAATAGGAATGGGGGGGTAATTTTACCTTCACCGGGGCGGAAGGGAGGAAGGGCGGTGTCAACCTGGACCAGGGGATATAAATTTTTAGGGCTTGCCGTGCTGATCTACTGCCTGGTGATGCTGGGAATTCCCGCCCTGCTGGTGCGCGGCTGCGGTTTCGACCGGGGAATGGTTGAGGAAAGCAACGGCCGGATGGTGAGGGTTCAGCTTGCGCCGGGACGGGTTGTGGCTCTGCCCCTGGAAACCTATCTGATCGGGGTGGTTGCAGCGGAGATGCCTGCGGAGTTTGACATCGAAGCACTCAAGGCCCAGGCGGTTGCGGCCCGTACCTATACCCTGCTGAGAATCAACGGTAAAGCATCCGACCGCAAACACCCGGATGCCGCTCTCTGCGCCGATCCGGGACACTGCCAGGCGTGGCTTTCCCTGGGGGACCTCCGTAAAAGATGGGGATTGTTCGCTTTTGGCAGCAATTATGAAAAGGTGGCTTCGGCCGTCAGAGCGACTGCCGGGGAGGTTTTGGTTTACCGCGACGAACTGATCGACCCGGTATACCATGCCAGCTGCGGTGGAAGGGGCACTGAAGATGCAAAAGAGGTATGGGGCCGGGACATTCCGTACCTGAAACGGGTACCCTGCCGCTGGGACCCTCCCGAGAGGCAAGGGGTCGTGGCAACCTCCTTCAGTATGAAAGATTTTTTCACTCGTCTGGGAATTACCGGTCAGGCAGTTCCGGCCAGCAACGCAGCAGGCCTGGTTCAGGTCCTGGACAGGACCGGAAGCGGTCGCGTCCGCCGTGTTGAAATTGCTTCACAGGTCTTCCGCGGCGTGGAGCTGCGAAAGGCCCTCGGCCTGCGTTCAACTGATTTTACGGTCAGTGCGGCCGGCGGCAAGGTTACTTTCTACACCAGGGGATACGGGCATGCCGTAGGGATGTGCCAGTACGGAGCTCAGGGACTTGCCCTGCGGGGGCAGACTTACCGGCAGATCTTAGAGTATTATTACCGGGGTGCAGTGATGAAAAAGCTGCCAGAAGCCGGTAATTAGACACTCATGCCGCCCAGGCGGCACCAACAAGGATAACCAGAATGTATTTCCAGGGTAGACCACCACGCCGCCTCCGGTGACACCAGCAGAGGATGAAATCTGGTTATCCTTGCGCTTGCTCCCGGACTCCGGTTTAACTCGCCCTAAAACTCGTCGCAGACGGCAGCCGACCGCCTCCTACGCTGCATCCATGCAGCGGAGTCGGCTGCTTCGGCATCCATGCCTCAGTTCGGCTGCCGTTAGCTGCTCCTTCGTTAAGGGCGAGTAACAACCTCCGTAGATCGCGGCGCCTGCAAGGATAACCAGAATGTATTTACAAGGCAGGATAAACCTGAACATATTTCCAGGGCAGTAACTTTAAGTGCCGGGTTGCCCGGCATTCCTTAGTCCCTTCGTCGGTGCACTCTCATACTGCTGTTGTCGAACCAATGGTGTTCATGGGTGGCCAAAATATATTATTGACAACCGGAATGTTCAGTTGGTACAATACACTAAATGCTTTTAACAAGTAAAAACAGAGTTAGGAGAGATGAGACGAGATGGAAGAGACGAAGATCTTTCTGGACGAGAGAGAGTTACCCCAGGCATGGTACAACATTCAGGCCGATCTGCCTGAACCACTCCCGGCGCCGTTAAATCCTGCCACCAGGCAGCCGGTTGGCCCCCAGGATCTGTCAGCAATATTTCCACCCGATTTAATTGCCCAGGAGGTTTCAACCGAACGGTATATTGATATTCCAGGAGAAATACTGGATATCTACCGTTTATGGAGACCTACGCCCCTTTGTCGCGCCAGGCGGCTGGAAAAGGCTCTGGACACCCCCGCCCAAATTTACTACAAGTACGAAGGGGTCAGTCCTGCCGGTAGTCATAAACTGAATACCGCGGTTGCACAGGTCTATTACAATAAAAAGGCCGGGATCAAGCACCTGACTACCGAGACGGGAGCCGGACAGTGGGGGACCGCTCTCAGTATCGCCTGCAGGTTTTTCGGATTGGACTGCACCGTTTACATGGTACGGGTCAGCTATGAGCAAAAGCCATACCGCAAGGCTATCATGGAGGTCTATGGTGCACGCGTGGTACCGAGTCCCAGCACCGAAACGGAGTCGGGCAGGCGCGTGCTTTCGGCGAATCCCGATTCGCTCGGCAGCCTGGGGATCGCCATCAGTGAAGCGGTTGAAGTAGCCGCAGGGCGACCTGATACTAATTATTCCCTTGGTAGCGTGTTAAACCATGTGGTCTTGCATCAATCAGTAATCGGTTTAGAGGCGAAGGCACAGATGGAGAAAATCGGCTTATACCCTGACGTTATCTTCGGGTGCCATGGAGGAGGCAGCAATTTCTCCGGTCTGGTCTTTCCCTTTTTACCGGATAAATTCAAGGGGAAGAAGTTTCGTGCCGTGGCTGTAGAACCCACCTCCTGTCCGACCCTGACCATGGGCAAATATCTTTACGATTTTGGCGACACTGCCGGCTTTACACCCCTGATGAAGATGTACACCCTTGGTCACGACTTTGTTCCTCCGGGAATCCACGCCGGCGGCCTGCGCTACCACGGTGCATCCCCGTTAGTCAGCAAGCTTTATCACGACGGTTACATTGAAGCACAGGCTTTTGACCAGACTGATGTCTTCAAGAGCGCGGTGATGTTTGCACAGAATGAGGGGATACTGCCCGCTCCCGAGTCCGCCCATGCCATTCACGCAGCTGTGGTTGAGGCTTTGAAAGCCAGGGAGGCCGGAGAAAAGAGGGTGATCCTGTTCGGATTGAGCGGCCACGGCCATTTTGACCTGACTGCCTACAGCGCCTTTTTAAACAACCAATTGAGCAATGCTCAATATACCCAAGAAATGCTGGAAGAGGGGTTGAAATCAGTTCCAAAGGTCGGATAAATGCTATATACGGATTTTTTATAATTCTAATTTTAATAGGCCACACATGGTGTGGCCTTAAACGTGCGTTTCGGCGGGTTCGCGTTGACACCGTACAGAGGTGCGTGTTAGAATAACCTAAATGTATGGGAGAAAGCGGAAAATGGAGGAAGGAGTATAGCTATTGAGACTGCAGGGAACAATGAGGATTAATGCTGCCGGTCATCTAGAAATCGGCGGCTGCGACACTGTGGATCTCGCCCGCGACTTCGGGACCCCCCTTTACGTGATAGATGAAGCCTTGCTGCGGAGCAATTGCCGCGAGTACTATGATGCTTTTACTAAAGAAAACAGCAACGATCTGGTTATTTATGCGGGCAAGGCTTTTTTAGTTGGAGCCATGAGCCGGATTGTGGCAGAAGAGGGTTTAGGTCTCGATGTTGTATCCGGTGGGGAGCTTTCAATTGCATTAAGTTCGGGATTTCCTCCCGAAAAAATATTTCTGCATGGAAACAACAAATCCCCGGAAGAAATGTTGTATGCCTTGAAGAGCGGAGTAGGGCGTATTGTTGTTGATAATTACTTTGAGCTGGAGATGCTGGAAAAACTGGCCTTCCAGGAGGGGGTGCGCCCGGCAGTACTGTTGAGGATCGCCCCTGGGATTGAGGCTCACACCCACTCTATTATCACGACGGGTCAAACCGACTCCAAGTTCGGGTTTACCCTGGAAAACGGGGATGCTCTAAATGCCGTCAAAATCGCCCTGGCATTAAACCACATCGATCTTAAGGGTCTGCACTGTCATATCGGATCGCAGATCTTTGAACTGGATGCCTTTCGTCATACCGCCCGGGTTATGATGGGGTTCTTAAAGGAAATCCGCGACAGGCTCGGCTGGACGGCAGAGGAACTGGATCTGGGGGGCGGACTCGGGGTTTATTACAGCGACGGGGATAACCCTCCGTCGATCAAGGATTATGCCGATGCTATACAATCCAGTGTGGATGACTGTTGCCGAAAATGGGGCTACCCGAGGCCGAGTCTGATCGTAGAGCCCGGCCGTTCCATCATCAGCCCTGCCGGAACGACAATATATACGATTGGTGGTATTAAGGATATCCCGGGTATACGCAAGTACGTGGCGGTAGACGGCGGTATGACCGATAACCCAAGGGTTGCCTTATACCAGGCAAAGTATGAAGGACTGATTGCCAATAAGGCGGACATCCCGGTTCAGGAAGTGGTTTCAGTTACTGGAAGGTGCTGCGAGTCAGGGGACATGCTGATCTGGGATCTTGCCGTTCCAAAGGTGGAACCGGGTGACCTTCTGGCCATATCCTGTACGGGGGCTTATAATTATTCCATGTCAAGCAACTATAACGGCCTTCCTAGGCCCGCGGTGGTGCTGGTAAAGGACGGCAGCGCCGATCTGATTGTAGAGAGGGAAACCTACGAGGATTTAAGAAGACACCATCGCATACCACCGCGTTTGCTTGGAACCTGCCGGCAGAAGGGTTAGATACTAATGTACGGTTTTAATATTAATGAACTTCTCCTTTGGTTGCCTGCGGTGATTATTGCCCTTACCTTTCATGAATATGCGCATGGCAAGGTAGCCGACCGGCTGGGCGATCCAACACCGCGTTATCAGGGTAGGCTCACCTTAAATCCGTTTGCTCACCTGGATCCCATCGGTTTCCTGCTTCTGCTTGTTACCCACTTCGGGTGGGCAAAGCCGGTTCAGGTTAATCCCTTGAATTTCAGGGGAGATCGCAGCAAGGGGATGATGCTGGTCGCTTCGGCAGGACCGCTCATGAACCTGCTGGTTGCATTTACGGCTACCCTGATTAAGAGCCTTGCCATCCCTGAAGGAGTTGTGCCGAATTTTTATATAACGGAGGTCCTTAATGGTATTATCTTTATCAACATTTACCTGGCCCTGTTTAATCTGATTCCCGTACCTCCGCTGGACGGCTCCAGGATCCTGGCAGGCTTGTTTCCCTCCAGCGAACTGGTCTATCACCTGGAAAGGTATGGTGTTATTATCCTGATCCTTTTGATTTTCACCGACATAGTCGGCCTTGTGCTGTCTCCCATTGCTTCCTGGCTGTATAATTTCTTTACGGTCATCACCCGTTTTATCGCCGGTCCCTTCGTTTAGGCCGGAGAGGGTGGTAAATATGTTGAAATTACAAGGAAGGGATGCAATATGAAGCAGGGTACTATCTTGAGCGGGATGCGCCCCACCGGCCGCCTTCATCTTGGACACTTGAGCGTTTTGCAGAACTGGAGCAAGCTCCAGGATAAATATCACTGTTTTTTCATGGTCGCCAACTGGCATGCTCTGACTACTGCTTATGACGAACCCGGGCAGACGATGGAAAATACCAGGGAGATGGTGCTTGACTGGTTGATGGTGGGCCTTGACCCCAACCGGAGCACGATATTTGTCCAGTCCGACGTTAAGGAACACGCTGAACTGCACCTGCTCTTTTCTTTGATCACACCGGTTTCCTGGCTGGAGCGCTGCCCGACCTACAAGGATCAGATCCAGCAGTTCCGTGAGCAGGGTAAGGACATTACTACATATGGTTTTTTGGGATACCCGCTGTTGCAGGCTGCCGATATTTTGATATACAAGGCTAACGTGGTGCCGGTCGGAGAAGACCAGCTTCCTCATCTGGAATTATGCCGGGAAGTGGCAAGGCGCTTTAACTACATTTATCAAAAAAAGGTTTTCCCCGAACCGCAGCCTTATCTCGCTGAGGTTGCCCTCGTGCCCGGGATTGACGGCAGGAAGATGAGTAAGAGTTACGGCAATCATATACCTATTGCCACAACACCCGAAGAAATTCAAGCCAGGGTGCGGCAGATGATTACAGATCCCGAACGCATTCATGCAAAGGACCCGGGGCACCCGGATGTCTGCAACATTTACGCCTTTCACAGAATTTTTAACCAGCCTGAAGTTGAAGAGCTCGACCGGGTGTGCAGGCGGGGCGAAATAGGATGTGTTCCCTGCAAAAAGAAACTGGCGCAAATTCTTATTGAATATCTTTCGCCTTACTGGGAGCGGCGCCGCGAATTTGAGAAAGACCCCGACTACGTGTGGGATATCCTGAACGACGGGGGCAAGAAGGCGCGTCTTAAGGCGCGCCAGACAATGGAAGAAGTACGGGCGGCGATGGGACTTGAAATACCGTGTGAAATTGGAAGTTTATGAGGGGCCGCTTGACCTGCTCCTTAAACTCGTAGAAAGACAAGAAGTTGCTGTTGCGTCGGTATCAGTCTGTGAGATAATCGATCAGTTTATGGATTATTTTGTGAAAACCGAATTTACCGATGTTGAAGAGGGTAGCCGCTTCCTGGTAATTGCGGCTACCCTTCTCTCCGTTAAGGCGCAGTTGGTGCTGCCGAGGCCGGAGCAGGACGCTACGGATGAATGCATAGAATTAGAAGAGGATGGTGGTATTGATGTTGATTTCGGACCGGAATATCTGAGCATCAAAGAAGCTGCTGCCATCCTGGAGAAGCGTGCTGAGGACTGGCGGTTGGTCTATAAGCGTCCTGCAATACCCTTTCAGAAGGACGGCCTACCAAAGGTCGAGCGCCTGGACGTTTCATTGCTTGTTTCTGCTTTCAAAGAAGTACTGAAGCGAAATGTTCCTCCAGAGCCCTATAAAGTACAGGCTCCTGTGCTTGACATCTGGGAGAGGATCGACGTGGTTCTGGGGTTTCTTATGCAAAAACCGGAGGGGATTCTGTTTCGCGAGATGTTTCTTCCAAACTCACGTAAGGATGAACTTATAATAACCTTTCTTGCCATACTGGAACTGGTCTACCAGGGAAAGATTAAGGTGAGGCAGGAAAACCTCTCAGGAGATATTTATCTTGCGCCGGCTTGCTAAGATATGTTCTCTGGGAGGAGTTGGAATGCCTGTAATTTTTCCGAAAGAAACCATGGCTATTCTAGATGCCCTGCTTTTTTCTAGTTCAGAACCACTGACATTGGCCAGATTGAGCAGCCTTTTGGGGTTGCTTCCCGAGGATGTTAAACAGCTTTTAGGAGAACTGCAGAAACTCTATGATCAGCCCGGCCATGGGCTTCAGCTGGTAGAGGTTGCTCAGGGTTATCAGTTGGTCACCCGTAAGGAATATCATCCCTATGTACAGAAACTTCAGCAGGAGAGAGAAAAAGAACCTCCATTATCGTCAGCTGCCCTGGAAACTTTGAGCATTATCGCCTACTACCAGCCTGTGACTCGGGCAAGAATTGAGTCGATAAGGGGGGTCAAGGTTGATCATGTCTTGGCCACCCTTCTGGATCGCGGCTTGATCAAGGAGGTTGGCCGCGGGGAGGGCCCCGGTCGGCCGCTTCTCTACGGTACAACGACAGTATTCCTGGAAACATTCGGTCTTAAAAGCCTGGATGACCTGCCACCTCTTGAACCCTTTGAAAAGCCAGAATAACCCGGGGAATGGTATATTTTTGTAAATGTGCGCAAATCTAATTAGTGCCGGGATTATTTGCCGAGGTGACAGGGTTTTTGCATAGGCTCAACCTTTTCTTGCTTTTGATTGCTCTGTTCGCTGTTGTGGTATATCTCCTTTTTGCTTTGCCCCTCGAGCTACATATCATGTACAAGGGGAAGGGGAAAAGGCATTCTTTATTGTTGAGGTTTCAAATTTTTAACGGCCGGATAGGGGTCGGTACGAAGTTTTTATTTGGTCAGAAGATAAAAAGTGAAGAACCTAAAGTCGGTTTGGCTAAAAGGACGGGAATAAAGTTATTTTCACGCATGAAGCGCAAATATCACCGTCGTAATCCTCGTTCCCTGTATGAGATTAAATTTTATTACCTGACATTAAAAAAGTTGATGAATTTTATACAGGTCTTCATGCGTCATGGTGTCTGTAAGCGATTCGCCTGGGATACCACCGTCGGTTTCAATGATTACGCAGCAACAGCTATTTCCACCGGGCTGCTATGGGCTCTCAAAGGGTATATAATCGGGTGTATATCCCGCTGGCTCAAGATTCTTCCTCCCGGTCCGCGGTTTCATGTTGTCCCACAATTCGGAAAGGCAGGCTTTGAAATCAGTCTGGATTGCATATTAGAGACCCGTTTAGGCCATATTATGATCCAGTTGATGAAGTTTTTGTTTTGGTGGCTCCAGATATTTTTAAAGAGAAGTACTAGGAGGTGGAAGTATTGGGCGACCATCCGATCGAAACACTCATGAAGACAGCCATGGAAAACATTAAAGAAATGATCGATGTTAACACAATCGTTGGTGATCCCGTTGAAACCCCTGACGGCAGCGTAATTATGCCGGTTTCCAGAGTTTCTTGTGGTTTTGCAGCAGGCGGAGCCGACTATCAGGCTGAAGGGAGCCGGGGTGGAGAAGGCGCTCTTCCTTTTGGTGGTGGCAGCGGGGGTGGTGTTTCCGTGCAACCGGTCGGTTTTCTGGTAGTGAGTCACAACCAGATCAGGCTGCTTCCTGTTGAAGGAAACCTTGTTGTTGACCGATTGATAGATTTGGCACCGGAACTCCTGGAAAAGTTGCAGGGAATGTTAAAACGGCAACAGCCGGCAGCACCGCCAGCAGCCCCTTCGGCAACTACCACACCCCCAACAACCTCTCCAACGGTTTAAATGCGTCACAAAAACATGTATAATTAAGAATGGAGAATGAGGGGAATTTTCCCCCTTTTTTCTTTGCCTTGCCAGTTACCAGGCTTATAACTGAGATTCCTATCTGCCGCTTCTGGAGGGAACTCCTTATGCTATGGCGAAGGGCCACATGTTTTTTTATTGTAATCATTGTGGTTATGTTTAATGTAACTGCTGGAATACGACATGTCGAGGCAACAGACTCGAGTTTACCCGAGATACAGGGAAAAGCGGCGATTCTTATAGACGAAGGCTCAGGGCGGGTTCTTTACCAAAAAAATGCCAATCGGCGAATGTCTCCGGCAAGCCTCACAAAGATTATGACCGCACTGTTAGTTATTGAAGATGATGATATTGATCAAAGAGTACACATCAGCAAGCGGGCAGCAGAGACTGGAGAGAGTTCTATCTGGTTAGAGGCTGGAGAAACATTAAGCCGGAGGGAGCTTTTGTACGCCCTGATGTTAAGCTCGGCAAATGATGCGGCTGTTGCCCTTGCGGAGAGCGTTTCCGGCACCCAGGAAAAGTTCGTGCAGAAAATGAACACTCGTGCCAGGCAGCTTGGTTTAAAGAATACGCACTTCTGTAATCCTCACGGTCTCGAAGCTCCAGGCCATTACACCACGGCTTACGACCTTGCTTTTCTTACCAGGCAGGCCATGACTGATCCCCTTTTTCAAAAGGTTGTTGCAACCAGAGCAATGGAGATACCGTGGGCAGGCCACCCCTGGAACCGGCAGCTGTTTAATAAAAACAGGCTTCTCTACAGGTACAGGGGAGCGATTGGGGTTAAGACCGGCTACACCAAAAGAGCAGGAAATTGCCTTGTGGGAGCAGCTCAGCGGGGCCCTTTAAAATTAATCGTCGTTGTTCTCAATTCATCTCAGGTATATGAAGATGCCGAAAAGCTGCTCGATTATGCTTTTGTTCGCTATCAGGGATATGCGATTAAATTGGATGAAAAACATTTAAAGGTAAATGTCAAAGGAGGGCGCTCTCGAGATGTTCGTTTGAACCCGGAACGGGATGTTGTGGTTGCGGTTACCCCTTCTGAGAAGAAACTGTTGACTTATAGGGTTTCCGTACCGGGGAGCGTTCGTGCGCCGGTTAAACGTGGGGCGGCCCTCGGTTCCATTCGAATTTTATTGAAGGGTAAGGAAATCGGCAGCGTCAATCTTCTGGCCAGATCAGAGGTCGGCAGGCGGCCGCCGCTTTGGATACGGTTGGTTGCAGGCATCAGGCTTCTTTTCCATAGAATATTTGGGTAATTAAAGCCAGGGTTCCGGTCTATTTAATTCCTCTCCTACATAAAGGTTGAATTAGTTAGAAACTGGAGGGGAGAAGAATGCTCGACCTGATCTGGCTTGTATTGCTTTTAGGGGGTATTTTAGCAGGAGCCCTTACCGGGAAAATAGAGCTCGTAACCGGAACTTTATTCAGCGGCGCAAATGAAGGGGTAAAGGTCTGCCTGGATCTGATCGGACTTATGACTCTCTGGCTGGGCATGCTGGAAATCGCCAAACAGGCCGGCCTCATTACCTTGATTGCCCGCTGGATGCGGCCTCTTACCAGAGTTTTATTCCCCGGCGTTCCTCCGGAACATCCAGCCTTGGGCGCTATTATCATGAATATCAGCGCGAACATTCTCGGGCTGGGGAATGCTGCGACGCCTTTTGGTCTGAAAGCGATGGAGGAACTTCAAAAAATAAACCCCGACCCTGGTAAGGCTTCAGATGCCATGTGTACTTTTCTCGCCCTCAATACTTCCTGCCTTACCCTTATTCCCGCAACCATTATAGGTGTCCGGGTTGCAGCAGGGTCCTCCAACCCGACGGAAGTAGTCGCACCTACCATTATCGCAACAGGTTTCTCCATGGTGATTGTAGTCCTTATTGATATTTTCTGGCGCACCTTGCTACGTCCCTGGTACAGGAGGTTTAAAAAGTGCTAGATGTGGTCCTGGCCAAAATATCCATATGGGCGATTCCGGTGCTTTTTTGCGTGTTTCTGGTGCTGGGATGGGCGCGCCGCGTTCCTGTCTACGAGACATTTATCCAGGGTGCAGCAGAGGGGTTTCAGATAGCGGTGCGGATTATTCCTTACCTTGTGGCGATGTTTGTGGCGATCAAGGTTTTTCGGGTCTCCGGAGCAATGGACATGCTCGCTCGTTTGTGTGCTCCTGTACTGTCAATCCTGGGAGCACCTCCTGAGGTTCTTCCTCTGGCTTTGATGAGACCGCTTTCAGGAAGCAGCGCACTGGGAATTGCCACAGAGTTGATTAAAACCTACGGACCTGACTCATTTCTCGGCAGGCTTGCCTCTGTTATGCAGGGCACGACGGATACGACCTTTTTCGTGTTAACTGTATATTTCGGTTCAGTTGGGATAAAAAAGTACCGTCATGCCCTGGCCCTGGGCCTGATTGCAGATCTGACAGGACTTCTTCTCTCAATATTTCTTTGCAACCTGATCT
This sequence comes from Syntrophomonadaceae bacterium, assembly GCA_012840385.1. GTDB lineage: Bacteria > Bacillota > DSM-12270 > Thermacetogeniales > Thermacetogeniaceae > DULK01. Next base: position 52,760 of record DULK01000093.1, read on the forward strand.
TTAAATAAAACAGCATTGCCAGTGCAGGAAAAAAAGCTGAAACGTCGAAATAGATTGCTTCAAGGGGGGGCAAAGATGATAAATGTCGGGATAGTCGGGGCGGGTAAAGGTGGATGCGCGGTTTTGAAGGCGATGGAGGGTCTTCCAGATGTAAGGGTGGTAGGGATATCGGATCTAAATGAAGATGCTCCCGGTATGAAGCTTGCCCGAGAACTGGGTATAAAAACCTTTCGTGATTGTTTGGATCTGCTGCGTTTGCCCAATCTGGATATAGTGATCGAGGCCACAGGAAATCCAAAAGTGCAGGAACTTTTACATGAAAATAAACCTCCTGGGTCTACCATAGTAGACTCCCAGGTGGCGCGCTTGATGATGATCATGGTTGATTCGAAGGAGGGTATGATCAGGGAACTTCATGCCCAGGCGCAGCAACTGGCTGCGATGGCCGATGAACTAAACAGGAGCGTAAAGGAAATAGCGGCAACAGCCCAGGAGCTTGCGGCGGGAGCAGAGAGTCTGGCTGTAGAGGGTAAAAAGCTGGGGAGCATTGCAGATGCGGCAAAGCAACATGTGGCTGACACGGGAGAGGTACTGAATTTTATCAAAAAAGTGGCGACCCAGACAAAGCTGTTAGGCCTGAATGCGGCTATTGAAGCTGCCCGGGCCGGTGAATACGGGCGTGGTTTTGCCGTCGTTGCCGATGAGGTTCGTAAACTCGCAGAGGATAGCGCCGTGTCAGCAGAACAAATCGGATCGATTTTGCGGAATATTGAAAAATCAGTAGGTGAAATACTAACAGAAGTTGATGAAACGGCGGGTGTGAGCGAACGCCAGGCTGCATCGACCGAACAGATGGCGGCCACCATCGAGCAGTTGGGGAGGCTGGCCGGGAATCTGGAAGAGGTCGCCCATCGACTTGCTATTCTGGAGTAATACTCAATAAAGTTGCACTACGAGGTGAAGCAAAGATTGTTCTAGAGCGGCTTCAAAAGGTATTGGCAGGGTCAGGCATCGGAAGCCGGCGCTATTGTGAAGAACTGATTCGTGATGGCAGGGTGATGGTTGACGGTAAGGTTGCTACCCTTGGGATGAAGGTCGACCCTGCTAAGAACCTGATATGCGTGGACGGAAAAAAGGTTACCGTCTCCAAAAGGCATGTTTGTTTGATGGTCAACAAACCAAAGGGCTACGTTTCTACCGTAAAGGACCCCCAGGGAAGGCCAAAGGTTACCGACCTTGTACGTATCCCTGGGGTACGTCTTTTTCCTGTTGGAAGACTGGATTGCCAGACGAGCGGCTTGATTCTTTTAACAAATGACGGGGAACTGGCATACATGTTAACCCACCCGAAATACGGCGTTTGGAAAACCTACCATGCTCTTGTCAAAGGGATACCTGGCCCTAAAGCTTTAGCTGCCTTACGCGAAGGGGTTCCGCTTGCAGAAGGAAGAACTGCTCCCGCCCGCGTTGAACTGTTGAGAGTGTTACGGGGCCCGCATGCTCTGCTGGAGATCAGCCTGCGGGAAGGGAAAAAGCGGCAGGTCCGCAAGATGTGCCGGTATGTAGGCCACCCTGTGGTGGAGCTGAAACGTGTCAGGCTTGGTTTTCTTACTCTCAAAGGGTTACGAACCGGGGAATACCGTTTTCTGACTCAAGAAGAGATCGAGCGTTTAAAAGAGCTTGCTGGAAGGGGGAGACAGAAGTAAACTTCTGGTATAGAAGAAAGCAGGAAGAAAAAATTGAAATAAACCGCGCTGTTGAATGATTTGTTTTAGAGGAATTTTGACAGATTAAAAGAAATTATTACAGGGTTGGAGAATTTTGTCCAGGGGAGGAAAAGAAGCAGGGATGACTGAAATAACCAGCGATAAAAAGCTACGTTTAAAAGTTCGGTTTGATTATCGTGGAGAAGAGAAGCCGGGTCGTATGTTTTCACGGGGTAAAGACGGAGAGCAGGTTGCAGAAGAAATCAGGGAACAGAGAGCGATTTTACTGCGTAATATTCCGATCCAGGGTGTCAAAGTTGAGGACATAAATACGAATGGTGAGATCTACCTTGTAAGGGATGAGGTAACTGGTCGTGAGGTTGCTTATGCACCCATTGAGTTTATACTGGAGGCCGACAGCATCGAAAACGTAATTCCTTTTCTGCTGAGGGAAGAGTTCCGCAAGATTGAGGTGGTTTCACCTTCAGAGGTTACGCTGGACAAGCATGAGGTGGAGCGCATTATTTACAAAATGAATGAAGAACTGCGGACGTATCGTCTATACCTGGAAAAAAGGTTAAACACGAAATAAAGTTTCGGGATATCTCCGGGGAGGTAGAGGGGGTGCGCGTTTCTCTCGACCAGATTGTCCGTCGTGTTAACGATTTGCCGGCTTTGCCTCATGTTGTAGGTCAGGTTCTGAAGCTCACAGACGATCCAAATTCCACGGTAAGAGAACTAAATGACGTCATATGCCAGGATCAGGCCCTGACGGCAAAAGTGCTTCGGCTTGCCAACTCCGCTTACTACGGTTATCCCCGCCGTATTGGAACAATAGTTGAAGCTATTGTGATTTTGGGATTTAACGTGATCCGTAACTTAGTGCTTGCTGCATCTGTCCACAACCTGCTTAATAAAGAGGTACCGGGTTACCGTTTGGGGGTGGGTGAGCTGTGGCGACACTCAATTGCCTGTGCCATGGCGGCCCGAACACTGGCCAGGCGTGTCCGGTATCCCAAACCGGATGAGGCTTTTGTAGCAGGACTGTTACATGATATTGGCAAGGTTATCCTCAGTGTTTACGTTAGTGAGACATACGATGAGATCATTCAAAAGGTGCGGCAGTTTCAGATCCCCTTTTCACAAGCAGAGGAGGAAATACTGGGCTTTACTCACGCGGTAGTTGGAGCCAGGGTGGCAGACAGATGGAACTTACCGGAATCTCTTGTGCAGGCAATTGCCTGCCATCATAACCCTCAGTTGGCTAAAGAAAATCCCGGGCTTGTGGCGATCGTCCACCTTGCCGATGTATTGTGCATGACCATGGGGATTGGTCTGGGTGGGGATGGCATGTATTACTCGGTGGTTCCCCAGGCTTTTGCAGCGCTCGGGCTGAAACCTGAAGATCTTGAGAGTGTGATGGGAGAACTGGGAGATCTCTTTATTGATCAAAATGCTTTCCTGCCAACCGTTTGATCCTGCATAAAAAAGCACCAGAACGGAAAATAAAAATATAGCCTAAAATGTACCAGGACTGAGGGAAGTACTTTGGGAAGGGATTTTTTTGATGAAGCTAGCGGTTGGGAAAAGGGTCTGCACATAACTTTAGTTCTCACGTTTTTCTTTCTCCTTCTTCTCCAGGTCATCTTTACAGTGGAACCCTTTCGGTACCATCTCAGTTCGACGGAGAGATTAGAGGGGGTTGTTTGGTCTGCGGGCAACTATTCCGGAGCACCAGAATCAGGCCATGACATGGTTAAAATAGAAATTGTGCTGGTTGAGCATGTTGCTTCCCCTCAAGTTTTCGTTCTCATTAATGGTCGGCCTGCAGCAAGTTTTAACAAGCAAAGGACATTGATCGACATTCGGGAAGGGGACGAAATCCTGATTGACGCTTCAAGACATAAAGGGCCACTGACTTTTCGGGTGAAAGAGCTTTCTTCAGAGGTGCTCTGGCCTCCGTCTGATTATTTGGTAACGACCTGTTCGTCTTGTGTAAGTTTGGGAAGGGTTAAAATGAAAAAAAATTACGGCGGCTGGGGGGATTGAATTGGACAATTTGGGAAGCCGGCAGGTGGCTGCCATTGCGATTGCCATGGCTTTGACAGAGAAGCGGGAAGAAGAGATAAAAAAGAAGGCAGAGTTTGCTAAAATGGGCATCAGAACCGCCGCAGTGGACTGTGGCGGGGAGTTTATCAGTTCGGTAAAAAAGTTTGTGGAACATGCCGTTGTTGCTGCCAAACGGGAGGGAGTTATTAAAGAAACTCACAGCGAAGAAGGTGCGGTTGCCGGTGCAACCAGGGAGGCGTTGAACCAGATCAGTATGAAAGCGGTAGGCTTTAATGTGGGAGGAAAAATAGGTATAGCCCGATACAAGGATCATGTCAGTGTTGCGATCTTTTTAGGAGTTGGCCTGCTTCATTTAGACGAGGTGGCCATCGGTCTGGGCCACCGGGCTGTGCCCTAGGAGGTTTGGCAGTTTGGACAAAGTATGGGTGCGCGGCATACGAGGAGCCGTTACTATAAAGGATAATTCGCCAAAGGCCATCCGTGAGGCTACAAAAGATTTATTATCGCTGATCGCTGCCGAGAATAAAATCACCAGCAGGGATATTATCAGCATCATTTTTACAGTTACCAGCGACCTGGATGCCGCTTTTCCTGCGGAGGCAGCACGGGAATTGGGATGGAACCTTGTGCCGCTTTTATGTGCAACCGAGATTCCGGTCCCCGGTTCCCTGGAAAAATGCATTCGGGTTCTCGTGCATGCCTATATGTCTTGTTCGCAGGAAGAAGTGCGCCACATTTACCTTGGGGGTGCGGTGAAACTAAGGCCGGATCTAAATGATAAAAAGGAAAATAAATATTGTTGACGGATTAATTCTGGGTTGGTATCATGAGAAAGGGTTTGGCCTGTTGGCTCTGAGATACCGGCAGGCTGGCTATAATTTTAAAGTAATGAAGAGGGAGAGGATATGAATGCCGCCGAAAGTCGATCTTAGCAAATGTTCCGGTTGCGGGACCTGCGTTGACGTATGTCCCAGCGAGGTATTTGAAATTGAGAACGAAAAATCAAAGGTTGCTCGGCCGGACGATTGCACAGGGTGCGAGACCTGTGTTGAGGAATGCCCTGAAGAAGCAATTGAATTAGAAGAATAAGATGTATGTGTAAATCCGGTGCTGAAACGGCACTGGATTTTTTGTGCTAAAGTCAGGAGTCGGGTCAAGCAGGTTCAGTTTGTTATGGGAGCAGTTGTTGTGCGCAACATTATATGTTAAAATAAGCCTGACCGGGAGAGTATTACGGTAGCTAGGTTTGCCCGGTTATCGATTGGGAGTTTTATAAGGCAGGACGGTAGGACGGCGGGGAGGAGATAAAAATTTAAGGATACTCCTGGCGGAGTATCCTTTTGTTTCATTATTCATTTTCCCGCATGTCCTCCTCAGAAAAGTAAGGGAGGCTTTAAAATGATTATTGTGATGGAAGCATCGGCAACCAGGCAGGAAATCGAGGCAGTGCGTACGAAGTTAGTTCAGGAGGGGTTTTCTGTCCATCTTTCTGAGGGGGTTGCAAGAACCATCATTGGTGTTATCGGGGACAGAACCCGGGCCTTGAGTTTATCACTGGGAGTCATGCCGGGAGTGGAGAAGGTTATTCCGATCTTAAACCCTTTCAAACTTGCCAGTCGGGAGTTCCAACAGGAGAACACCGTTATCAGAGTCGGCAAGCATGCCCTGGGAGGAAATGAGATTCAGATAATTGCCGGACCGTGCGCTGTAGAGTCGAGAGAGCAATTGTTGGAAACAGCATTCGCGGTGAAAGAGGCCGGTGCCACCTTTTTGAGAGGCGGTGCCTTTAAACCCCGTACATCGCCGTACTCTTTCCAGGGGCTTGAAGAGGACGGGCTGGAAATCCTGGCGGAGGCACGGGAAAAGACCGGCCTGGCTGTGGTAACGGAAGTTATGGACCCGCGCCAGGTGCCTTTAGTGGCCGATTATGCTGATGTGCTGCAGATTGGAGCAAGGAACATGCAGAACTTCTTCTTGTTAAAGGAAGTTGCCAAGGTTAACAAACCGGTTTTGCTAAAGAGAGGGCCCTCTGCAACCATTGAAGAGTGGCTGATGGCCGCCGAGTACATTATGCTGGGAGGCAATTATCAGGTAATCCTTTGTGAGCGCGGTATCAGAACCTTTGAAACTTTTACCCGCAACACCCTTGATCTCAATGCAGTCCCTGTGGTCAAGAACCTTTCGCACCTTCCCGTGGTAGTGGATCCAAGCCACGGCACAGGTAAATGGTGGCTGGTGAAGCCTATGGCTCAGGCAGGTATTGCAGCCGGAGCCGATGGCATTATGGTCGAGGTGCATCCATCCCCCAGTGATGCCCTGTCAGACGGAGAACAGTCCTTGACACCCGAGAATTTCCGTGCTCTTATGGAAGGGATTAAGCATATTGCTTCCGCTGTGGGCCGGTGCCTCCCTGAAATTGAGGTTCAAGAGGGACAGTGCCGGTAATGAAGAAGATCGCTGTTGTTGGTTTGGGAGTGATCGGCGCCTCCCTCGGAATGGCTCTCAACGCCACAGGAAAATACCATGTGATTGGTATCGACAGGGATGACGAAACCCTGCAGATAGCTCTGGAAACCAGGGCTGCTGCGGAGGTAACCGGTGATGTTTGTAAGGGTGTCCGGGATGCAGATGTTGTGTTTCTGGCGGTGCCTGTAACCGGGATCTTGAGAATTGCCGAAATAATCGAGGATTGCGTACCCCCCGGGGCGGTTGTGACCGATGTGGGAAGCACGAAACGAACTGTTGTTGAGGCTTTGGAAGAAAGATTCTCCTCGCGGTTTGTGGGAGGACACCCCATGACCGGTTCCGAGTATACGGGAATAAAGGGAGCCGATCAGTATCTTTTCGAGAATGCGATTTATGTGCTTACACCCACTTCCCGCACGGATTTTGATGCCCTTGAAACCGTTAAGACTGTTGTGGCGGATACAGGGGCGCGTATCCTTTGTGTATCGCCCCATGAGCATGATCTGATGGTGGCTGCTGTCAGCCATTTGCCGCATCTTTTAGCTGTTTCCTTAATGAATACCGCCTGTGAGATTGCTCGTGTTCACCCGGAGACATTGATTCTGGCAGCAGGCGGCTTTCGCGATATCACCCGTATTGCCTCCAGTCAATCCTCCATGTGGCGTGATATATATGCAACCAACCGAAAAAATATCATAGAAGTAAGCCGGGAGTTGCGAAAGTATCTGGAGCGGATAGAAAGAAGCCTGGAGCAGGAGGACTTTGATGCTATTGTAACAGAAATACAGAGGGCCCGGCAGGAGCGGGAGAAAATACCTCTTAAAATAAGGGGCTTTCTCCCTTCGATACATGAGGTGATGGTTACGGTGCCTGATCAACCGGGAAGCATCGCGGACGTAACCGGGGCCATAGCGACAGCCGGGATAAACATTATTGACATCGAGATAGTGCGTATCCGGGAGGGAGAGGGTGGCACCCTCAGGCTGGCATTCAAAACGAGCGAGGAAGCGGATTCGGCTCAGGCGGTTTTACGGGCTCGGGGTTTCTTGGCAAAAAGACGTTAAAAAAGGTGGTAGCATGAAACTGCGAATTTTTCCCGGTCACGGGCTGGCCGGGGTGTGTAAGGTGCCCGGCGATAAATCAATATCGCACAGGGCGGCATTGCTAGGTGCTATTGCGCATGGGAGTACGGATATTGTAAATTTCCTGCAGGGTGCGGACTGCCGGAGTACGCTGGGCTGTCTTAAAGCCCTTGGTGTGAAAATCAAAGAGAGCACAGAGGCGGTTCGCGTGGTGGGAAAGGGCCTGGGCGGGTTAACTGAACCTTTAACGGTGCTTGACGCGGGAAATTCGGGAACTACCATACGGTTGCTGCTGGGAATCTTAGCCGGGCATGATTTTTTTACAGTAATAACCGGAGATGACTCCCTCCGTCGAAGGCCGATGGCGAGAGTCATTAAGCCTCTAAAGGAGATGGGCGCCCAAATATGGGGCCGCGCCAATGACAGCAAGGCACCGCTGGCGGTAAAGGGTACTTCCGAGCTGACTTCCATTACATATACCCTTCCGGTGGCGAGCGCCCAGGTTAAATCGGCTATTCTGCTGGCCGGTTTGTATGCTCAGGGGACCACACAGGTAACGCAGCCGGTTCCCTGCAGGGACCACACGGAAAGGATGTTGCAGGCTTTTGGAGCCGATGTAGAGGTGGACGGTATGACAGTACGTATAAAAGGAGGCAAAGACCTGCATGCGCAGAAAGTCATGGTTCCCGGAGATATATCTGCAGCTTCCTTCCTGCTTGTAGCCGGGAGTGTGGTTCCGGGCAGCGATATACTTATCCGGGACGTAGGAATAAATCCCACCAGGACCGGGATCCTGGAGGTACTGGATATGATGGGTGCCAAAATTGATGTCTATAACGAGCGTACCTGGAATGGGGAACCCGTTGCGGACCTTCACGTTCAGCCTGCCGGGCTGAAAGGTATCAGGATCGGTGGGGAGTTAATTCCCAGGGTAATTGATGAAATCCCGGTTATCGCAGTGGCTGCTTCGGTTGCCGAGGGGACTACCGAAATAAGCGATGCCGCAGAACTCAGGGTAAAGGAGACGGATCGTCTCAAGGCGATTACTTGCGAGTTGCAGAAAATGGGAGTTGCTATAGAAGAAAAGCCGGACGGACTGGTAATCCGGGGCACCGGTCGCATTGAAAAAGCTACTGTTGATTCCTGGGGGGATCACCGGATGGCAATGGCCCTTGCCATTGCAGGTTTGGTAGCTTCAGGTGAGACCATAATCAATGATACGGCGTGCATCGATGTTTCCTTTCCGGACTTTCAGGAAACCCTCCGGGGATTGGGCGCAAACCTGGAAAACTGGTCAGATGATGAAACAATATGATAGAATATTGTGCGGAGATGATTGCATGTCCCGCACCCCGAATATTGCCATCGATGGACCTGCCGGTTCAGGCAAAAGCACGGTTGCAAGGGAAGTCGCTTGCAGACTAGGTTTTCTCTACGTCGACACTGGTGCCATGTACCGTGCTGTAACTTACCTGGCGTTAAGATCCTCCGTTGACTTCAGTGACGAAGCAGCTTTGGCCGCGCTTGCCCGCAAGATAAAATTCTCTCTTGTACGTTATTTAAAAAGCGGCCATGTCCTTCTCTGGTGTAACGGTGAGGATGTAACACCTTATTTGCGGTCGCAGGAAGTTTCGCAGCAGGTGGCAAGGGTGGCTGCAGTTCCTGAGGTTCGTCACCATCTTGTTAAGTACCAACGCCTCTTTGCCAAGGGGGGCGGCGTTGTTATGGAGGGGCGCGATATCGGAACCGTGGTTTTACCGGATGCCGCATATAAATTTTTTCTAACGGCATCTCTGGAGGTGCGACTTGCCAGAAGAGAACGGGAACTCATGGCACAGGGAAGACATGTGCAAAGGGATGAACTGCGGAAGGAATTTATCTTCAGAGATGATATGGATCGTAAGCGTGAGGTTGGCCCCCTGAAGGTCGCGCCCGAGGCTGTAGTGATTGACTGCAGCGATCTGAGTGTCGAAGAAGTAGTCAACAGAATAGTGAACAGGGTTGAAACGAGCAGCGGAGGAGGTTAGCAAGATGCTTTACCGGTTTGCGCGCAGCCTTTTCCGTTTTTTATTTATTGTTTTTTGTCGCTGGGAGGTCGAGGGCCTGGAAAACCTTCCTGGAAGGGGCCCATTCATAGTGGTTGCCAATCATGTAAGCTACTGGGATCCGATCGCTGTTGGGTGTGCGCTACCTCGACAGGTCTTTTTTATGGCAAAAAAAGAACTCTTTTCGTACCCGGTTTTCGGGACTGTGTTGAGGTGGTTGGGAGCTTTCCCGGTGAACAGGGGACAGCCCGACCGAGCTGCACTGAAAAGGGCCTTTAATCTTCTTAAGGATGGTGAGGTACTTGGCATTTTCCCCGAAGGGACCCGCAGCAAAACCGGGGAGATGCTTACCCCATACAGCGGGGCGGTATACCTGGCCTTGCGGGCAGGAGTTCCTGTTTGCCCGGTGGCCCTGATCGGAACAAATAAAATATTTTACCGGGGTTTATTCCGGAAGTTTAAGGTTAGAATCGGAGCACCGATTTCATTTAAAAAAAGCGGAAAAGAAGATCTCCAAACCGCAGCCGAATTCATGATGGAAAGAATTAAAGAATTATCGGAATTCCGGAGAGCTTAGGAAGGAATCTTGTCTTACATGCCGAAAAACCTATATATTGTGGAAGGCTGGAATAGAAGGGAGTTTATCAAGGGGATTGAAGATTGTTCGCGCCGGTACTGCCGGTTTCTGTTTTGGTGTTCGCAGGGCATTGGAACTGGTGGAGCAGGCCTTACAGAGCCACGAAAAAATATGTACCGTGGGGCCCCTCATTCATAATCCGGCTGTGATAGAGGATTTGCAAAATAAAGGGGTGGAGATTGTCGGTGATCTCTCGGAGGTTGAGGGAAAGCCGGTTTTAATCAGGACGCATGGAGTGGTGCCGGGGGTCTTTCAGGAGGCGAAGGAGAAAGGGATTGCCCTTGTTGACGCCACATGTCCCTTTGTCAGAAGGGTCCAGCAACTTGCAGCAGAACTGGGGCAGCAAGGATATCAGGTTGTGGTAGTCGGAGAAGCGGACCACCCTGAGGTTAAAGGCATCCTGGGATGGGCAGGAGACAACGTCATTGTTGTAGAAACAATTTCAGATGTGAGTAAGCTGCGAAATTGTGCAAAGATAGGCGTGCTGGCTCAAACTACCCAGAACCGTTTGCAGTATTATGAAATTACTAAGGAAATAATCGGAAAAGCAAAGGAAATACGTATTTATGATACGATTTGCCAGGCCAGTATGACAAGGCAGAAGGAAGCTGCCGAAATCGCAAATAATGTTGATATAATGATTGTGATTGGGGGAAAGAATAGTGCCAATACAAGGCACCTTGCAGAAATTTGTAGAAAGGTTGTTCCCACATACCATATCGAAGATGTTTCTGAGTTGCATCCTGCCATGCTGCAAGGAGCAGGTTCAGTAGGGGTAACGGCTGGGGCATCAACCCCAGATTGGATAATTGAGGAGGTTATTAAGGGAATGACGATGTTTGGAGAAGAAACGGAAAAATTAATGGACCAGGGGGCGCAGGCAGTTACTCAGGACAAGAATGAAGGAGAAACAAATCCTGGGACAGCTGGCGATGAGGGAACTCCTTCGGTCACCAAGGAATTACCGGAACCCGGTCAGGAGGAGATGATGAACTTAGAGCTTGCGGGCACGCCTCGCCAGATTCAACAGGGCGACCTTATCAGCGGAACGGTTGTACAGGTGAGGGAAGATGAGGTCCTGCTCGATATTGGAGGGAAATCCGAAGGGATCATACCCCGCCAGGAGTTGTCCTTAAAAAATATTAAACACCCGCTCGAGGCGGTCCAGGTGGGAGATGTGATTGATGTCTATGTTCTCCGTGTAGAGAACGATGAGGGGCATTTGATCCTTTCCAAGAAAAGGGCAGATCGAGTGAAAGCACTCGATAAGTTAGAGAGGGCTCTCGAAACAAAAGAGGAGCTCAGAGGAGAGGCGATCAAAGTGGTCAAGGGGGGGCTCCTCGTGGATGTCCTGGACATCAGAGGTTTTGTTCCTGCTTCCTTGATCGAACGCGGTTATGTGGGTGATCTGGAAAAATATGTGGGAAAGCCGCTGCGTTTACGGGTTATCGATTTTGACCGCAATCGCGGCAAGGTGGTTCTTTCTCAAAAGGCTATTCTTCAAGAGGAGTATATCCGGGCCCAGAAGGAACTCTGGAATACAATTCAGCCGGGTGAAATTAGAAAGGGTATTGTTAGACATCTAACCAATTTTGGAGCCTTTGTCGACCTTGGCGGTGTAGACGGTCTGCTCCATATCTCAGAATTGTCGTGGGGTCGTGTCAAACACCCCTCTGAAGTGGTTCATGAAGGGGATGAAGTAGAGGTTTACGTTTTGTCTGTTGACAAGGAGAACAAGAGAATTTCGCTCAGTTTGAAACAGGTTCAACCCAATCCGTGGGATACTGTTGACGAGCGTTTCCAGGTGGGTCAGATCATCACCGGTACCATTGTCAGGCTTGTTTCCTTTGGCGCTTTTGTAGAAATTGAACCCGGGGTGGAAGGGCTGGTGCACATCTCTCGCCTCGCGGATCACCGGGTTGGCAAACCGGAGGACGTGGTGGCCGTTGGGCAGGAGGTAAAGGTTAAAATATTAGATATAAACAAGGAAGAACGCAGAATCAGTTTAAGCCTGCGCGACGCCAAGGGTAAAGAGGAAATTGAGGTGGAAACACCTACTCCGGCTACTTCTGCTGTAGGTGTTAACCTTGGGGAAGTTTTCGGAGATCTGTTTTCGAGCGAGCATAAAAGTTGAGTAAATCAATCTAGGTTTGGGGAGATGGGGAAATGCCGCTCTATAGCTTTAGCTGTAAAAAGTGTGGAGAGGAGTTCACAAGGCTTGTAAGAACCGTAACTGCAAGAGAAGATATTAAATGTCCCCATTGTGGTTCCCAGGAATTGCAGCAGCTTTTTCGCCCGTTCAATTACGTTAAGATAACCCAAAAATATAATCCCGGCTGTGCTAATGCAGCCAACTGCGTGAGCGCCAAAAAGTTTGGATGCGGAAAATATGCCAAGAATACTCCATTAGGTTTGTAGGAACCCTATGGAAGCAGGGGGGATCATCCTGGCAGGCGGCAAAAGTTCGCGCTTTCAGGGGAATAAAGCACTGGCTGAAGTTGCCTCCCAAAGGTTGATTGATCGGATTATTTTGATTTTAAGTAGCGTTCTTCCCAGGCTGATTCTGGTTACAAATTCACCCTCTGATTACAAGGGTGTGGGGGCGGATATTGTAACGGATATTATCCCTGGTAAGGGGCCCCTGAGTGGAATTCACGCCGGACTTGTCGCTTCACCTTACAGCCTGAATTTTGTTACGGCATGCGACATGCCTTTTATCAATGCCGCACTGGTGGAATATTTAGTAAAGAGGGCCTGTTCTTCGGTCGATGCCGTGGTACCCGTAGTCAAGGGGTATCCCGAACCGTTGGCCGCCGTTTACAGGAAAACCTGCATTCCCTTTATAGAACAATCTTTGCTTGCAGAAAGATATAAGGTGACCGATTTTTACAACCGTGTTCGGGTGGCTTACGTAACAGAACAAGAATTGGCTCCTTTAATAGAGGTTAACACCTTTTTTAATATAAATACCAGGGAGGATTTGAAGAAGGCATTCCCTGAGGAAGGAAGTTAACAGGAGACTAATGTAACAGGTGCAATAAAAAGATTCTGATGACCCGGTTATCGAGCCGGGTCTTTTTTATTCCACCGGTGGTTGATCTTTACATGTATGGTTTTTGAAAAATGTGACAACTTAAGAATAAGCCAGGAGGGAGGTGAGGAGTTTTGAAGAAAATGTTTGCGGGTTTGATGGTTCTGGTACTCCTGTTGCTGAGCGGACTAGTCGGATGCACGGCAGCACGGAAACCGGAAAGGAAGCCAACGTCACCCAAGACGACGCAAACCCCGTCTACGGCGCCTAAAAGTACGGCTCCAAGCGCAACAGCAGACCGGGCACTGGCTGATCGGGTTGCTCGCGAGGCCGTAAGGGTCAGTGGTGTGAAGGAAGCAACCGTTGTAATCTCCGGAAGAACCGCATACATTGGGTTAACCCTTAATCCCAATGTCGAAAAAACAAGAACTACAACCATTAAGAAAGATGTTGCCAATCGTGTCAAGTCTGCAGAGCCGAGTTTGACAAAGGTAAATGTCACTTCGGATCCGGACCTGGTTGCTCGCTTAAAACGCATTGCCGATGGTATCAAGAAAGGCAAACCTGTTTCGAGTTTTGCTTCGGAGTTGGCGGAAATCGACCGGCGAATAACCCCCAAGATGAGATAAAGCCTGGCACATTCCAACCAGGCTTTCTTCAATCTCGCTCTTTTATGCAAAACTTATAAAATGGAAGGAGATGCACCGCTTGCCGCGTCTACCGATTGGGATTATTACACTTTTAATAGTTTCTGTACTGATCTATTTCGGAATGGCCCAGCGGGTGCTCGACAGGCTGCGCCTATCGGATAAGGCAGCATTGGGAATTATCGCCGCTTTAATTATTGGTGGGTTTATCAATATCCCGTTACCCCGGGGGCCGCGCCTCGAGGCTTCTCTGAACATCGGCGGGGGGCTCGTACCCTTGCTTCTATCCGGTTATTTAATCACCACAAGTGGTTCCACAAAGGAAAAGCTCCGGGCCATAACTGGAATCGCTGCTACGGCAGGGGCGGTCTACTTAACGGGAGTTTTAATGGGAGCCGATCCCGAGACAATGCTGCTTGATCCCCTTTACATCTATCCATTGGTGGGTGGCCTGGTGGCATATTTGACCGGGCGGTCGCGTCGGAGCGCTTTTATTGCTGCGACTGTGGGGATACTTCTTGTGGATTTTATTATCTATATCCGTCTTCTTGTTACCGGTACCCCGGGGGCTGTTCTGATTGGGGGTGGAGGCGCTTTTGATGCCGTTGTGATTGCGGGTCTCCTGGCAGTGTTGTTGGCGGAGTTTGTCGGGGAAACAAGAGAATGGCTGCAAGGGGGGCCCCGGGCTGGAAGAGCCCCGGCATTATTAAAACACCTGCGGCCGCTTTCAAATAATAAAAAGAAGGACAAAGAAGGAGATGCGCTGGAACAAGATGCCGAAGGGGGTGAGCAGAATGCAAACGGTGGCTTATAAAAATAAAAGCTTTTACAAAGCAGCTCTCTGTTTGATTGCGCTGTGCCTTATCTGCCTGGGCATGAACAGACCTATCTCTGCGGAAAATAAAATTGACAGAGGCTCTGAAATAGAACGCAGCGATGGAGGCTATTATACGGTCATTGATGAGAAAAGCAAGGTGCTCCTGCAAACAGCCCATACCATATCTGCAGGGGACGAATATATTGCCGCCGACAATTCCCGCTATCGTATAACCAGGATCAAAGGCGATGTTGCTTATGCAAAACTGGTTGGAAAAGAGGCCGAGGCCAAACTGGCCGCGAATCCGAAGCCCACACTGATTCAGACACTGATGGGATCTAAAAACGGTGGGCGTAAAATGATTGCATTGTACCATACTCATAGTGACGAGTCGTATGTTCCTACAGACGGCTCGGCCAGCATCTATGCCAACGGTGGAATATTTAAGGTGGGTGGCGTTTTTACGACCAGACTGCAATCACTGGGGCTTGACGTTGACCACAGCAGAAGGCCCCATGATCCGCATGATGCCAACGCCTATGTGCGTTCGCGCCGCACCGCCGTACAGTTGCTGCAAAAACAGCCGATGGCTCTGATCGATGTCCACCGTGATGCTGTACCTCCTAATGTTTACAGTACAAAAGTACAGGGCAGGCCGATAACCCGTGTGAAAATTGTGGTGGGACGGTCGAATCCCAGGTCAAGCGCCAATCTCCAGTTCGCCAAACAGATCAAAGCAGCTCTTGATCGGACTCACCCTGACGTCCTTGAAGGCATTCTGCTGACCCGGGGTAACTTCAATCAGGACCTGTCTCCCAGAGCACTTTTAGTAGAAGTAGGAGCCCATACAAACAGCCGATATGCTGCCCAGCGGGGTATTGCTCTTTTTGCGGAAGCACTGCCTAAGGTACTGGGCGTGACGGGAGTCAGCCCCAGGGTTCCGGTCCCCAAGTCAAACCGGGGCGATTGGGCTGCGCTAGTCTGGGGTGTTCTGATCGTAGGAGGGGCAATCGCCGGTTATTTATTGATCAACTCAGGCGGTTGGAGGGGAGCTTGGGAGCAGATCCGCGGTTTCTTCCGGGGGGAATTCCTCGATATAAACAGAAGGAGGGGGAACAGGTAAGCGGTTTGTCTTCTTAATAATTAAGTTTTGGTGGCCTGGCAGCGGGAGGCTTGCCAGGCTATTTATGCTGTAAATGGATTACGGGGGTGGCTCTATCTATAATGGCTGTAAATGGAGTTGTCAGACGTTAAGCCATGGAGATCAAGGTAATTTATCACTGTTACGGCGGTTCCCATTCCTCGGTAACGGCAGCAGGTATCCACCTGGGGCTGTTACCCCGTGATCGTACGGCCAGTGCCCGAGAACTCCTGCAAATACCCCATTTTGATACCTTTGAAGAGATTGTCCACGGCCATTTTCGTTATGCCGGTAGAAATCTGTTCAACTCAGCGGTGTATGTCCTCGGGAAGAAAACGCTGGGGAGAAGGGTCAGCCTTCTCTTAAAGAGGCTCGCGGAGATTTCAGGATGCGGGGATCGGGTGTATCCGGTCGATACCACAGGGCCGATTAACCCTTTGATGGTCCTGGGAGGCTTTTTATCCAGGCGGCTTCGTCTGGTGGGAATCGGCAGACCGCTAGTGATCCTGGGCACACGGCTTGCGTATCGGAAACTCTCCGAACTGGTCGATCGGGTGGAAAAGGCTCTCCGGGAAAAGCAGGAAACGGAAACATCAACCTTTAATCCCCGCCGTATGGTTTTTTACATATGCCCCAATGTTTACCGGTTAGCCCTGCCGGTGGCCGGTTTCCACTTGAATCCTGATTTTAGTAAGGAGGCAGTGTTAAAATGGGCGATAGAACAAAAATTTACCGGAGAGGTTGGGGAGATCTCCCTAGTTGGTCACGATGGGGGGTATGATGTCTACCTGGTGGGAGCCGGAGCTGAGCCTGAAATAGTTGCACGTATCCTGAGGGAATATGGCGGCTTAATAGGTATTCCCCGCTCTAGCTGGTTTGTTGTGGAAGCGCCTGCTGCTGGCGATATCCCTTACTTCCTATTGGCGAAAATTTTCAAACTGTTTCATTTAGGGAAAGGCTTATACTTCTGTGAGAGGAGGGCTTTTCGTAACCTCCTTGACTTTTACAGGCGAGAAGCATACCGTATCAAAATGTGTCTAAAAGAGGGAATCCTTGACTAACGATTATCCCTAAAGGATAATGTTAGAAAAACGGAGCGTAGCCATGAAAGTAATGGAAAGGGTGGGCATACCCATCATCGGGGTAAAACCCGGTTCAATTGCAGATAGGAAGAGAATACGTCCCGGGGATCGCCTGATGACGGTGAACGGTATTGTACCCCGGGATCTCCTGGAATACCGCTACTTGATCACAGCAGGAAAGGTATGGTTGAAAATCCGGCACCAGGAAGGGAAGATTGAAAGCATCAGGATCCAAAAAAACGATGATACAGATTTGGGCCTTGTATTTAAGACTGATTGTTTCGATGGCATTATACACTGTCGTAACAAATGCATTTTTTGTTTTATCGATCAGCTTCCCCCTGATCTCCGCATGTCGCTCTATGAAAAAGATGACGACTACCGGCTTTCTTTTCTCCACGGCAACTTTATAACCCTGACAAACATAACCCCCTCAGATATGCGCCGGATTTTGACTTTTCACCTCAGCCCTCTTTACCTTTCCGTGCATACCACCGAGCCGGCGCTAAGAGGAAAAATGTTGGGAAGAAGAGAGCCGATGCCGGTACTGGAAAAAATAGCCGAACTGGCCGGAGGTGGTATTACCATGCACATTCAAATAGTCCTGTGCCCCGGCTGGAACGACGGCGATGTGCTGAATCGGACGATCCAAGAACTCTCCCGGTTTTGGCCACAGGTTGCGTCTATTGGAATTGTTCCGGTAGGCTTAACAAAATTTCGAGAGGGTCTGCCTTTTTTAAGAAACTTCACAAAGGCTGAATGCCGGTCTTTAATCAGAAAAATCGACCAAAAACAGAAAGCGTTCAGACTTCGGTATAATAGTTCCTTTGTATACCTGGCTGACGAGTTTTACCTGCGGGGGGAGCGGCCTTTACCGCCGCGCTCGGTATACGACGGCTTCCCCCAGCTGGAAAACGGGATCGGGTTTGGCCGGCTTTTTTATGATGAGTTTTGTAGGATGCTGCCTTTGCTTCCAGAACGCCTGGTTTCTCCTCGTTCTTTCGTAATTGGTACCGGGGCAGCGGGCGCCAGGGTGCTGGAGCCTGTAATAGCAAGGTTGAATCAGATAAAAAACGTAAAATTAAAATTGATCTCCATCCCGAACATTTTTTTCGGCCCTAGAATTAGCGTCACCGGCTTGCTTACCGGTAGGGACCTGCTTTGGGGCCTGCGGGGAGTAAGGGGTGAGGATGTGCTGCTGCCAAATGTTTTGTTGCGTCGGGGGACATCACTTTTGCTGGACGGCATGACATTGGAACAGGTCTCTTCCCGTTCAGGCTGCAGGATTCATGTTATAGAACCCACGGCAGGCGCACTGGTAGAAGCTGTCTTGGGAAAGCGTGGGAGATCAAAACCAATCAGGAGGTAGAGCATGGGAAAACCGATGGTAGCCATTGTCGGCCGCCCCAATGTCGGCAAATCGACCTTGTTTAACCGGCTGGTTGGTGGACGCAAGGCAATTGTTGCAGATGTACCGGGGGTGACCCGTGACCGCATTTATCAGGATGTGGAGTGGAACGGGAGGATTTTTACCCTAATTGATACCGGCGGACTTTTTCTAGAGGATTCCGAATTTCGTGAAGAGGTACACGAGCAGGTACGTAAAGCTATTGCAGAGGCAGAAGTGGTAATTTTTGTGGTGGATGGACAGGTGGGCCCGGTTCCGGAAGATGAAGAAATAGCGCGCATGTTATTGAAAATGCGCAAGAAAACGATCCTGGCAGTGAATAAAGTTGATGATTTTAAAAACAAACTGGTGATCTATGATTTTCTTGGGCTGGGATTGGGAGAGCCCCTTCCCTTTTCGGCCATTCACGGTCTTAACATAGACGAACTCCTGGACAGGGTTATATCTTTACTCCCGGAGGAAATTTGCTGCGAAGAAGAGAAGGGGATCCGCATTGCCGTTGTAGGAAGGCCGAATGTGGGCAAGTCTTCTCTTGTCAATGCGCTGCTAAGGGAAAGGCGCCTCATAGTCAGCGACGTTGCGGGTACGACCCGTGACGCCATTGACACCGTTTTAAAGAAGGACGGGCACAGCTACATTCTGGTAGATACTTCCGGAATACGCAGAAAGAGCCGGGTCTCTCAGGATGTTGAATATTACAGCGTGCAGCGTTCACTAAGGGCAATTGATCGGGCGGATATTGTTCTTTTCATCCTTGATTCTACCCAGGGTGTTGTTGAACAGGATACAAAAATCGGCGGTTATATTGAAGAAGCCGGTAAAGGGCTTATAATAGTAATTAACAAATGGGATTTGATAAAAAAGGACGAACATACAAGAAAAAAGTATGACCAGATGATCAGAGAGAGACTGGATTTTCTGGGGTATGCTCCCCTTCTTTATGTTTCTGCTTTGACCGGGCAGGGGATAGACAGGATTCTGCAACTGGTTGACCATGTGTACGGTGAGCAGACAAAGCGGATCAACACCGGCAGCCTCAACAGCTGGCTCACAGAAACGGTTTATTTAAACCCTCCTCCGGCAGTAAAAGGGCAGGAGGTAAAGTTTTATTACGCTGTACAGGGTGGTGAAAAACCCCCGGTATTTGTTTTCTTTGTTAATTCGCCAGACTTGTTGCACTTTTCGTATAAGCGTTATCTGGAGAACCAACTCAGGAAGGCCTACGGTTTCGAAGGAACACCAATCAGATTGGCTTTCCGGTCCAGACGCTGAAGCAGGAGGAAAGATTAAGAGATGAAATTTATCTTGCTGATCATTGCTTCTTACCTGATCGGTGCCATCCCTTGCGGTTACCTGGTTGGAAGGTTGCACGGCGTTGATATCCGCAACAAAGGGAGCGGTAACATTGGTACTACCAACGTTTTTCGCATTTTGGGACCAAAACCGGGATTAATCGTTTTTGTTTGTGATGTGATCAAGGGGCTGATTCCGGTCCTGATTGCCAAATCGCTTGGTGGTCCGGGCTGGGGGGTGGCGGCAGGGCTCGCAGCGGTTGTCGGTCACAACTGGTCGATTTTCCTTGGCTTCCGGGGTGGCCGGGGGGTTGCGACCGGCGCGGGAGTTCTGGTGGCTTTAATGCCCAAGGTAGTTCTAATTGCCTTCGGGATATGGGTGGTTGTGGTATTGATTTCCCGTTATGTATCTTTGGGTTCCATTATTGCAGCCTTGTCCGTTCCTGTTATTGCATTAATTTACCGTGTCCCGGGGATCTATTATATCTTTGCCATACCCGCTCCGCTTTTTATTGTTTACCGCCATATCCAAAACATAGACCGGATACGAAAGGGCACGGAATCACGTTTGCGTATCTGGTAAAGGGGGAGCTATGGGGGAAGGAATTGCAGTTCTGGGGGCAGGGAGCTGGGGTACTGCGCTTGCAGTTCTGCTGGCCACGAAGGGAAAAAGGGTTAAACTCTGGGCACGATCGCCGGAGTTCGCCGATTTGCTTGCTGTAACAAGAGAGAACAAAAAATATTTGCCTGGCGTTGTTCTCCCTGATTCGATCGAGTTTACCTCCGATATATCACTGGCTTTACGTAATCCCGGCGTTGTTGTTTTAGCCGTACCCTCTCAGAGTATCAGAGAACTGGTAGGACTGATAAAGCCATTTCTGAGATCCGACACCCTCTTAGTTAATACTGCCAAAGGCCTGGAAAGGACAACCTGCCTGCGTATGTCTCAGGTTATCTGCGAGGAGTTGCCGGAATATGCGGACAGGCTGGCCGTTCTTTCGGGGCCGAGTCATGCCGAAGAGGTTGGAAGAGAAATGCCCACTGCAGTGGTTGTGGCATCTCAATCCCCAGAAGTCGCCGAGTATATCCAGGATGTTTTCATGGCTCCCCATTTCCGTGTTTATACCAACTCCGATCTGGTTGGAGTCGAGTTCGGAGGAGCCTTAAAAAACATTATTGCTCTTGGCGCCGGGATTGCAGAGGGTTTGGGTTTTGGGGATAACACCAAGGCAGCCTTGATTACACGGGGCCTAACAGAGATTACCCGCCTGGGAGTTGCTCTCGGGGCAAATCCATTGACGTTTCTCGGGCTGACCGGGGTCGGAGACCTGGTGGTTACTGCAACCAGCAAGCACAGCAGGAACAGGCGGGCGGGATATCTTTTAGGACAGGGTTTGTCCCTGGAAGAAACTCTTGCAAAAGTAGGAATGGTTGTTGAAGGCGTAGAAACGACTAAAGCGGCAAGGCTTCTCAGCCTTCATTATGGAATTGAGATGCCGATTACGGAGCAGATGTACGCGGTATTATTTGAGGGCATGGAGCCAAAGACGGCTGTTTCCAATCTAATGATGAGAACCAGACGCCATGAAGTAGAGGAGGTTTTTGCCTCCGTCTTAGGCGAGAAATAGGCATTCTCCTTTTGATAGGCTACTAAAGGGATGGACGAGCGACAGCCGCTAATAGTACCCTGATTTGTTAGATTGCTGCTTATGCTCTATCGGCTTCCATATAGGGAGCCGATTTTTTGATGTTGCCATATGGTAATAAAAGTAAATTATGTTCATATA
Organism: Syntrophomonadaceae bacterium; assembly: GCA_012840385.1. Lineage (GTDB taxonomy): Bacteria > Bacillota > DSM-12270 > Thermacetogeniales > Thermacetogeniaceae > DULK01. The sequence goes on from DULK01000093.1 coordinate 73,971, forward strand.
AATATATCAATTGGAAAATTACAGGTGAACAACGTTTACAAATTTGATTTCTTAATTTTAAAAAATGGCATGAAGAGGGACCATCCTGCATAAAAAACATTAGGGAGGGGGTTGCCCATGGAAAATATTAGTATCTTCCGTGATATTGCAGAGCGGACCGGTGGGGACGTTTACGTGGGCGTCGTGGGACCGGTTCGGACCGGAAAGTCAACCTTTATCAAGCGCTTTATGGAGCTTATGGTTTTACCCAATATTGAGAATCCTGTGGATCGCGAAAGGGCTAGAGACGAACTGCCGCAAAGTGGTGCGGGAAGAATGATCATGACCGTTGAGCCAAAGTTTATTCCCCAGGAGGCAGTAGAGATATCTGTCAAAAACGGGTTAAAAATGAAGGTGCGCATGGTAGACTGCGTGGGTTATACCATCGAAGGAGCATTAGGATACGAAGAAGAGAGTGGCCCGCGCATGGTGATGACGCCCTGGTTCGAAGAGGCAATTCCTTTTCAAGATGCCGCGGAAATAGGAACCCGCAAGGTTATAACCGATCATTCGACAATAGGAATTGTTGTTTTAACTGACGGCTCAATCACAGAAATACCCAGGGAAAATTATTTAGAAGCAGAAGAAAGGGTTGTTGGGGAATTAAAGGAATTGGGCAAGCCGTTTCTCGTGATTTTAAACACGGTTGTTCCTGATGCCCCGGAAACCACCGATCTGGTGCGCGGACTTGAAGAAAAATACGGTGTGCCGGTACTTCCCATCAACTGTGCCGAAATGACGCATGATGATGTTATCAACATTCTTCAAGAGGCTCTCTATGAATTCCCTGTACAGGAGGTTAATGTAAACCTTCCAAAGTGGGTTGAAGAACTGGAGCAAACCCACTGGCTGCGAATGGACTTCGAGCGGGCAATTCAGGAAGCTGTGAGGAGCGTCAACAGGCTGCGGGATATCGACCAGGCTGTTGAGCAGATCAGTGAAAACGAATTTGTTTCCACGGCATCACTGGAGGACATGAACCTGGGAACGGGGGTTGCGGTGATCGATGTGAAAGCCCAGGAAGGCCTGTTCCACAAAGTGCTGGAAGAGGTAAGCGGGCTGACAATTGCCGGCGATCATGATATTCTTCGCCTGATGCGGGATCTGAGCAAGGCAAAGTACAATTACGAAAAGGTGGCCCCGGCTTTGGAAGAGGTTCGTGAACTCGGCTACGGGGTGGTTGCGCCGAGCCTGGACGAGATGGTCCTTGAGGAACCCGAACTGATCAGACAGGGAAACCGGTTTGGTGTGCGTTTAAAGGCAAGTGCGCCGTCGCTCCATATCATTAGAGCGGATATTACAACAGAAATTACACCAATTATCGGGACTGAGAAGCAGTGCGAAGAGCTGGTCCGGTATATGCTGGAGGAGTTTGAGGATGATCCCCAAAAGATTTGGCAGAGAGATATCTTCGGGAAATCCCTCCATGAACTGGTGAGGGAAGGCATCCAGAACAAACTGCATCGCATGCCGGAAAATGCCCAAACCAAACTTCAGGAAACCGTGCAGCGTATTGTCAATGAAGGTAGTGGAGGCCTTATCTGTATCATTATCTAAGGTTGTAGGCTTTTGTTAAAATAATCATGCCAACTGGTATGGATGAGTAAAGGGCCTTCCTCCGGTAACAAGCCGTGGTTTTTCTGACGCCATGTGAGCCCCTCCTTAATTTTCTTGTCAAAAGTCTGTCGGTCGCTATGACCGATTTTTTTGTTTAATAATGGACCACCGAGCAAATCAAAGAAAGAACGAAAACAGAATTTAAAACAGGAGAAAAGCAGGATATGACCGTTATTGTCTCGAATAAATCAAAGTTATATAAATTAAAGAAATGTTATTTTATTCGGAATTGGGAGAGATGTTGATGGATGATGTCGTGAGCATAGGGCTGCTCGGAGCCGGTACTGTAGGGTCCGGTGTAATCAAGTTGCTGCAGGAAAATGCTCCTCAGATCACACAGCGCCTAGGGAAAAAAGTTGTCATCAAAAAGGTTCTTGAGCGGCATCCCGAAAAGCCGCGTCTTTTAGGAATCTCTCCGGATATGGTAACGGACCGTTTTGAAGATATTTTGGATGATCCCGATATCCCATTGATTGTCGAGCTTTTGGGCGGGATTGAACCGACGCGGCAATACCTCCTGGAGGCGCTGCGCCGCGGAAAGCATGTGGTTACTGCAAATAAGGACGTGGTGGCTGCTTATGGAAAAGAGCTTTTTGAAGCCGCCGAAGCGGGAAAGGCTGAATTTTACTTCGAGGCCAGCGTAGGGGGCGGGATTCCGGTTATTCGCATTTTGAAAGAGAGTCTGGCAGCGAATAAAATCCAGGAAGTCATAGGTATTGTCAACGGAACTACGAACTATATCCTGACCCGTATGAGCGAGGAAGGAGCCGATTTTGCCACAGTGCTTCGGGCCGCCCAGTCGGCGGGTTACGCTGAGGCAGATCCCACCTCCGATATCGAAGGATTGGATGCTGCTCGAAAAATTTCCATTCTGGCGTCAATAGCATTTAATACCAGGGTGACACCGGATAATGTTTTTATTGAGGGAATTTCCAGAATTACTCCGGAAGATATCAATTATGCCCGTGAGCTCGGATATGTGGTGAAGCTGCTGGCGATCGCCAGAGATCTAAATGACGAGATCGAGGTGCGGGTGCATCCGGCCTTTTTACCCCATAGCCACCCTCTTGCATCAGTACGGGGAGTCTTTAATGCCATTTATATCAAGGGGAATGCAGTGGGGGAAACCATGTTTTACGGCCAAGGTGCGGGCCAGATGCCGACTGCAAGCGCTGTGGTCGGGGATATCATGGAAGTGGTCCGCAACATGAAGAGCGACGGCGTTCGTCGTTTTGCCTGCACCTGTTTCCTCGACAAAAAGATTCGTCCTAAAGGGGAAATACGGACAAAATATTACGTCAGACTTATCGTCAAGGATAAACCGGGTGTAATGGCCAGCATTGCCGGAGTTTTTGGTAATCACCAGGTAAGCCTGGCCTCGGTTATCCAGAAAAGAACGCTGGAAATTGACGGCCAGATGATGCTGGCTGAAATCGTTGTCATTACCCATGAGGTCAGGGAGCAGGACATTCAGGATGCCCTGGCGGTGATCAGAGGCCTTTCCATTGTTCATTCCGTAGAAAACATTATCCGGGTGGAAGGAGGTGGAAAGGGTTGATCTGGCACGGGGTAATAGAAAGATACCGTTCTTTTTTACCTGTTAATGAAAAGACTCCTGTCGTTACCCTGCTGGAGGGTAACACAATATTGTTGCCGGCTACTGCCCTTTCCCGCCAGTTCAAGATAAACATCTATCTGAAGTTTGAGGGGCAAAACCCGACCGGTTCCTTTAAGGACCGGGGAATGACGGTTGCCGTGAGCAAAGCCCTGGAAGAGGGCTCACGGGCGGTGATGTGTGCCTCAACGGGGAATACGTCGGCATCTGCTGCCGCTTATGCGGCACGGGCGGGTATAAAATGTGTTGTGCTGGTACCGGATGGGTATGTAGCCCTGGGAAAGCTGGCACAGGCCCTGATCTACGGGGCCAAGGTTATCGCCATCAAGGGGAATTTTGACGCCGCTTTACAGCTTGTGCGCAAGATTACCCGGGAGCATCCCCTGACCCTTGTCAACTCCCTGAATCCCTACAGGATAGAGGGGCAGAAAACTGCGGCCTTTGAAGTGTGCGACCAGCTGGGCTTTGTTCCCGATTACCTGGCTTTACCGGTAGGCAACGCGGGCAACATCACCGCCTACTGGAAGGGTTTTAAGGAGTACGCAACCGCAGGGGTGGTGGAAAGAACGCCTAAAATGGTCGGTTTTCAGGCGGCAGGTGCAGCTCCCATCGTGCGCGGAGAGGTTGTTCCCGAGCCCCGCACGGTAGCAACGGCGATCAGGATCGGCAATCCGGCCAGCTGGCAGAAGGCCCTTAACGCCCTCCGGGAATCAGAAGGTCGAATTGATACTGTGACAGATGAAGAGATAATCGACGCTTATCAGACTGTTGCCCGTTTAGAGGGGCTATTTGTGGAGCCTGCTTCTGCCGCTGCTTTGGCAGGCGTTATGAAGCTGGCCAGGGAGGGCTATTTCCCCCGGTCCTGTCATGTGGTCTGTGTTATGACCGGCCATGGCCTGAAAGACCCGGACACGACCCTCAAAACCTGCCGGTTACAGCCAACGGTGGTGCAGGCAACCGAAGAAGCGGTGCTTGATCTGCTGGGGAATATGTCTGTGCTCTAGAAGGATAAGGTGGATTCAATATGGGAAGAAGGGTTGCTGTCAGGGTACCGGCCACTACCGCAAACTTGGGTCCCGGTTTTGATGCCCTGGGAATGGCGTTAAAACTGTATAATACGGTGGAGTTGGAGGAGACGGGGGGTTCCGGTTTCCATATAGAGGTAACCGGTGAAGGTGAGGATTTGCTGCCCAGGGACGCCGATAACCTGGTTGCCCGCACCATTGAGAAGGTGTTTCGCAGGGTAAATTCCAGTTTGCAGGGTTGGAGAGTGCGGCTGGATAATAAAATACCGCTTCAGCGCGGTTTGGGGAGCAGCGCAGCTGCCATTGTGGGAGGGCTGCTTGCCGCTAACGCCGTTGCCGGAAGCCCTTTCTCCCGGGAGGAACTGCTGGCCCAGGCCATCGAAATTGAAGGTCACCCCGATAACGTGGCAGCCGCATTATTGGGAGGGATAGTAGCGGTTGCCGAACAGGATGGCAAATATTATTATACAAACTTTACTCCACCGCAAGAGCTGGTAATTTATGCGGTGATCCCGAACTTTACACTTTCCACAAAAGCTGCCAGGGGCGTTCTTCCTGAGCTTGTCCCCATGAAGGATGTGGTATTTAATCTTGGCAGAGTGGCGTTGTTAACTTCTGCCCTGAAGGATGGTGATTGGGACTTATTAACGGTGGCGCTCAAGGATCGCATTCATCAACCCTACAGATCCAGACTTATACCCGGAATGACAGAAGCGTTTGAAGCTGCTGAAAAAGCCGGGGCCTATGGTGCGGTGCTGAGTGGGGCAGGGCCTACTCTGATTGCCTTTGGGCCTCCCGGTTTGGAAATCGGGGAGGCGATGGGACGTGTCTTGAGGGCCTACGGTATTGAGACGGAAATCAGAAAGCTTGAACCGACTTCGCAGGGAGCTTATATAATAGAGTAAAATATTTAAAATATTACTGTTGGGGAGGCTTTTGAGTGCGGATTGTAGTACAAAAATACGGAGGGACATCGGTAGCCAATCCTGAGTTGATAAAAAATGTTGCTCGCAGGGTGGTCCGTACCAGAGAAGAAGGAAATCAGGTGGTTGTGGTTGTTTCAGCAATGGGACACACCACCGACCAATTGCTGGAACTGGCTCAGGCGATCACCTCTCATCCGCCCGAGAGGGAGGTCGATATGCTCCTTGCGACCGGTGAGCAGGTCTCTATAGCGTTAATGGCAATGGCAATCAATGAGTTGGGTTATCCTGTGGTCTCCTTTACCGGGGCACAGGCCGGTATCACCACAGACCGCAACCATACGAAGGCCCTGATTAAGAAGGTGGATCCCAAACGGGTCCGGCAGGCCCTTGAAGAGGGGAAAATAGTGGTGGTTGCGGGTTTTCAAGGTGCCACCGATGATGACGAGATTGCCACATTGGGAAGAGGAGGCTCGGACACGACGGCGGTTGCGCTGGCAGCGGCTCTTCAGGCAGATATATGCGAGATTTATACCGATGTCGACGGGGTTTTTACCGGTGATCCCCGCGTGGTCCCTACCGCTCAGAAACTCGACTTTATATCTTACGACGAAATGCTGGAATTGGCAAGCCTGGGGGCTGTGGTCTTACAGCCCCGCTCGGTGGAATTTGCGAAACAATTTTCCGTTCCTCTTCATGTCAGATCCAGTTTTAATGACCATGAGGGGACGCGGGTAGGGGAGGTTTCCTGCATGGAAAAAAGCAGACTGGTAAGCGGCGTTGCTCATGACCTGAATGTTGCCAAAATCGGACTTTTTGACGTTCCAGATCGTCCAGGTATTGCGAAGCATATTTTTAAAAAACTGGCGGCGGAGAACATAAACGTCGATATGATCATCCAGAGCTGGATGCATAACGGTAAAAACGATATCGTGTTTACGGTGACAAGGGATGATCTTCCGAAGGCCCTGCCTGTTGTCGAAAAAGTGGTGAAAGAAATCAGGGCCTCAGGAATGGACTACAATGACCGCGTCGCCAAGGTATCCATCGTCGGGGCAGGGATGGTCACGAATCCGGGTGTGGCTGCAGCGATGTTTGAGGCATTAGCCGACGAGGATATAAATATAGAGATGATCAGCACCTCTGAGATCAAGGTTTCCTGTGTAATTCGAGAGGATCAGGCGGTCAAAGCGGTCAACGCTATCCACGCGAAATTTTTTGAGGAAAATAAGGGTTACTAAAGGGTGTTCTGCCGCACAAAAAGATAACACAAAAAGATAACATAGCCTTGACTTTGTAGGGCAAAGCACATAAAATAAAGTAAGTGATGTTCAGGGTGTAGCTCAGCTTGGTAGAGCGCTAGCTTGGGGTGCTAGAGGTCGCGGGTTCAAGTCCCGCCACTCTGACCATGTTTTGTAATTGAGGCGGGGTAAACCCCCGTCTTTTTTGCAAGTAAAACCATGTTCGGAGAGATTTAAGTGGCTTATAAGGTGCTGCATGTGGTTCGTCCCGCACAGGGAGGTATAAAAAGACACCTGGAAGTTATTTTTTCAGGCCTTAACCGGGAAAGGTATCTCCTTTATCTTGCGGCGCCTCCTGATTCCGAGCTATTCACCTCGCTTCGTCCTTTTGCTCAAAAGGTTTTTCCCGTTTCTATCGGGGAGGGATGGCATCCTTTCAGAGATTGGAATATTTTAGTGCACCTCAGAAGAATTATACGGGACGAAAAAATCGATCTGGTACATACCCACGGGGTCAGGGCAGGAATTTTGGGGCAGATGGCCGCCCTTGCAGCCGGGAATCCCTGTGTTGTGGCGACAATTCACAACTCTCAAAATCCAGGGGAGCGTTTTTTTATTTTTTTTCGTTTAGTACAGGGTTTTCTCAACAGAACTGCCGCCAACCACATCATAACGGTATCCAAGGCACTAAAGGACGAAGTCCGAAGCTACCAATGGACCCCGGCCCATAAAATAACGGTAATTTACAACGGGATCAACCCAGATGATTATAAGTGCCGGCCTTTACTCCCTTTTTCCACCCTGGGCTTGAGCGGGGACTTACCCGTTGTGGGCACCGTTGCACGTCTGGAACCTAAAAAAGGAATCAGGTATTTGATCGAGGCGGTGCCTTTGATTGAACGCGAGTATGGTCCGGTTAATTGCGTGATCATCGGAGATGGTCCGGAAAGAAGCGCTTTAGAAGAACTGGTTAGACGAATGAAACTAACCGAAAGGATCAAGTTTCTCGGTTTCCAAAAAGATATACCGCAACTCATTCGGCTCTTTGATGTTGTTGCAGTTCCCTCGATCCAGGAAGGCCTATCAATCTTCTGCCTTGAAGCCCTTGCAAGCGCCCGTCCGGTTGTTGCCAGTGCTGTTGGCGGCATTCCTGAGATTATCAAAGACGGCCGGACGGGCATCCTGGTACCCCCTGCAGACCCCGAGGCACTGGCGCACGGAGTTCTTACTTTACTCAGGGATCGGGAACTTGCGCAAAAACTGGCGACCCAGGGGCGACAACTTGTTTCCAGTGAATTTTCTGAATACCAGATGCTGCGTAAGACAGAAGAAATTTATGAAAAGGTTTTAAGTGGCACTTGTGGCGGAGGAGATGCGTGATCACCATGATGAAGCGATGGCAGGCCCGCCCTGTTGTTCTCTTGGCCGTATTTGTGAGTTTTATTGTGTTATGGGCGCCTCGTTTCGCGTCGGCGAAGGATAACCACGACCGGCGGCATGTGGTTTTCGTGGTGTCCGATTATTTACAGCTGGAGGATCTGGACTCAGCGGAACTCAAAAACCTTCGCAGTTTTTTCAACAAAGCAGGGGTGGCTCTCCTGAACACGAATACTGCGGGATCTCGTACCCGTCCCAATGCCGCTGCAACAGTCAGTGCCGGCAGCGTAGCTTTGGGAACCGTCCAGGAAACCCTTGCCTTCGGGCCGAGGGAAAGCTATCTAGGAGAAGACCCTTTGGCCCTTTTTCAGGCGAGGACCGGCTACCGTTTAGATCAGGGAAACCTTGTGGTTTTAGACCTTCCCTTCATACTGCGGGCGAATGAGACGGAAAAGGTAAAAGCAAGACCGGGCGCTTTAGGTGAATCCCTGCACAAGAAAGGTTTGTTGACGGGAGTATTGGGCAATGCCGACCTGCCGGGGCTTCCCCTGCGATCAATGGCGGTTGTTGCCATGGACAGGCGGGGTGTCATCGATATGGGAGACATATCCGGCGATCTCTTGCGAATCGATCAGAATAACGCCCTGGTATACAGCACCAATTACCCTGCTTTGAAATCAGAGTATCTAAAGTTGAAAAATCGTAGCGATTTTCTTGTCATCGAGCTCGGCGACCTGGTGCGCCTGGAGCAGAGCAAGCAGAGTTTCACAGACAAGGTATATCAGAGGGAAAGGAGTAGGATCCTTCAGGAATATGATGAATTTTTCGGTTGGCTGTTGCAGAATACCCCCCTCGATAAAACACAGGTGATGGTCGCCTCGCTTATTCCTACCGACCAATCGAATGGTGAAAACAGGTTTTTCGGTTTTATCGGAGTTCTGGGGGATCAAATCAGTTCTGGACTGCTGATTTCTCCGACCACCCGGAGGGCGGGGATTGTAACCCTATTTGATATTGCCCCCAGTGTCTGCACCTATTTGAAAGCTCCCCTGGATTCTTTTGCAGGACGCCCCTGGCATGTTCAGCCGCAAGCGGATTCCCTGAACTATATACGAAGTATGGAGGCACGGACCGTTTTTACTTCGCTGCTGCGCCCCCCTTTTGTAAAGGGGTATGTGATCCTGCAACTGGTGGTGCTGGCGAGTATCATCTTTTGTTTATCCCTTAGACCTCGGATCGGTAAATACCTGTCGCCTGTACTCCTGGGGCTCATTTCCATGCCGGTAGTTTGGCTGCTTGTCAGCGGTTTTCCGCTGGTTAATACCCTGCTGTACGTTATATTATGCTTGAGCCTGATCGTGGTCGTTGTTTTCACGGCTGTTAAACTGGCCCGCAACAAGGATTTAGATCCCATTTTGTTTCTTTGTCTGACAACGGCGGCGATTCTGCTCGTGGACACGGTGAGCGGCGGCACTTTACAAAAGTACTCGGTTTTGAGCTATGATCCTATGTCTGGAGCGCGTTTTTATGGACTGGGCAATGAGTATATGGGAGTGTTGATTGGATCGCTGGTTATGGGTTCTTCATTACTGATCCAGCGCATGAGCGGATATGTTAGATTGCCGCTTCTTTTGACCGGACTTCTGTTCCTGTCAGCTGCGGTGGTGCTTGGCGCCCCGATGTGGGGAAGCAATTTTGGAGGCCTGCTGGCCGCACTAACAGCGTTTACGTATACCTTTTTCCGGTTTATGGGCATAAGATTGAAGTGGAAATATGTTCTGATCGGAGGGCTGGTCGTTCTAGTTTTAGCTTCCGGTTTCATCCTGTGGGATTTTATGCGTCCTCCGGAACTTCGTTCCCATTTCGGTCAGCTTATTGCGAGCGTCCAGGTGGGGGGATACCCTGTTTTCAATGACATCGTGGTTCGCAAACTGGCCATGAATTACAGATTGATCAAATATACGATCTGGACAAGGGTTTTGCTTGGCACACTACTGGCCCTCGGTATCCTTTTCTACAGGCCGGTCGGCATTTTCCGGAAGGTGCTTATAAATAATCCTGCGGTAGCCATTGGCCTGGAAGGAGGTCTCATCGGTGCCTTTGCCGCTCTGGTTTTTAACGATTCCGGAATTGTAGCCGCGGCGACGGCAATCATCTTCCCGGCTGCAACGCTTTTCTTTCTCGTTTTAAAACAACATGAGGGTACTGTTGCCGGTTAGAAGGAGGAACTTTGGTTGCGCTTTGCACATTTTGTCAGCCAGAAAGCAAAAATGTGGGGAGTTGTAGAAGGAAAACTGATACGAGTGCTTCAGGGCAGCCCTTTTGGGGAATGGAGAGCTACAGAGGATATGGTTTCTTTAAAAGATGTTACGCTTCTTGCTCCCTGTAACCCGAGCAAGATAGTGTGTGTCGGCCTGAACTACCGGGATCATGCAAAGGAACTCGGCATGATGCTTCCTCAGATACCCGTCATCTTCCTGAAACCCCCCTCTGCGGTGATCGGCCATGGGCAGAAAATAGTCTATCCTTCATCCTCACGTCAGGTAGAGTACGAGGCGGAACTTGCTGTAGTAATCAAGAAAACCATACGGAATGTACCGGCTGAACATGTAGGCCCGTACATTCTGGGTTTCACCTGCGCGAACGATGTCACGGCAAGGGATTTGCAGAGGGAGGACGGTCAATGGACAAGGGCAAAGTCCTTTGATACTTTTTGCCCGCTTGGTCCCTTCCTTGCGGTTGATCTGAAACCAGATTGCCTTACAATAAAACTTACGGTAAATGGAGAAATTCGGCAGAATTCATCAACCGGCGAGATGATCTTCCCGGTTGCGAAGCTGGTAAGTTTTATTTCCTCTGTGATGACCCTTTACCCGGGTGATGTGGTTATGACAGGAACACCTCCGGGAGTGGGCCCTTTAAGAGTTGGCGATGTGGTCAGTGTCGAAATCGAGGGGATAGGGATTTTGACCAATGAGGTTGTTGCCGGCTAACATAAAAATATTATTGACAAAACCTAACGGAGTGCTAAAATTTAATAGGATTGGAATTGGAAGCCGGAAAAAACGTTTTGGCTCCAATTTCCTTCCTATTTTTACATCTTACGAGAAATATGATGTTCTTAAAGGAGGCTGAGACTATTAATGACAAAAATGAACTCTTTGGGGCGTCATGTTTTAGCTGAATTTTATGGATGTGATTTCAAAACCCTCGATGATCAGGAACAGGTCCGGCGGTACATGATTGATGCTGCTCTGGCAGCCGGGGCCGAGATCAGAGAGAGCGTTTTCCATAAATTCAGCCCTCAAGGGGTAAGCGGTGTAGTGGTAATTTCCGAGTCTCATCTGGCAATACACACCTGGCCGGAACTGGGTTACGCTGCAGTAGATGTTTTCACATGCGGAGAAAGGGTCGACCCCTGGGATGCGTGCAGGTACCTGGTGGAAAAGTTCCGAGCAGATCACATGACAGCAACCGAGATAAGACGTGGTATTATGGAAACATGCCAGAGGGCAGCGGTAAACCTTTAGGGGGGATATTTATTTTAGACTGCCCAGATCCAGTCAAGCAAAAGGGTTAGCAAATAAGCCTTACAGGAGAGTTGTAAGGCTTATTTGTTTATGAATATAAATTTTTCTCAATTTTAAGGAGGAATTATTCAGAATAGGGAGAATAGAGTTTTAAGGAGATTGAATGCTTGATTTTAAGAGGGGGTCGCGATGGGCGAAGTCAATTTTTCTCAAGTCATGGAACAAAACCGGTCGTTTGTGGACAAGGTTATTGAGAAAAGTGGCCAGGATATCCGGCAATGTTACCAGTGCGCTAAGTGTTCCGGCGGATGCCCGGGCAGCTTTGCGATGGACTACCTGCCAAACCAGATCATACGGATGCTCATGCTGGGGATGAAGGAGGAGGTACTTAAGTCACAAACCATCTGGGTATGCATGGGTTGCAATACCTGTACCACACGGTGCATCAGAGATATAGAAGTGGCACACGTGATGGATACCTTGCGTCAAGAAGCGATCAAGGCGGGATATGCTGAGAAGGGAAGGTTGGTCACGATATTTAATGATGTCTTTCTTAGTACAATCCGCAGCTATGGTCGCCTTTTTGAAGCCGGTCTGCTTATGATGAATAACATGAAGACGGGTAATTTATTTAAAGATGCGCAGTTCGGACTTCCAATGATGCTAAAAGGCAAGGCAAAGCCATTCCCTCACCGGATCAAAGGACGTAAAGAAATCAAGAACATATTTGAGAAGATTAAGAGGATGGAGGGAAAGTAGATGCCGAAGTATGCCTTATATCCGGGTTGCTCGTTGGAAACCGGTGGTATTGAATACGGAATGTCTAGCCACGCAGTAGCTCATGCATTGGGGATTGAGTTTCTTGAAGTTCCTGATTGGAATTGCTGCGGTGCGTCTTCCGCTCACATGACAGATCACCTGTTATCCCTCGCACTCCCTGCCCGTGTCCTAGCCCTGGCCGAAACATTACCTGTGACCGAGATGGTAGCTCCCTGCGCGGCTTGCCACCAGAGGTTTGCAGCCGTGGAGTACGAACTCTCCAGGGACGAAGACCTGAAACGGAAGGTTAACTCATTGCTGGAGCGTCCATATACAGGGAAGGTTAAACTGAGGAGTTACCTTGACATTTTTGCAAACCCCGAAACCCTGGAAGAAATCAGGAAAAAGGTTAAAAGAAGCTTGAAAGGGCTTAAAGTTGCTTGCTACTATGGTTGCTTGTTTGTTAAACCGCCAAAAGTTGTAAACTATGTAGATGATCCGGAAAATCCCCAGGCAATGGACAACATCATGCGTGCCCTTGGGGCAGAACCCCTGCCCTGGCCGTATAAGACCGAATGCTGCGGTGCATCTTTGGGTATGACCAAAGAAGAAGCCTGTACAAAGTTATGCAATGATATTCTTAAGATAGCCAAGGATTCTGGCGCAGATTGTATTGTTGCTGCATGTCCCCTTTGCCAGCAGAACCTGGATATGCGCCAGATCAGCGTTGAGAAGAAATACGGCACGCAATACAGAATGCCGATTCCCTTCTTTACCCAGTTAATCGGGCTGGCCCTTGGGCTTGATCCCAAGACCCTTGGCTTCAAGAAGCTGTTTGTGGATCCTGCTGGTGTTTTAAGAAAGGTTGGAGCGGCGTAGTCCGAAACCGGACCCTAATACAAACGAAAAGTAACGAGAAAGGGGTTCTTGATCTTTGAAAGAACCCCTTATTTGTAGGGAGGACTTCTTCTTATGAACAGGGTGTTTCCGCCCTTGCTGCAGTCTATTGCCTCGGAACTCAATAATGTATTGAATAAACTGGAGGAAATCCTGTCTCCTTTAGCAAAGTCTCTCTTGCAGGAAGTGTCCCCGCGGGAAAATGACCTGCTGGTTCCTCCTGGATTGGTTTTGCTGAGTGCTTCCCTCTTTAATAAAAAGGAGCTAGCGGTTCTGCCGGCGCTTTTCATCATGCTGGTAAACATAGGGAGCATCCTTCACAACATCCCGGCTCGGAAGAAGGGAAAAGAAAAGCAGTTGCTTATACTGACGGGGGATTATATATGCGGCCATTTATTCCAGTTGCTTTGTGAAACGGACAGCTTTCCCTTGTTAGAGAGGTTTGCCAGGCTCATCAGTGTTATGAATGAAGGAAACACGATACTGGAAACAGCAAGACAGTCAAGTCGTGAGAACATTCAGGCCGTTATGGAAGGCCTTAGAAGGAAGCATGGGGTTTTCTTCGGCGAATGCTGTGCTCTAGGTTGTCTCTTTGCAGGAGGAACTGAAGAGGAGCAGGAACAATTGTACCATTTCGGTGTTGAGTTTGGTATTGCTTATGGAGCCAAAAAATACGGTATGGAACTCTTTAAGATTAAAACGCTACCATGTTTTGCTAATAATACAGCACTTGAAATGTTCGCACAGGAACTTATATCATCTCCTGTGAGACAGAGGGCATTTACTTAAACTGTTTAGGGTCTGGAGGGGTAAACTTGTCATACCGCGATCTTCGTGAATTCATCGGGATTCTAGAAAAGAAAGGCTTGCTGCATCGCATAAAAACAGAGGTGGATCCTGTCTTGGAGATTACTGAGATCACAGATCGCATCAGCAAACAAGGAGGCCCCGCCCTTCTTTTCGAAAAGGTAAAGGGCTCCGATTATCCCGTGTTAATCAATACCTTTGGCAGTACAGAAAGGATGAAGCTAGCCCTGGGGGTCGGTAGTTTGGATGAGATCGGGGACCGCATCAGTGAATTGCTGCGGCTTCAGGATCTTCCGGGATCTCTGTGGGATAAGGTAAAGCTGCTGCCGCGCCTGGCGGAAATGAGCACTTGGGCACCCAAGACAGTCAAAAAAGCTCCCTGCCAGGAGGTTATTCATCAAAACGATGCATCACTCGACATCTTTCCCATCCTCAAGTGCTGGCCTGGTGATGGAGGGCGTTATATCACCCTTCCCCTCGTCTTTACGAAGGATCCCGAAACCGGACGGCAAAACCTGGGAATGTACCGCCTGCAGGTGTTTGACTCCAGGACCACTGGGATGCACTGGCACATGCACAAGAACGGCGCCGAAAATTACAGAAAGCACCAGTTGATGAATAAACGGATGGAGGTAGCTGTGGCCCTGGGAGGTGATCCGGCTACCATATATGCTGCGACAGCCCCCCTCCCGCACGGTTTCGATGAGATGTTCTTTGCCGGTTTTCTTAGAAAACAGGCTGTGGAAATGGTGAAATGCATCACTGTGGATTTGGAGGTGCCGGCGCATGCCGAAATCATTTTAGAAGGATACGTGGATCTCGACGAGAAGCGGCTGGAGGGCCCCTTCGGGGACCATACCGGCTATTATTCGCTTGCCGACTACTACCCGGTTTTCCACATCACCTGTATAACCCACCGCCGTGATGCCATCTACCCGGCAACGGTGGTGGGAAAACCACCCATGGAGGACTGCTTTCTGGCAAAAGCCACCGAACGGATCTTTTTACCATTTCTCAAATTCTTTCTCCCCGAAATTGTAGATTATAACCTGCCGATAGAAGGAGTCTTTCATAATTGCGCTGTGGTAGCCATCAAAAAAAGCTACCCTGGCCATGCCCGGAAGGTCATGTGCGCTCTATGGGGCCTGGGCATGATGATGTTTACCAAAATGATCATTGTCGTAGATGCCCACGTAAATGTTCACAATATGAATGAAGTATGGTGGAGGGTTTATAATAATGTCGACCCGAAAAGGGATTTTATGTTCGTGGAAGGGCCTGTAGAGGTACTGGATCATGCCTGTCCTCTCCCATCTTATGGATCTAAAGTTGGAATCGATGCCACTAAGAAAGGCCCCGAAGAAGGGCATTTGCGGGAGTGGCCTGATGAGATTGAAATGTCCCAACCGATCAAGGATCTAGTAACAGCAAAATGGAAGGAATACGGTTTTAAAGAAGCGGAGGAAAAATGATGATACCCTGGGTTGTGGCAATTACAGGCGCCACAGGTGCAATTTATGCCGAACACACGCTTAAAGCTTTAAAATCTGCACAGGAGAGGATTTGTCTCACCATTTCCGGTCCCGGGATGCGTGTCCTCCATGATGAATTGGGCTGGGTTTTAACCGGGGACCGGCCGGAAATCGAAAGGAGTCTCAGGCATTACCTGGGGTATACTCATGGAGATAATGCCCTTTCGTACTATGACTGGCAGGATATCGGATGCGATTTGGCGAGCGGCTCCTTTCTCACCAAGGGGATGCTGGTTGTGCCCTGTAGTATGGCAACTCTGGCAGGAATTGCTAATGGCATGTCTCGCAATCTTATTGAGCGGGCTGCGGATGTTACCCTTAAAGAGCGGAGGCCTCTGGTACTTGTGCCCAGAGAAACCCCCCTAAATCCCATTCATCTGAGGAATATGCTTGCTTTGGCGGAGATCGGTGTACATATTGTACCTCCAATGCCTTCATTTTACTTTGGTCCGCGTGATATTGAAGATTTGGTAAGTTTTTTCGTGGAACGGGTCCTGGGTTTGATAGGCGTGAAAAGTACTTCCCCGTATAAATAACATGTTTAAAAAATTCAATTGAAGGGTTTTATGTCTATCATGCCGAAGTATTAGATCGTTCTTGAACTGGGATGAGGGATGCATGGCCTACCGGGAAATATTAAAGGAAATTAAAACTGAATTGGATTACGTTGAGAACGAACTAAAAAAATATTCCTACAGTTCGGATACCATTTTAGGAGAGTCATCCGGACACCTGCTTCGGGCCGGTGGGAAAAGATTGCGGCCGGCCTTCGTGATCCTTGCGGCCAAGTTTTTTAATTATTATATAGAGCGGATTGCTCCCCTTGCTGTGGCTATCGAATTGATTCACATGGCTTCTCTCGTGCATGATGATGTTATTGACGGTTCACCGACGCGGCGAGGAATTCCGACCGTAAGCGCCAAATGGGGGGATGCTATCGCCCTGTTTACCGGTGATTATCTTTTAGCACAGGCCCTGATTATTGTTGCCCGGCACACCAATGAAGAGATTGCTCGTCTTCTGGCAAGGGTCAGCCTGCAGATGTGCGAAGGTGAAATTGAGCAAATTGAGACTGCCGGGAAAATAGACCAGGGACTGCGCATCTACCTGAGAAGGATTAAGCGAAAGACCGCCCTGCTGTTCTCAACCTGCTGTTTTACAGGGGCACTGGCCGGTGAAGCCCCCTCCGGCCTGGCAAGGTGTTTAAAGAGATACGGTTATTATGTGGGGATGGCCTTTCAGATTACGGACGATGTGCTGGATTTTGAGGGAAGTGAAAAAGTTTTTGGAAAGCCGGTTGGCAGCGATCTGCGGCAGGGGATTATCACCCTCCCGGTGTATTACACCCTGAGAAACCGGGAAACAGGGTGCCGCTTGGCAAATATCCTTGCGAAGGAGGAGAAGCAGGAATCTGACTGGGAAGAGGCCATGGCACTGGTCAGGAGATCTGGCTCCCTTAATTTAGCAAGGAATTGCAGCATTAGATACCTTGAAAAGGCAAAGAGGGAACTGCTGGCGCTCCCGGATCTCCCACCCCGGAGAGTGCTGGCCGCCATAACTGATTTTGTCATAAAACGGGATTTTTAAGTTATCTGGGGGGATAACATGTCTGAACATGATCATGATCAAATAAATGGTGCAACTATGCCGTTGCTAAAGCACCTTGAAGAACTCAGGAAAGTCATTATCATCTCCCTGATTGCGATTGGCGTTGCCAGTATCGCAGCGTTCTATTTTGTCAATCAGATATTAGCCATTATTATGAAACCTCTAACCCAGCAAGGCCTGAAACCTGTTGTTCTTACAATGACAGAAGGGATCTTTACGAAATTTCAAATCGCTTTAATCGCCGGAATCGTGCTGGCTTCTCCCGTTTTACTCTGGCAGATCTGGCGTTTTATCGTCCCTGCTCTTTATCCCCACGAGAGAAGATATGTGATCAGGTTGGTCCCGATTTCCATATTCCTTTTTGCCGGCGGGGTTGTTTTTGCCTATTATACGGTTTTTCCCCTGGCAGTTTTCGTCTTGCTGAAACTGGCAGGGGAATTTAACCCGATGCTTACAATAGGCAAGTATCTTTCCTTCACCCTTTCTTTTCTTATTCCTTTTGGGCTGATTTTCGAGTTTCCCCTGGTTATTTACTTCCTCACTAAGATCGGTGTGATTACACCTCAATGGTTGATTAAGAACCGCAAATACTCAATTGTAGCCACATTTGTTATCGCCGCAATCTTAACGCCCGGCCCCGATCCCCTGTCTCAATCCATTATGGCTGCTCCTATGCTGATTTTGTACGAGGCCGGGATCATCGTGGCCAAACTGGTTTACAGGAAGAAAGAGGCGAGCGCTCTTGAGCTTGCCGAAGAAACCTAGGATCTAAGCAAGTCATTCAAAATTAGCTTAATTTCCTCAATTATTCAAAGTTCCTTTGTAGAAGGGGCTTTTTTCGTTTATTCAAGCAGGAATTTATTACAGAATAGAGAATAAATTAAAGGGGCTGGGCTTGTGATAAAAATCGCCGAGGGGAGGTGAAACCCAACAAAGTTTAAAAGGATGTTAACCCATCAAAAAAATCTAATAAAAAAGGAGTGAGGTTTTAGGTGAGAATCACCAGGCGCGAATTTCTTAAAATTTCTAGCGCCGCAATTGCCACCTTGCCGGTTCTTGGTTTCGACCTCACACCTGCGATGGCCCAAATAGGGGAATTCCGGATAAAAAACGTGAAACCGGTTCCCACCATTTGTCCCTATTGTGGGTGTGGCTGTGGTTTGGTCGTATACGCAGCAGACGGAAAGGTGATCGCCACCGAGGGGGACCCCGATCATCCAATTAACCAAGGTTCAACATGTGCTAAGGGGGCAGCGCTTTATCAGATTTACGATAACCCGCGGCGGATGCGTAAACCCCTTTATCGAGCACCATACAGTGATCATTGGGAAGAAAAAGATTGGGGTTGGGTATTAGACAGAATCGTTGAAAAGATCAAGGCAACAAGGGATAAGAATTTTATCACGAAAGAAACCGTTAAGGTAAAAGATGAGAAAACCGGTGTTGAGAGTGACGTAGAAATTAATGTCAACAGGACCGAAGCAATAGCGACTCTGGGCGGAGCCGCTCTGGACAATGAGGAATGTTACCTTTATACGAAGCTGGCGCGCACCCTGGGCGTGGTTTACGTTGAGCACCAGGCCCGTTTGTGACACGGTTCCACGGTCACCGGTCTGGGACCAACATTTGGTAGAGGCGCAATGACAAACCACTGGGTTGATTTGCGGAACACGGATTGTGCTCTGATCATAGGCAGCAACGCTGCTGAAAACCATCCGATGGCTTTTAAATGGTTGACAGAAGCGCGGGAAAAACGGGGGGCCAAAATAATCAGCGTCGATCCGCGTTTTACCCGGACGTCGGCAAGAGCGGATATCTATGCACCAATGCGTTCGGGAACAGACGTTGCATTCATCGGCGGTCTGATCAATTACGTTATCCAGAATAATCTTTATTTTCATGATTACGTGGTCAATTATACGAATGCCGCTTATATAATTGACGACGGTTACGAGTTCAAGGACGGTCTGTTCAGTGGTTACGATCCCGAGCAGCGCAAGTATGACCAGAAGACGTGGGCTTACAAGACCGATCCGGCTGACCCGGATAAAAAGCCTTTGAAGGATCCGACCCTCCAGAATCCGCGCTGCGTTTTCCAACTGCTCAAGAAACACTTTGAGCGATATGATGTAGACACAGTTTGCAAGATCACAGGTACTCCCAAGGACGTTTACTTGAAGGTGGCGGAGACTTTTGCCGCTACTGGAAAACCCGACAAGTCAGGCACCATCTGCTACGCCATGGGTACCTGCCAGCACTCTAATGCTTCCCAGAACATCAGGGCTTACTCCATCCTGCAGCTTTTGTTAGGCAATATGGGGATACCCGGTGGTGGCATCAACGCCCTGCGCGGAGAGTCCAACGTCCAGGGATCTACTGATATGGGCCTGCTCTCGCATCTTCTCACGGCATACTTGAATGCCCCGACGAACGATGCGGCCTACAAGGACCTGGCAGGTTACATTAAAAAAGAGACTCCGAAATGGGGCTTTAAGACCAATACGCCCAAGTGGATTATCAGCATGCTGAAGGCATGGTATGGTGACGCAGCCACCAAGGAAAACGATTACTGCTACCAGTACCTGCCCAAGCGGGACGCCAAACGCAACTTTACCCATATCGGCCTGTTTGAAGCCATGTATGAAGGCAAGATTAAAGGCGTCCTGATCTTTGGAGCGAACCCTGTGGTCGGCGGTCCCAACGCCAACAAGGAAGCTAAGGCCCTTGAGAACCTGGACTGGATGGTTGCCGTGGACCTGTGGGAGACGGAAACCTCCACCTTCTGGTCGAGGGAAGCAGGCGCAGATCCGTCGAAGATCAAAACAGAGGTCTTCTTCTTGCCTGCATGTTCATCCTACGAGAAACAGGGTACCGTCAGCAACAGCGGACGCTGGATCCAGTTCCGCTGGAAGGCTGTGGATCCGCTCGGGGAATCCCGCAGCGATCTGGAAATCCTGTATGAATTAGGGAAGCGAATCAAGGAAGCCTATGCCGGGAGCACGGATCCGAAGGATAAACCGCTCCTGGACATGACCTGGGATTACCCCGAGGAAGAAGAAAAGCTGCTGGATGAGGTACAGCGGGAGATCAATGGCTATGATTTAACCACAAAGAAGCTGCTGCCTAAGTTCGCGGATCTCAAGGACGACGGCACGACTTCCTGTGGGGTCTGGATCTACTGCGGCATGTACACCGAAGAAGGGAACAAGACCCAGAAGCGGGACAACAAGGATACCACCGGAATTGGACAGTATCCCAATTGGGCGTTTGCCTGGCCGGTAAACCGGAGGATTATTTACAACCGCTGCTCTGCTGATCTCTCCGGAAACCCCTGGTCAGAAGCGAAGAAGGTTATCTGGTGGGATCCGACCAAAGGAGACCCGGCCAAAGGAGAGAAGGGCAAGTGGGTCGGCCTTGACGTGCCAGACTTTATAGCAACGGTTGCACCTTCTGATCCCGATGGATCAAAGCCCTTTATCATGCATCCGGATGGCGTTGGCGGACTCTTCGCGAAAATGGCCGACGGGCCCTTCCCCGAGCACTACGAGCCTTGGGAGTCACCGGTACAGAACATCCTCTCCTCCATACAGTTTGACCCAGCGGCAAAGATCTGGCAGTCGCCGATGAACGAACAGGGTACACCGGACAAGTACCCGATTATCGGGACAACTTACAGGGTTGTGGAGCACTGGCAGGCAGGCGCTATGACCCGCAACTTGCCGTGGCTGGCGGAACTCATGCCCAATGTGTTTGTGGAGATGAGCGAAGAGCTGGCGAAAGAAAAGGGGATTCAGAACGGGGATATAGTTACTGTAGAATCAGCGCGGGGCAAGGTGACCGCAGTGGCCTGTGTAACCAAGCGTTTTAAACCGTTCAATATCAACGGGAAGATTGTTCACGAGATTGGCATCCTCTGGCATTACGGTTACAAGGGCGTGGCTGTTGGCGATCCTGCCAACCGTCTAACACCCCATATCGGTGATGCGAACTCAAACACACCAGAATACAAAGCCTGGCTATGCGATGTCTACAAGGGGGTGAAGTAATTGGCAAAAGGGTACCTTGTTGATACCACAAAGTGCATCGGCTGCCGGGGGTGCGTTGTTGCCTGCAAGAACTGGAACCAACTCCCGGCTGAACCCACCGGGTTCAAGGGAACGTACCAGACTGTGGCCGACTTTTCAGGTAACACCTTTACATACATCGGCTTCAACGAATATGAAGAGAACGGGCAATTGAAGTGGTATTTCACGAAGCGCCAGTGCATGCACTGCCTGGACCCGGCCTGCATGAAGGTATGCCCCCAGAAGGCCATCAGCATAGTTGACGGAGCAGTTGTCAGGGACTACGGTAAATGCGCCGGGTGCCAGTACTGCGCATCGGCCTGCCCCTTTCATGTGCCGAGGTACAATACCAAAATCAACAAAGAGACCAAGTGCTCTATGTGTGCAGAACGTGTTGCCGAAGGCATGCTTCCCGCCTGTGTGAAGGCCTGTGTAACCGGAGCACTGCAGTTTGGTGAAAGAGACGAGCTTCTTGCGATTGCAAAGGAAAGGGTCAACGCTCTTAAAGCCGAATATCCCAATGCACGTGTTTATGGAGAAAACGATGCGGGCGGGACGAGCGTCCTTTATGTGTTGGCGGATGTTCCCAGCAAGTATGGTCTGCCCGAGAATCCTCAGGTTTCTGCACTGACAACCGCCTGGCAGAAGTACGTTAAACCTTACGGGCCATGGCTCATTGCCCTAACAGCAGCGGGGTCAATATTGAGTTTCTTCTCCACCAGGCTGCTGAAGGTCGGCCAGAGGGCCCATGAGGAGGAAAGCTTACATGGTTAAAAGCGACGAGAAAATCCTGAAGTGTAGCGGTGGGGCCCGGTTTGTGCATTGGTCCCATACCATTTGCTGGTTTGTGATGCTGTTTTCCGGGCTGGTTCTGTTCAGCGGCTGGTTTAACTGGCTTGCTCCCGTGTTTGGTGGGGCAGATGGCGCCGACTTCATCCATAAGCTCTTTGCCATATTTTTCATAGCAATTCCTCTTATCGGGCTTTTTGTGAAGCCGCGCAGTTTCATTGAATGGATGAAGATGGCCTTCCGCTGGGGGAAAGATGAATTCGTGTTTATGATGAAGTTCCCCTTTGATTTCATTGGCTTCAAGGTGAATATGCCCCCTCAGGAAAGGATCAATGCCGGCCAGAAGATCAATTCTATACTGTTTCCACTTTTGGGCTTCTTCCTTGCGTTGAGCGGGACCATCATGTGGTTTGCCGATAACTTCCCGGTCTGGCTGGTCCAGCTTGCCTACATTGTCCATGACTGCTGCTGGATTATCGGGACCGCCCAGGTCTGTTTCCATGCCTACCTTGGATCGCTGCACCCGGGTTCCGGTGAATCCTTCTGGGCAATGTTTGGTGACGGCAAGGTAAGGGCCAGCTGGGCAAAGCATCACCACACCAAATGGTATGAGGAAGTGGTGGGGAGAGAGTAATTGTTAACTTTAAAAAGAGGGGGTTTTATCATGCCCCCTCTTTTAGCTCTTTGCATCAATTTGCTATTTAAAGGCAACGAGGAGGAGCAAGCTTTGACAGAAATAAACAGTGTGATTGAGAATGCTGTTAAATTGTTCACCGAATTGATAGCTGTCCAGAAGCAATACGCTGGAAAGATTAAGGTTCCCCAGTTCTCTTTTTCGGAAGATGAAATCACCCGCCATAACGAGGCGGGCGAGGTTTTTTTAAATTTACGCTTGCCATTTTATGATGCCGCTCTGTGTTCTGAGTTAAAAGAGGAAATTTGCCGTGTTATAAAGAAACACAGACCGGAGATGGCATCTCGCATCGAAGAAATTAATTCATATCTTTCCGAAAACCCCGGCATCTTTGAAGAATTTCTTCTTAAAGACCGAAATCTGCCCCTGAAAGATGGGATTCCCAATAATGATCAAGAACTTCTCGGTTTTGTGGTTTATCAGACGATGCGCCCGTTATTACATAAATATGCCGCCGCAATTCAGCCTTGCTTAAAACCTGAAGAATGGCTGCGGGATTACTGCCCCGTTTGCGGCGAAAAGGCCAATTTCTCTTATTTGCGCAAGGAGGATGGCAAACGGGTTTTGGTTTGCCCCATGTGCGGTACTGAGTGGCTTTACCGGTACCTCGCCTGTTCCTGGTGCGGCAACGATAAACATAAAAGCATCAAGTATTTTGAGGTTGCAGAGTTCCCGGCTTACGAGGTCTATCTCTGCGAAAGCTGTCATGGGTACCTGAAAACCTTCAACGGGAAAAAAGGGATTGATCACGAGGATTGGCTGCTTGAAGATATAAAAACCTTAACACTGGATATGCTCGCTTTAAAAGAAGGATATACCAGAACGGGTCAGAAATTGCTGCAGTAGTGCTATAATTACAAACATAACATAGATCGATAGAAGGGAAGCCTGTGATGCCGGAGAATTTCTATCATGTTTCCCTGAAGCTCGGAGGGCAACGGTGTCTGGTGGTTGGAGGTGGAGCAGTTGCAGAGCGCAAGGTAAAGTCTTTGCTTGAGTGCAGGGCAAAAGTCACTGTTGTCAGCCCTGAATTAGTCCAAGGGCTGAGTGAACGGGTTGCTAAAGGGGAGTTGCTTCACAAAAACCGCGGGTTTGAGCCCCATGATCTGGATGGAATGCTTCTGGTGATAGCCGCAACCGATGACGAGGAGTTGAATGCACGGGTCGCGGAGCTATGCAGGAAGCGCGGTATTCCCGTCAATGTAGTGGACAATCCGGAATTGAGTACCTTTTTTGTTCCTGCTTCGCTGAGGCGCGGCCCTATATGTATAAGTGTTTCCACAGGGGGTGCAAGCCCTCTCATGGCAAGGCGAATTCGTGAGTACCTGGAGTCTCAACTCGGTCCGGAACTGGGAGAGCTTGCGGTCATTCTCGGAGCACTCAGGGAACAGATGAAGAAGAGGTTCCCCGAACAGGAGCAGCGCCAAAGGGAGTGGGAAAAGCTCCTTCCCGAAAAGGTGATCGAACAGCTCGATGAGAAAAAACTGAAATCGTTCAGGAAGCTGGTGGAAGAATGTATCTTGTGGCAATCGGAGTGAATCACCGGACAGCTCCGGTGGAAGTGAGGGAGAAGCTTGCTTTTGGCAAAGCAGGTCTATCCAAAGCAGCGCTCGAAATGAGGCAACTGCCGACTGTCAGCGGTCTGGTGGTCTTATCAACATGTAACCGGACGGAAATTTACGCTGCCGTTACCGAATTAGACAAAGGACTGGCCGCTATAAGAAAGTATCTCTGCGAAAGGGCTAAATTGGAGGAACAGGAGGCATCCCGCTACTTTCAAAGCTGGACCTGCTACGAGGTTATCAACCATCTCTTCCGGGTGGCGGCAGGGCTTGATTCCATGGTGCTCGGAGAGACCGAAATCCTCGGTCAGGTGCGTGACGCTTACGAGACGGCCTGTCAACTGAAAACGGGTAACGGTGTCATCAACACTCTTTTCCAGGAAGCTATCAAGGTGGGCAAGCGTGTCAGGACCCTGACCGGAATCGATCAGCACCCGGTGTCCGTCAGCTATACCGCCGTGGAACTGGTGAGGCAGAAATTCGGCGGCCATCTGGAGGGGCGGACGGTTCTCGTCATCGGCGCCGGGGAAATGGGGGAACTGACCCTGAAACACCTGGTGGCCCGGGGAGTGAGCACCGTTTTGGTATCCAATCGATCCTTTGAAAGGGCGGAAGCGCTAGCGAGGGAATACGGAGGGGAAGCAGTCCGCTACGACGAGTTCTTCGACCATCTCGACCGGGCGGATATCGTGATCAGTTGTACCTCCGCAACCCACTTTGTGGTCAGCGCCGAGAAAGTAAAACGGGTGGTAGGCGATCGCACCGGAAGGCCGCTATTCTTCATTGATATTGCCGTTCCCAGAGATGTAGAACCGGCGGTTGCAGAAATTCCCGGAGTTTACCTTTATGATATAGATGATCTTGAACGGGTTGTTTTAGGATCCATGGAGGAGCGCAAAAAAGCGGCAAGAGCTGCGGAAAAAATTATTTCTGAGGCAGTTGTAGAATTCCTGAAATGGCTCAACACCCTGACGGTAATACCCACAATCAAAGCGTTAAGGGAAAAGGGCAACGAAATTAAGGAAGAGGAACTGAGGCGCTGCCTGAACCGTTTGGGGAAGTGCGATCCGCGTACCGAGCGGTTGATCCGGAGCATGGCCAACTCGATTGTCAACAAGATGCTGCATAACCCGATTACTCGTTTAAAGGATTATGCATCTAAGCATGAGGGGCACCTGTACAGCAAAGTGTTGGAGAACCTGTTCGATCTGGAGCCTGCCGGAGAAACAATACTCTGGGAGGCCGGGAAATGCATTGATACATCGGAAAAAACGGAGCGGCTGGCCCAGAGCAGCGAAAAAGTAAGGTAAAAGGTGAAGATCAAATGATTGGATTCAGCAAACTTTTGACCGGAAAGGCTACAATTTCCGCAACACTCCGTGCGGAACAGTGCGGCAGTCTGCCCCCTCATTTACTCCAGTTTTCTACGGTAAAACGGCCGATTGTGGTCTGGAATATGACGAGGCGCTGCAACCTCCGCTGCTGGCACTGCTACCTGGAAGCGGGTGAGGGGGATTATGGGGATGAACTAACTACCCTGCAGGCAAGGCGGTTGATCGAAGAGTTGGCGGAGATGAGGGTCCCGGTTCTGCTTTTTTCAGGGGGCGAACCCCTGCTCCGTAAGGACCTCTGGGAACTGGCGGAATACGCCAGTTCGCTGGGGATCAGGCCGGGATTATCCACCAACGGTACCCTGGTTACTCCCGAGGTGGCTGCCAGGATCAAACGAAGCGGCTTTGCCTATGTGGGGATCAGCATTGACGGCAGACAGGAAACCCACGATAATTTCCGTGATGTTCCGAACTCCTTCTCCCGGGCTCTTGATGGGATTCGTAATGCGCAGGATGCGGGACTGAATGCGGGAGTGCGCTTCACCGTAAACAGGGATAACTATCAAGATCTACCTTTTCTTTTAGATTTAGTTGAGAAGGAAGGGATCAGGCGTTTCTGCCTGTACCACCTGGTATACGCAGGTCGCGGTAAGGGACTGGCCGAAAAGGATCTCTCCCTTGCACAGAAACGGGAACTGGTTAATATCTTGATTGAACAAACAAACCTTTTAAGACGGAAAGGGGTTGAGGTGGAGATCCTCACCACGGATAACCACGCCGACGGAGTTTACCTATACCGGTGGGCCCTTGAGCATCTCCCCGAACGGGCGGAGGAGATTAAAAAGCTTCTGGAATTCCACGGGGGGTGTTCTGCCGGAGTGAAGATGGTCAATGTGGGTCCCGAGGGTTATGTTTACCCATGCCAGTTTTGGCGTTCTGGGTATTTAGGCAAATTTCCCGAAAAAACATTTCAAGAGATTTGGTCTGATGAAAACAACAGCCTGCTCCGGGCGTTAAGAAATAAAACAGATTACCTGAAAGGGAAGTGCGGAAGGTGTAAACACAACGCAATTTGCGGTGGCTGCAGGATTAGGGCGGAGACAGTGACGGGTGATGTTTGGGAGGAGGACCCGGCCTGTTATTTAACCGAGGAAGAAATAAGTTCTCCTATTTGATCGGGGCTTTCTCTCAGAATATACCATATACCAGAAGGGGGTTATAGCCACATGAATTTTCCACAAGTGAGACTGCGCCGTCTCCGTAGCAGTTCTGCTCTTCGGGAACTTTTACAGGAGACAAGACTTACAACAAACGACTTGATTTACCCTCTTTTTGTACAACCTGGTACCGGACGCAAAGATCCGGTGTCATCCATGCCCGGTGTATTTCGCTATTCTCAGGACTTGCTTATAAAGGAAGTGGAGGAAGCGCATGAACTGGGGATTCGGGCGGTTTTGCTTTTCGGCATTCCGGAAGCGAAGGATGAAGCGGCGACATCGGCCTACGACGATAACGGGATCGTCCAGCAAGCGGTTCGCCTGTTGAAGAAGACCTTCCCGGAATTGATCGTCATCACCGATGTCTGTTTGTGTGAATACATGAGCCACGGGCACTGTGGTGTTGTCCGGGATGGGGTGATCGAAAATGACGGGACGCTGCCTCTCCTTGCTCAGACTGCCCTCTCACACGCCCGGGCAGGAGCGGATATTGTTGCCCCTTCTGACATGATGGATGGCCGTGTCAGAGCCATTAGAGAAAAACTGGATTATAACGGATATCCACATGTTGCCATTCTTTCTTATGCTGCCAAGTTCGCATCAGCGTTTTATGGGCCCTTCCGGGAAGCGGCGGATTCGGCCCCCGCTTTTGGCGACCGCCGCACTTACCAGATGAATCCGGCCAATGGCAGGGAAGCCCTGCGGGAGGTTTTGCAGGACATTGCCGAGGGCGCCGATATGGTTATGGTGAAGCCCGCCCTGGCTTATCTTGACGTGATCCGCGCGGTCCGGGAAAAAGTACTGTGTCCTCTTGTGGCGTACAATGTCAGCGGAGAGTATTCGATGATTAAAGCCGCTGCCGCAAGGGGCTGGATTGATGAAAGGCAGGTTGTCATGGAAAGCCTTACCGGAATGAAGCGGGCAGGCGCCGATCTAATCATTACGTATTATGCCAAAGATGTGGCCTCCTGGCTCCGGGAGGGGTAAATTGTGCTCGTCTCCTGGAACACCACCAATGCCTGCAACCTCAAGTGTCCCCATTGCTACCGGGAAGCTGGTGAAAAGGCTCCTCAGGAACTGACATACCCTGAAGGACTGAAACTGATAGAGGAGATAAAGCGTGCGGGCTTTCACATCCTTGTCTTCAGTGGAGGGGAACCCCTGCTCAGGCCGGATATTTATGATCTGATTTCATATGCCAGGTCTTTGGGACTGCGCCCTGTCTGCGGGACGAACGGGACGCTGTTGACACCTCAGGTTGTCCGGAAACTCCGGGATGCCGGTGCGGCAGCGGTGGGGATCAGCCTCGATAGCACCGATCCTGAAAAACACGACCGTTTCCGGGGAGTGGCCGGTGCCTGGCAGGCTGCAAGAGAGGGAATGGAAAACTGCCGGGCCGCAGGGTTGCCCTTTCAAATTCACACAACCGTGTTTCCCTGGAACTATGAAGAAATAGAAGCCCTGACCGATCTGGCCTTAAAAACGGGAGCGAGAGGGCACCACGTTTTCTTTTTTGTACCGACAGGCCGGGGGAAGGAACAGGCAGAAGCGGTCGCTCCGGAAAAGGTTGAGGACCTGCTGGTACGGCTGCTGCAGCGGCAGACGGCTGTTCCCATTGAGGTTAAGCCAACGTGCGCTCCCCAGTTTACGAGGGTGGCCAGGCAGTGTCACATAGCAACGCGTTTTAAACGCGGCTGCCTGGCGGGAATCTCCTACTGCATCATTGGCCCCGAGGGGGACGTCTACCCCTGCCCGTACATGGATTTGAAGGTTGCCAACGTACGCCGGCTGCCGTTTAATGAAATCTGGCGGAGCAATGAGGTTTTCTTGAAACTCCGGGAACAAAAGTACGGCGGGTATTGCGGGATATGTTCTTACCGTCATTGCTGCGGCGGATGTCGGGCCCGGGCTTTTGAAAAGGGGGATTATCTTGGAGAGGATCCCCTCTGCCTTTATAAGAACCGGCAGGAAAAAAAACTCGCCGGGTTGGCGGAAGAATTAATCATTCGACTCCAAAGGGATCTGCCTGTGACCAAGAGACCGTACCTCGCCCTGGCAGAGGAGTTGGGGGTCAAGGAAAAGGATGTCCTGAAAACAATTCGCTGGCTGAAGGCTAAAGGGGTTGTCAGACGCCTGGGAGCTACCTTTGACGCCCGCAAGCTGGGGTATCACCCCACACTGTGCGCCGCCAAAGTTCCTCCCGAAAGGGTTGAGGAAGTTGCCGCAGTGATCAATGCCTATCCCGGAGTAACCCATAATTACTTGAGAGAACACGAATACAATCTCTGGTTCACTCTGATTGCAGAAAGCGAACAGCAACAGGAAGCCCTGATTGAAGAGATCCGGCAAAAAACCGGACTTGCTGAGGTTCTAAATTTACCTGCAAGAGAAATGTTCAAAATAGCTGTAAATTTTTCCGAGGAGGATCTGCGTGGAGTTTTCGGATCGTGAACTGGCTGTAATTCAGGCTTTACAGGAAGACCTCCCGTTGCGAAGCAGGCCGTACCGCATCATTGCGGAGAAAACCGGGATGCAAGAGGACGAGGTCCTTGCGGTAATCAGGGAACTTCATGCCAAGGGGGTTGTGCGCCGAATAGGGGGGGTGCTGGCCCACCGGGCGCTGGGCATTAATGCCAACGCATTGGTGCTCTGGGCCGTACCCGAGGAAAAGGTACCCGAGGTGGGCAGGAAGCTTGCCGCTTTTCCGGAGATCACCCATTGCTACTACAGGCAGGTACCGGAAAAATGGCCTTACAACCTTTTCACCATGGTACATGCAAGGAACCGCCAGGCATGCCTGGACAAGATTGAAAGCATTGCGCGGATTACAGGATTGAGCAATTATCGGGTTCTGATCAGCATCCGTGAGCTAAAGAAGTCCGGCATTACTTACAGGATTCAGGAGGGTTGAGGTGGATGAGGCGGATTTCACGGTCGCAGCAGTTGTATGAAAGGGCTTGTGATTTGATGCCCGGCGGCGTCAACAGCCCGGTTCGCGCCTTCCGTGCTGTTGGCGGGGACCCTCTTTTCATTACCAGAGGTGAGGGTTCTAAAATATTTGACGTTGATGGAAACGAATATATCGACTATGTCTGTTCCTGGGGGCCCCTGATCCTGGGGCA
The DNA here is from genome assembly GCA_012840385.1 of Syntrophomonadaceae bacterium. GTDB lineage: Bacteria > Bacillota > DSM-12270 > Thermacetogeniales > Thermacetogeniaceae > DULK01. The sequence continues at coordinate 103,720 of DULK01000093.1, forward strand.
TGCCCATCCGGCAGTGGTCGCCGCTCTGGAGAAAGCAATCAGGGCAGGGACTAGTTACGGGGCGCCAACAGAAGGTGAAGTGGCGCTGGCTTCTCTGATTGTGGAGGCGGTTCCGTCCGTTGAACGGGTGCGTCTGGTTAATTCCGGAACGGAGGCGACAATGAGTGCCGTGCGTCTGGCCCGTGCCTTTACCGGAAGAAATAAGGTGATCAAATTTGCGGGATGCTACCACGGCCACGCCGATACTTTTTTGGTTCAAGCCGGTTCGGGCGCTTTGACAATGGGGGTGCCTTCCAGCCCCGGTGTTCCTGCTGAGATTAGTGGGCTGACGTTAGTTCTCCCTTATAACGATATATCCGCCGTTGAAAATGCTTTTGAACGCTTTGGGCAGGAAATTGCCGCCGTTATTGTCGAACCCGTTGCGGGCAACATGGGGATTGTGCCGCCGCGCCCCGGATTCCTGGATACGCTGCGGGAACTAACGAGTGAAGCGGGGAGTCTCCTGATTTTCGACGAAGTGATCACCGGTTTCCGGCTGGGCCCAGGCGGGGCGCAGCAGCGTTTTGGAGTAAAACCGGACCTGACCTGTTTCGGAAAGATCATCGGAGGCGGCCTGCCTGTTGGGGCTTACGGCGGCAGGGCCGAAATTATGCAGTTGGTGGCCCCCGAGGGTCCCGTTTATCAGGCAGGCACCCTGTCGGGCAACCCCCTGGCGGTGCAGGCCGGAATAGCTACCCTGGAGCAACTCCGGAAGCCGGGGGTTTATGAAGAGCTTGAAGAAAAGGGAAAACGGCTGGCTGAAGGAATCGGCGAAGCGGCGGCGAAAGCCGGGGTTCCGGTACGAATCAATCAGATCGGTTCCCTTCTCTCCGTTTTCTTCACCGACAGGGCGGTGGAGGACCTGGATTCCGCGATAAGGGCGGATCAGGACTCCTACAGGCAGTTTTTTATCTCGATGCTGGAGGAAGGGATCTACCTGCCGCCTTCCCAGTTTGAAGCGTGGTTCATATCTCTTGCCCATGCGTGGGAAGACCTGGAGAAGACCGTGGCGGCCGCGGAAAAATCATTTAAAAAAATCGAAAAAAAGGTTTGCCAAAATGGACTATGAACTCTTTATTAAAAAAGTCAATGAATTCATCGGCATCGATCTAACGAACTATAAAAGGCCGCAGATGGAACGGCGGATTACATCCTTAATGCGAGCCCATGGTTTCCAAAACTACAGCGAATATCTTGAGGTCCTAAAAAAGGAACCCAATCAGCTAGAAAAATTTCTCAATCATTTAACCATCAATGTCAGCGAATTTTACCGTAACCCCAACCAGTGGGACGTCCTTGCGCAAAAGATTTTGCCTGAAATCCTCCGGCGTAACCCTCGCCCAAAAACCTGGAGCGCCGGTTGTGCCACCGGTGAGGAATCCTATACTCTGGCGATGCTGCTGCGGGAGGCAACCACAGGTTTTTTTCCCCGCATACTTGCTACAGATATCGATGAGAAGGCTTTAGCAAAAGCAAAAGCGGGTATATACCAGGAGAAGGCGGTTGAGCACCTCCCGCCTTATTACGTTAAAAAGTATCTAACCAAGGTAGGGGATGCCTACCAGGTTATTGATGATTTAAAAAAACTGGTTAATTTTCAAAAGCATGATCTGTTAAAGGACCCTTTTGATACCAATTTTGATCTCATCCTTTGCCGAAATGTGGTAATCTATTTTACAAACGAAGCAAAGGATGCCCTTTACAGACGTTTCAGAGAAGCATTGCGGCCGGGAGGCATTCTTTTTACCGGAAGTACGGAACAGATTTTTCAGGCCTCCCAGTTGGGGATGAAAGCAATATCGTTGTTTTTTTACCAGAGAAAGGATTAAATTTTTTCTTGAAGAATGTATGCCTTTGTAGTTTTGACTCCAAATTCAAGAGCATGTTGGTGATCGTTCATAAAGAGGTCGATTTTATTTCCCTTGATGACACCGCCCGTGTCCTCTGCGACAAAGATACCGATTCCTTCCAGGTAAAGCATTGTGCCTAGTGGAATAACGGCGGGGTCGATTGCTATTGTACGGTTGGCTTGAGCAGGTTTACCACTACTGGTAATACCGTCGCACTTGCCACAGCAAATGTGACACGGGCAATATGCTGTCACCTCCACGTCTAAAAACTTTGCTGATCCGTGATCTTTATAGTAATCCCTCCATGCAACTGTTGCAGTTTGTTCTACTGCATGCTGTTGTTTCTCTTGTGGCACCGGGTTTGCCGATGCTGATGTGAGAATTATTCAACTAAGGGCAATACCAAGCAACGAGTTAAGTATTACTTGTTTTAAATTAAGCAATTGTTATGTACCTCCTTGATAACAACTTCTACTCAATAATAAAGTGTGCAGAAACCATAAAGAATATAGTAGTATAATAAGGTTATAGTGCCATATTATAGCAACAAAAGCGTGGTGCTAGGTCATGGGCAGGGAACCCAAAATCATTTTTGCCCTCGACACAGGTACACGAACTGTAGTGGGGCTGGTAGCGGAGATCAGTCCCGAAGGTGCGCGCGTGCTCGCCGTTGCGGTGGAGGAACATCGCAGCAGAGCAATGCTGGATGGACAGATCCATGATATAGAAAAAGTGGCAGGAGTTGTATTGAAAATAAAACAGCAGCTTGAGCAGAAGTTGGGTTTTTCATTGAAAAAGGTAGCGGTTGCCGCAGCAGGCCGGGCTTTAGTTACGATGCGCCAGGCGGTTGCCCAGGAGGTCTCACCATGGCATGAAATTAAAGAGGAGCAGGTCAGAAGTCTAGAACTGGAAGCGATCAGAAAAGCCCAGCAATTCCTTGTAAAGAGCAAAGAAATCAAGGACAAGTATTACTGCGTGGGGTATAGTGTTGTCTCATACCAGCTCGACGAACAGAGGATCGGGAACCCGGTGGGGCAAAGGGGGAAATTGCTTGGTGTAGAACTGATTGCGACGTTTCTGCCTCAGATTGTGGTGGATTCACTGATTGCAGTTTTGGAACGCGCTGGACTGGAAGTGGATGTGATGACCCTCGAACCGATCGCCGCTCTGGAGTTTGTTGTACCACCTACGATGCGTCAGTTAAATATTGCCCTGGTTGATATCGGGGCCGGTACCTCCGATATAGCAATTACAGCAAACGGTAGCGTTATTGCTTTTGCAATGGTTCCCCTGGCGGGAGACGAAGTAACAGAGCAATTGTGCAGTTCGTACCTCCTGGATTTTATGGTAGGAGAAAAAGTCAAGCGCAAGTTAAAAGATGGAGGCGTTTTGTCTTTTAAGGATATTCTAGGTATAAAGCATAAAATCCCGAGCGAAGAAATAATCGAGTCTATCAAAGAAACGGTCAAAGAAATAGCTTTTCAAATCGGAAACACTATTCTTAACCTGAACGGGGGCCCGCCCCAGGCGGTGATCTGTATAGGTGGGGGTAGCCTTACTCCTTGTCTTACCGAGGAACTGGCGAGAATACTGGGGCTTCCCGGGCACCGGGTCGCCGTGCGGCCTGCCGAGGGTGTGGGATCTATCAAGGGCTTAAGCCGCAGCCTGGCAGGCCCTGACGGGGTTACTCCGTTAGGAATAGCTCTCATGGCAGCCCGTCCGCAGGCTCTTGGTTTGGCCCAGGTTGAGGTTAACGACAGGACCGTGCGGTTATTTCGAGGGGAAAATGCCACTGTGGCTGATGCTTTACTGGCGGCGGGAATGGGTTTTTCCGAATTGTACGGCAGGCCGGGACGCAACCTTACTGTTGAAGTAAACGGAGAATTGCAGATAATCAAGGGTAACACAGGAGAGCCTGCGGAGATTTATCTAAACGGGGATAAGGCTGAATTGGATACACCTCTTCCGCCTGGCGCAGTAATCAAAGTGGGGGAGCCAAAACCCGGTTGTGACGCTAAAGCTGTAATAAGAGATGTGCTCCCGTCGAACCTACCGGTTATTAACATTCTTTATAATGGTGAATCAAAGGCACTGGGACCGGTTATTTTTATGAATGGTCAAAGAGCAACACTGGATACGGTTATTGAGGATCATGCAGTGATTACCTGGCATCCGGTCAGAACAATACAGGACGCCCTTCTTTCTTTAGGTTTTTCGGAAGCTCAACTCTCTCCGAATAAGTTACACTTGTTCTTTAACGGGGAACAAAAAGAAATCAGTTTGCGTCCCTTCCGGATCTATAAAAATCGTTCAATCGCCGATCTTTCTGATACGATCGGCGAGGGGGATGAACTGAGCTATGAACCGTTTACCCCTCTACTCCGTGTCGGTGACTTGTTGAATCAAGAGAATTGCGACTTTCCTGAGGATGAGATAAACGTTTTTGTTAATGGAGAATCAGTTGTCTTAAAAGGATACGGGATGCGTATTTTAAAAAACGGGATCAGGGTTGACAGGGATGAAGCGGTCGAGGACGGTGACGAGATCCAGGTGTCAAGGGATCCCGAGATCGTGCCCATTTTTGCAGATATCTTCAATTTTATTGATGTCGAGCGGACTCCGCCAAGCGCGACCGCGCGCCTGGTGATGCTTTTGAATGGACAGGAAGCCCAGTTTACGACACCAATCAAGGATGGGGATAAAATTCGCATTTATTGGAAGGACGTAAGCAAGGTAGCGGAGAAACTATAACCCGCATTTTAGATCAACCTCCGTGCATCACTTGACAGTTATGATCATTCGTGTTATTTTAATAGAGACGCGGCTGTGGCGGAATTGGCAGACGCGCTAGACTCAGGCTCTAGTGGTCATTGCGACCGTGGAGGTTCAAGTCCTCTCAGCCGCACCAGGAATAAGATTAATACCTGCTCGAGGGAGCAGGTATTTTTTTGTCTGTGAGGAGGAAAATGCTATAATTAGCTTGGTACTGGTGAACACCGGCCTTATGATCGTGAGCGGTTTGCGATGGCGACATTGGGTTTGATGCTTTTTGTTGGAGAGGTGGATGATGGAAAGAACGGGGTTTGAGAACCGGGGACTGTCGGCCTGTGCTTTTATCCGTTGAACCCTGAACTTGCTAAGCTTGTGAAATATTAAGTGTTGTTTTCGCAATTAAAGGAGTGTGCGGGATGACCAGTAAAACCGGAGGATTGCTGCGGCATTACCGGCACTGGCGGCGCTACAGGGAGATCCTCAACATCCTGATTAAAAACGGGTTGAGCTTTTTTGTCGAAAGGCTGGACCTTCCAGGTCTTCCGTTGTATCGCCGTCTAAGAAGAGGCGTTGTTACCCGGGAAGAAGATATTTTAAACTTGCCACAACGGTTGTCTCGGGTAATGAGGGAATTGGGGCCGACCTTTATAAAGCTCGGCCAGTTGCTGAGTACCCGTCCCGATCTATTACCGGAAGAATATATCCGGGAGTTTGCTAAACTGCAGGACCGGGTAGCTTCAGTGCCTTACGATCAGGTTGAAACCGTATTCTTAAAAGAGTTCGGAAAGCCGCTGGACGAGGTTTTTGAATGGTTTGACAAAGAGCCCGTTGCTTCGGCTTCAATCGGACAGGTGCACCGCGCCAAACTGCGCACGGGGCAAGATGTGGTTGTGAAGGTTCAGAGGCCGGGCATTGAGCGTACCATAAGAGTGGATTTGGAGATCATAGCAGAAATAGGGAGCATGATTGAACAGAAGACGAGACTGGGTGAAGTATACAAGATATCAGAAATGATAGAAGAATTCAGCGCGTCCATTATGGAGGAATTGGATTTTACGTTGGAGGGCCGCAACGCAGATATCTTTAGGAAAAACTTCGAAGACGATCCTCATGTTTATATTCCAAGGGTGTATTGGGAGCATACGACGCGACGTATTCTGGTAATGGAATATGTGCAGGGTCAAAAAATTACAACACGTCAAGAACTCAGGGAAGCCGGTTTCAATCCGCTCCAGATAGCCCGCCGACTGGTGGACGCAATGATCAAGCAGGTCTACCTTGATGGTTTTTTTCACAGTGACCCCCACCCGGGCAATTTGGCTGTTCTGAATGATAATAAAATCGTTTTTATGGACTTCGGCCAAATCGGGCAAATTGACGAAGAGCTTAGAGAAAAAGCAGCCGACCTGGTCCTTGCCCTGGTAAAGCACAACCTGGACGACATTATAAAAGGTTTGCTCCAGATCGGGGTTATCCATGGGCAACCCAATTTGGCAAGGCTGAGGCGGGAACTAAGCAGGCTTGAAAGAAAATACTACAGACTCCCATTGCGTGAGATCAGCCTGGGTACGTCAATACAGGAATTGCTGGAGGTTGCCTGGCGTTACCAGATTCAATTTCCTTCCGAGTTTGTAATGGCTGCAAAAGCCCTGATTACTCTGGAAGCGGTTATCAGGGAACTGGCACCGGAAATAAGCCTTATAGAAATTGCAGAACCCTTTGCCTCTCGCGTGATCTGGAAGCGTTATGATCCTCGCCGTATCAAGCGGCGTTTCTTAGAAAACGTCGCAAAAACCACGGCAACCATTGCCCGTTTGCCTTATCTGGCCGAAGGTGTAGCCGAGAGGATCAATCATGGCCAGGTTTCGCTTCTTGTTGAGAATAAGGAATTTCCAATGGTCATCGGGGCATTACGAAAATCTGTAAACCGTCTTGCTTTGAGTATAATTCTCGCAAGCCTGCTGGTTGCAGGAGCCATTTTAGTCAGCATGGAGCCTTCCTCTATCTTTTCACGTTATCACCTCTCGGAAATCATTTTCGTGCTTACCTTGATCCATTCATTTATCCTTACAATTCTGCTTGTATTTTATTCCCGCGATTAGAGCAGCAGCATAACTGAAGGTATGTTAAAATATTCACAAATCCAAAACAAAAAATTTCACAAAAGCAGGAAATTTTCTGCTTTTGTAGAAAGTAATATACGCTACAATTTAAATCGAAGAGTGGGAAAACCGATTCACCGTTCGCGACTCCGAAAGAGCCTATCCTGTTTTAAAAAAACTTAAAGTTGAATAATCTTTTTTGAAAAAAAGGATTTCAGCAAGATTTGTAGAAGAATACTTAACAATCTGTATAAAAGATTTTTGTTTTAGTGTAAGGCATAAAAGGGGGGAGCCTTGAGTAAAAATCAGTGGGTATGAGTTTAGTTATGATTGAGGGGTATCCGGTTATCATTTAACATTTATGGTCAAAGGGAGTGTTCTTGTGAAAATTGCCATTACCGGCAAGGGTGGAGTGGGAAAGACCACACTTGCCGCAGGACTAGCAAAGCTCTTTGCCCAAGATGGTTACCAGGTTTATGCTGTTGATGCGGACCCCGATATCAGTCTTGGAACGATGTTAGGTGTACCTGAAAAATTGCTTGCCGCCCAGCCTCCGCTGATTGAAATGAGGGATTTGATTAAAGAGCGGACAGGAGCGGGAGGCGGCTTGTATATCTTAAACCCGCAAGTTGACGATGTCCTTGATAAATACGCAATTGACCTAGGTCAGATTAAACTGCTCCGCATGGGGGGTTATAAACAGGTCGGTAGCTCTTGTTATTGCCCCGAAAATGCCTTCCTCAACGCTGTTGTAAACTCTCTCCTCCTCGGGAATCGCGAAGTCGTCATCTTAGATTTTGGCGCCGGAATTGAACACTTAACCCGTGGTACAGCGCGGGGTGTTGACCTCATGCTTATCGTTACTGAACCAACGAGGGTTAGTGTCGATACGACGCGCGTTATCCGGCAAATGGCCAGAGATATGGAAGTGGCAAGGATCAAGGTGGTTGGAAATAAGATACGCACTCCAAAAGAAAAGGACTTTTTGTACCGCTCTTTTAGTGAGGATGAAATCCTGGGATACATTGATTTCGATGAAACTCTTTGGGAAAAGGCAATGCTAGATGACCCCCGGGGATTGGAAGAGGTTATACAGAAGTCTGTCAAGCAGGTGTTTGATCAGGTAATCAGTGAGAGGGGGGAGGTTACGGAAACAAAAGGTTGATTTAAACAGGTACCGGAGACCTCTAGAAAAAAGTTTAGACCAGGCTCCGGGAGAACCGGTTGTCGGCGGTTAATTTTTAATAAAAGGGAGGTTAAATGTATGCCGAGATTTAGTGATACTTCTCTTCAGAATTCAAAGCCGGCAGTAGACCGTAAGAACAGAATCAAGGATCCAAAAAACATCATGCGTACTGTGGATCCGGCTGCACTCGAAATGCTCCAGTATACCAAGGAAAATAACATCATCACAGCGTTCGACCGCTGGTCTGCCCAGCAGCCGCAATGTGCCTTTGGTTACCAGGGAATTTGCTGCCGCATCTGTTTCGCCGGCCCCTGCCGGATCAAAGCTGAAGAGGGTCCAGGCAGTATGGGTATTTGTGGGGCCAAGGATTATACCATTGTTGCCCGCAACGCCATCAGAATGATGGCAGGTGGAGCATCAGCCCACTCCGACCATGGTCGGGAAATAGCCAATGTCTTACTGCATGCGGCTGAGGGACATGCTCCGGACTACACGGTAAAAGATGTAGACAAGCTGCACCGGGTGGCCAAACGCATCGGGTTGAGCGTGGAAGGGAAGTCCGATCTGGAACTGGCTAAGGAAGTCGCGGAGGCTGCTTTGGCGGACTTCGGACGCCAGACCGGCGAACCCTGCACCTTCTTATGGTCTACAATCTGCGAAGGCCGGAAAGGCAAGTTCTCCGAATGCGATGTGGTTCCGACATCTATTGACCGCGCTGTGGTTGAAGTATTGCACAGGACCCATGTAGGTGTAGACGCCGATCCGGTCAACATCATCTTCGGTGGTATCAAGGCTGCCCTCGGTGACTACACCGGAATGCACCTCTCCACCGACCTGTCCGATATCCTCTTCGGTACTCCGAAGCCGGTTCTGAGTGAGGCCAACCTGGGTGTGATCGACCCGGATAAGGTCAACATCATTGTCCACGGCCACAACCCGATATTGAGCCAGATGGTTGTGGACACGGCCAGGGAGATGGAGGAAGAGGCGAAGGCTGCCGGTGCCAAGGGAATAGGCATTGCCGGTATCTGCTGCACAGGTAATGAGGTTTTGTCTCGCAACGGTATTCCTATTGCAACCAGCTACATGGCACAAGAGCTGGCCATCGCCACCGGCGCCATTGATGTCATGGTAGTAGATGTCCAGTGTATCATGCCTGCGGTGCGCAATGTGGCCGAGTGCTTCGGGACAAAGCTTGTGACTACTCTGCCGATTTCCAAGATTCCAGGGTCCTACCACTTTGCCTTTGATGAGGCAAAGGCAAAAGAAAGCGCTGCCGGTGTGATCAGACTTGCCATCGAAACCTTCAAGACACGCAAAGAGAGCGGAAGGGCTACCAGAGTTCCGCAGTTCAAGAACAAGCTGATGGCTGGCTTCAGCTTAGAGGCTTTAATGGATCTCTTCGCTGCCATCAACCCGGACAACCCGATCAGCGTATTGACCGATGCTATCCTGAACGGCGAGATCGCCGGGGTTTGCCTGCTGGCCGGTTGCAACAACCTCGAAGCGGTTTACGAAAAGAACCATACGGAAATCATCAAAGGGTTGGCCCAGAACAACGTGTTCATGGTTGGTACCGGATGCGTCATGCAGGCCGCCGGTAAGCACGGCTTGCTGAACTATGACGCCGTAGAGAAGTACGCCGGGCCGGGCCTCAAGGCGTTCATTGACAGGTTATACGAGGCTAACAAGGATAAGCTGCCTGACAAGCTGCCGCTTGCCTTCCATATGGGTTCCTGTGTTGACAACACAAGGGCTGCTGACCTCTGGACGGCAATGGCCAATGAACTGAAGGTAGACGTGCCGAAGGTTCCGTTTGTTGCCAGTGCGCCGGAAGCCATGAGTGAAAAAGCGGTAGCCATCGGTACATGGGTAATTGCCAACGGCATTCCAACCCATGTCGGTGCAATGCCGCCTCTGGAGGGAAGCAACCTGGTCTGGAGCGTTGTCACCTGTATCGCCCACGACGTGTTCGGCGGCAACTTCATCCTCGAGACAGATCCTGAGGTAGCAGTCAAGAAACTGGTAGCTGCTCTTGAATACCGTACATGGAAACTCAGGATTCATAGGAAGGCCGCTGAAGTGTATGAGACCGAGTTATGCCAGGCCTTTTAGAACGGGTTAGAGGAAAGGGGGAAAAAGCATGTCCACAGCGTGGCGCGTAGACAGAGAGAGATTTGAAGACATTTATGCAGGCTCTCTGGAACCCGGTAAAGAGCCAAAAAAGCTATTCAGACAGGCCTATGAGGGAACCATTGTGGCATTAAGTTACGCAGAAATCCTGCTGAACAAGGCAATCAGAGATTTTGGCCCTGATCACAAGGTTGGGTACGGTGGAGAGACCGCTTACTTTATACCCGCTATTCGTGCATTGAGTGGACTTGAAATAACAAAGCTGGGTGACTTTGTACCAATTCTGAACAAGATGCGGGACCAGGTTCATCCGGAGATCAGCCTGGAGAACGCAATGCTCTGGGGCGAAGCCGTCATCCATGCGGCGGAAATTATTGAGGCCGTCCGGTATGCAACGGGCCGCCATGAGTTCCTGCCGAAACCCTGGACCGGGTTTATTCCTGATACCTATGTCCGTAAATGGGGTATCAAGCACGTAGACTGGACGATCCCGGGCGAGGTGGTAATCGTCGGCCGCTTCCGGACATCTGATGATGCCCTGAGGATCGTCAACAAACTCGTGCAGAAAGGGTTCATGCTCTTCCTGTGCGATGAGGTTATCGAACAATTGCTTGAGAAAGGTTACAAGTTTGACATCGAAGCCTGGCCGGTTTACCCGTTGGGGAACTTTACCCAGGTGATCCATGCTGTAAACTACGCCTTCCGTGCATCCTTGATCTTCCCTGGAATACCTCCGGGAGACAAGTTCATGCACAGGAATTACCAGCGTGACCGTATCCTCGTTTACGTCCTGGCTCTCGGTGAACGGGATATTGTCAAGGTTGCTGCCTGCTTCGCAGCCATTTACATGGGCTTCCCGTGCATCGTCGACCAGCCGCTGGAAGAGGACGAGATCTGGCCAGACTGGTACTTCTCGGTACCCGATTACGATGAAGCGATCCAGATTGGTATTGAGGTACGTGGCATCAAGATCACTGCCATCGAGGTCGACGTTCCTATCGCCCACGGCCCTGCCTTCGAGGGTGAGACCATCAGGAAGGCCGATATGTACGTTGAGTTCGGCGGCGGCCGCTCCACGGCATTCGAATTGGTAAAGATGGTGGATGCAGAAGAGGTCACCGATGGCAAGATCGAAGTGATTGGGCCCGATGTGGACCAGATGGAGGAGGGCAAGGCCTATCCGCTTGGAATCGTGGTCAAGGTATACGGGCGTAAGTTCCAGGAAGACTTCGAGCCTGTGCTGGAGCGTCGTATCCATTACTTCACCAACTACGGTGAAGGAGTATGGCACATGGGCCAGAGAGATCAGAACTGGTCCCGTATCAGCAAGGGAGCACGTGAAAAAGGCTTCACGCTAAAAGACCTGGGCAAACTGCTCTATGCCTACTTCAAGAAGGAATATGCTGCGATCGTCGACAGGCTTGAGGTGGTCCTGATCACCGACCAGGCCGAAGTGGAAAAAGCCCTGGCAGAAGCTCGCGAGAAGTACCAGGCCCGTGACGACAGGCTGAAGAACCTGCGTGACGACGCGGTGGATGTCTTCTACACCTGCACCCTCTGCCAGTCTTTTGCGCCGACTCACATCTGCTTCGTGGCGCCTGAGCGTACCGGCCTCTGTGGTGCAGTCAGCTGGCTTGACGCCAAGGCGACATACGAGATCGACCCGACCGGTGTTTGTCAGCCTGTACCGATCACCTCTGAATATGTGATTGACCCTGTAGCGGGAGAATGGTCATCCATCAACGAGACGGCAGCGGCAAGAACCCAGGGCAAGACCACCTCGGTCTGCATGTACACCATGATGGACCGCCCGATGACCACTTGCGGTTGCTGCGAGTGTATCCTGGCCCTTGTCCCAGAGTGCAACGGTTTCATGGTTACAACCCGTGAGCACAAGGGAATGACGCCGGTAGGTATGACCTTCTCCACACTGGCCGGCATGGTAGGCGGCGGCAACCAGACACCGGGCTTCCTTGGGGTCGGACGTCTGTACCTGGTAAGCCGCAAGTTCCTGCCTGCTGACGGAGGCATCGGAAGGATCATCTGGATGCCCAAGGAACTGAAGGAGCAACTTAGGGAACAGCTCAATGAGCGTGGCAAGGAAGAGGGCTACGGCGATAACTTTGCAGACATGATTGCCGATGAAACAATAGGAATTACACCGGATGAGATCATGCCGTACCTCGAAGAGAAGGGACATCCTGCCCTTAAGATGGATCCGTTAATGTAACCGGAGAAGCCCAGGCAGGCCACCGTGTACCGGTTAACACCTTGAGCGGTGGCCGCTGGGCCCGGATTTTTCTAAGTAAAAATAAAGAAAGGAGAAGGGACAAATGGGTTTAACAGGACTTGCTATTTTTAAACTCTTGCCGAAGACGAACTGCGGAGAGTGTGGAGTACCAACATGCATGGCTTTTGCTATGAACCTGGCATCAGGTAAAGCCACTTTAAGTGATTGCCCCCATGTCTCCGATGCTGCGAAAGAAGCTCTGGAGTCGGCAACTGCTCCACCGATTAAGCTCGTAAAGGCAGGGAGCGGGGACAATGTGCTGGAGATGGGGGATGAGCAGGTTCTCTTCCGTCATGACAAGACATTCTATCATCCCACAGGTATCTTTATTGAAGTAGCTGACACCGACGATGTTGCTGGCAAGGTCGCCGAGATCGATGCCTTAAAATTTGAGCGTGTCGGTCAGACCTATGTGGTGGACGGTGTTGCAATCAAGGGTTCCGCCGCAGATAGCTTTAAGAAAGCTGTTGAGGCTGCCGCAGCCAAGACCAACAAGGTATTATTGCTGATGTGCGAAGACCCGGCTGCAATGGAAGCCGCAGCCGCCGTGGTTGCTGACAGGAAGCCGATCCTTTATGCAGCTAACGCCGACAACTATGAAAAGATGGTAGAAATAGCTAAAAAGATCAACGCTCCGCTTGTTGTCAAGGGTAAGAACCTCGAGGATCTGGCCGGACTTGTTGAGAAGGTAGCCGGTCTGGGCTACAAAGAACTGATCCTGGATTCCGGTGAGCGCGAGACCTCGAAGGTACTTGCCGACCTGACCCAGATTCGCCGCCAGGCGATTAAGAAGCGGTTCCGCCCCTTCGGTTATCCGGCAATTGCATTCACCACAGAAGAGGATCCCTACCTGGAGGCCCTGCAGGCACAGGTTTACGTATCCAAGTTTGCCAGCGTTGTCGTAATGAAGAATACGGATTTGGCAAGCCTGCTTACACTATTCAGCTGGCGCAGCAACATCTACACCGACCCGCAGAAGCCGATTGCGGTACAGCCTGGTGTCTACGCGATCGGTGCTGTTACACCTGATTCGCCGGTCTATATTACCACCAATTTCTCACTTACTTACTACACGGTGGCCACCGAGGTTGAAGCAACCAGGTTGCCGAGCTACCTGATTGCCTTTGACACCGACGGGTTGTCTGTCATGACGGCGTGGGCTGGCGGTAAATTCATCGGTGAAACAATCGGGCCCTGGCTGAAAGATTCCGATATCAACCAGAAGGTCAACCACAAGAAGCTTATCATCCCGGGTGGTGTAGCAGCCATCAAGGGCAAGATCGAAGAACTTTCCGGATGGGAAGTTATCGTTGGGCCGCGCGAAGCCTCGGGAATCGGCTCGTTTGCAAAACTCCGGTTGGGTGCCTAAATCAGGCACAACCGGAAAGTGTTTGCCAATCTCTTTCAAGCACCAGGGGATAGCCCCAAATCGCTTATCCCGGGATATGTGGAAAATTATTAGTTTAGACAAGAAAGGAGAGTAAATTATGCCGGTTGATATTTTGAAAGAAAAGTATACAGGCAAGGTTCAGGAAGTAGTGCTCGGCGCAACAAAGGAAGAGGGTGGGACAAGAGCTTACACCGTAAAATTAGGTGGGAGCTCCACCTTGCCTTTCCTGCAGTTTGAAGGAGAGATCCCGAACCGTCCGGTAATTGCTTATGAGATGTGGGATATCAAACCGGACTGGCCTGATTGCTTTGAGGAAGTATACGGTGATGTATGGAACGATCCGGTAGCCTGGGCGAAGAAGATTGAAGAGCTGGGTGCCGATGTTATTTACCTGAAGTTAAAGGGTGCAGATCCGGAACTGGACAACTCAAAGACTCCGGATGAATGTGCGAAAGTTGTCAAGGCTATCCTGGAAAACACAGGAGCACCTTTGATGGTAGAAGGCCCCGGCAACCCTGAAAAAGACAATGATGTTTTGCAGGCCGTTGGAGAAGCGGCGGCGGGTGAAAACATCGCCCTCGGTGTTGCCGAGAAGGACAATTACCGCTCTATCGCTGCAGCATGCATGATGGGCAAGCACTGCATTGTGGGACGTTCTCCGGTTGACATCAATATCTTAAAACAGCTGAACATTATGCTCACCGAAATGGGCGTATCCCCAGAAAAGATCATCAACGACCCCTTAACCGGTGGACTTGGTTACGGTATTGAGTATTCTTACTCAATTATGGAAAGAGCCCGGTGGGGAGCCCTGATCGGTGACAAGATGATGGCCTTCCCGGTAGTCTGCCTGGCAGGACCCGAAGCATGGCGTGCGAAGGAAGCTTTTGCTCCTGTTGAAGAGGCAGGCCCTGGTTGGGGCGAACAGAAGCCGCGAGGCATTATGTGGGAAGCCATGACCGCGGCGGCCCTGCTGCAGGCGGGTGGAGACCTGGTTCTGATGCGGCATCCCGAAGCGGCGAAACTGGTGAAGAAACACCTTGAGGGTCTTATGGTTTCAAATGCTTACTAGCGGTTTAATAAAATCAATGTGTATACTTAAAAGGGGGTAAAGATATGGCCTTTTACATGATTGGTGAGAGAATTAACGGTATGTTCAAAGACATTGGAGAAGCCGTTGCCAAGTTCGATCCCAAGCCTATTCAAGAGTGGGCTATCAAACAAACTCAAGCTGGTGCTGCTTATCTCGATGTCAACGTCGGACCCACCGCCACAGACAGAGTAAAGTCGATGCGCTGGATGGTCGAGGTTATTCAGGAAGTTTGCGATACACCAATCGCTCTTGACTCTACCAACTATGACGCCATTGAAGCAGGATTGGAAATCTGCAAGAAGCCGGCTTTGATCAACTCCTGCCCTTGCGAAAGACCAAAAATCGAGCGGGTTTTTCCGATGGCTAAGAAGTACGGAGCCAAGATTGTGGCATTGACCATGGATAAATCAGGTATTCCAAAGAGTGCAGACATGCGCGTGGCCTTCGCCATGGAACTGCTTGCCGCTGCCGATGAATTTGGGCTTGCGCCGGATGACCTGTTTATCGACCCGCTGATTCTTCCTTGCAACGTAGCTCAGGACCATGCTCCGGAGGTTCTTGAGGCCTTGCGTCAAATTAAGGGGCTGTCCGATCCGCCGCCGCACTTGACCTTAGGACTTAGCAACGTTTCCCAGGGCACCCCGCATCGTCCGTTGATCAACCGCACCTATTGCGTGATGGCTATGACAGTGGGGCTTGATTCAGCGATTATGGATGTCAACGATGATGAACTGGTAGATGCCATTGCAACGGCTGACATGCTTTTGAACAAGGCCATTTACTGCGATTCTTACGCGAAAGTCTTCCGCCAGAGATAGGCTGTCGCCAATTGATTCAGTAGTAAGGTCCCGCCTCATGCGGGACCTTACTCAAACTTATCTTAAAGCTAATAATGGGGAGTGGGATTTGAAGTTCGTCTTTTTTAGGGGGAAACTCAATGGCGAAAAATAATAAAAATATCAGAATTGGGATTTACCTTTGTGATTGCGATGGTAAGATATCAAAAAATATCGATCTGGAGAAAGTAAAGACTGTTATTCAGAGCGAAGCGGATTTTGAGTATATCCGGATTACCAGTGCACTCTGCGGAAAGATTGAGAAAGAAAAATTGGCGGGAGAAATTGACAAGTATTCTTTAAATCGCCTCTTGATTGCCGGCTGTACAGACCAGTTTATAAGGCGTCAATTCCTGCAGGTGGCAGAGGAAAAGGGAATGACCCGTTATGACGTGGAGTTCGTGGACCTGTCCTCAGTACAGGACGGCAGTGAGGGTGCGGTGGCAGTCATCAACAGCGTGCTGGCCAAGATCCAGTTGCGTGGAGAAATAGTCATAGAAGAAATTGAGGTAACACCTCAAGTTTTGGTGATTGGCTGTGGAAAGGAAGGAGCTAAGGCTGCTCTGGCTATTGCCAAGAATCAACCGGTAGTGATGGTGGAAGGGGACCCTGGAGTTGCTGACGGCATCCCCCTTGTAAAAGGGGCGCCTAATATTAGTATCAAAGCAGGAGCCAGGGTTGCCGGCATTGAAGGTTTTGCGGGCAATTTTACTGTGCGCTTTATTGAAAACGGGCAACTCGTCAAGCAAAAATTCGGGGCTGTTGTGGTTGCTCTTGAAGCCCAGCCGGTGTATGACAAGAGCAAGTACGGCGGGCTCGAACTTGGCGAACATGTTCTTACCCTGTCTCAGTTTTTAGCCCGCGAGAAGAGTTTTTCTGGTCAAAAAGTTACTTTTGTGTTAGGGAAAGCTGATGCCGATTCTCTGCTCTCTTATGCAAAGACGCTAGAAGCAGCCATAGATCTCAAGGAAAAAGGGGCTGCAGAAGTCAACATTCTTTACGAAGATATGAAGGTTTCGGCAGATCAGTTGGAACAGAATTATGAAATTGCGAGGGCCAAAGGTGTTAATTTCTTAAAGTATGTAGGTGAAATAGAATTTTACTCAACTGTTATTGCGGCAACGGTTCAGTACCGGGAACCTTTCTTAACTCAGCTTGATCCCCTGAGGATAACCTCGGATTATCTGGTGTTAGCGGAGGATTACGTTCCTTCCCCGGAAACCAAGGAATTGGCTGATGCATTAGAGATCAGGCTTGGTCCGGCCGGTTTTTTCCAGGATGATAATGTACATTTCCTGCCTGTAAAATCGAACCGCGAGGGTATCTACTTCGTGGGGAGTTGCCATGGTCCCATTCACGGGGTTGAAATCGATAGGGAAGTTGCGACAGTAGTTGCCGAAGTAGGCCGTTTTGCTAGCGGCAAAGTGAAAGTACCTGCCTTACAGCCTCGTGTTGATCCTGAAAAATGCGCAGTCTGTCTGACCTGCTACCGCACATGTCCGCATAAAGCCATTGAAATAGTGCACGATGAAAGCCTCAACAATTTATATCATTCCGCGGCCCGGATGAACCCTCTGGCCTGCCGCCGCTGTGGAACATGCGCCGCCGAATGCCCGGGGAAGGCAATCCAGTTACCCTACTATTCAGATCAAGAGATCCTGCAAGAAATTAGCAAACCTCCTAAAATTGTGGCCTATGCCTGTGAGAATTCCGGGTTTCTGGCGTCAGAGTACGCCAAGGAGTTAGATCCTGAATTACAAGAGAATTTGCAGATTGTGCGCGTTCCCTGTTCCGGGAAGATTGATGTTATTTACCTTTTGAAAGCCCTAGAGCGTGGCGCCGACGGTGTTATGCTGTTGGTTTGCCATAAAGAAAACTGCAAGTTTGTTTGGGGGAATGAACGGGCAGAAAAGCGTAAGGGCCAGGTGCGGAAGCTCCTCAAGGACATTGGGCTGGAAGAGGAGCGGATCGATTTCGTACATATTGCAGCAAACCAGGGGAACCAGTTCAATGCTGCCGTACGGGCCATGGCCGAAAGAATTCACCAGTTAGGTACAAACGCAGGGAAGGTGATAAAATGATCGTAGCCGAAAGGAAGCCTATTGAGAAAGTTCTTGAGATGATTGCTCCTTATAAGAAAGTGCTGGTTGCCGGCTGTTACGGTTGTGTAACCGTATGCCTGGCAGGGGGAGAGAAAGAAGTAGGAATCCTGGCTTCACAGATCAGACTGGCACGCAGCAAGGATGGCAATCCGATAGAGGTTGTGGAACAAACTGTAGAGCGCCAGTGCGATGCCGAGTACCTGGCGAAATTTCAGGATAATGTGAGCAGCGTAGAAGCGGTTGTTTCACTCGCCTGCGGAATCGGGATCCAATACCTTGCGGAGAAGTCTCCGGTTCCGGTATTTCCCGGGGTCAACACCTTGTTCCTGGGGGCCAACCTTGATGTTGGAAAATGGGCAGAAAGATGTTTTGCCTGTGGTGATTGCGTACTTGATAAGACAGGTGGAATATGTCCGATAGCCCGCTGCTCAAAAAGTTTACTTAACGGACCTTGCGGTGGTTCACAATACGGAAAATGCGAGGTTTCCAAAGATGTTGATTGCGGGTGGCAGTTGATCTACGACAGGCTGAAGGCGTTAGGACAGCTTGATAAGTTGAAGGAAATTATCCCGGCGAAGAACTGGAAGCGGGATAAAGGTCCGAGAACACTGGTAAGGGAGGAATTGACCCTTGAAAGAGATTAAATTCGAAAACCTGAAATCCGGAAGTAATCTTGAAAAAGTTTTAGTTTCGGGTCAGTTTGCCTGCACCGGGGAAATTGGTCCACCGACGTATGCGAGCTTTGAGGAAATTGATAAGCACGCAAGAGAAATGAAAGGTAAAGTAGATGCCGTAAACTTTACCGATAACCAGACTGCCGTTGTGCGACTTTCCAGTTGGGGTGCATCTCTTCGTTTAATTTATGAGCACGGGATGGAGCCCAACCTCCAGGTGGTCTGCCGGGATCGCAACCGCTTGGCCATTCAAAGCGACCTTTTAGCAGCCTACGCCCATGGAGTACGGAATGTCCTCTGCCTGTCGGGCGATCATCAGTCCTTTGGAAACCACCCCGGTTGCAAGAGTGTATACGATGTTGACTCTGTCCAGCTGATCAACATGCTAAAACGGCTCCGTGACGATGGGTGCTTCGAGTGTGGGGCAGAGTGCAAGGTGAATCCGAAGTTCTTTATCGGCTGCGCAGAGAACCCCTTCGGAGACCCCTTTGAGTTTAGGGCAATTCGACTGGAGAAAAAGATTGAAGCGGGAGCCGATTTTGTGCAGACCCAGTGCATCCTTGACATGGAAAGGTTCGAACTTTTTATGGAAAAGGTGCGGGAGCTTGGTTTACACAAGCGTGCCTTTATTTGCGCCGGTCTAATGCCGGTCAAGTCACCGAGAATGGCCCGCTACATGCAGACAGGAGTACCCGGCATGTTGGTTTCTGAGGAGTTCTGCCAGCGGCTTGAAAAAGCTGAGGACCCGAAGGCGGAGGCTGTTAACATTACCGTCGAATACATCAAGCGGTGCCAGCAGATAGAGGGAGTTGCCGGCGTCCACATTATGGCGGTTGCTTGGGAATCCATAGTACCAACAGTCATCGAAAAAGCCGGTCTTCTGCCCAGGCCGACGTTTTAACTCGCGGGCATTGGAGGGGTTAATCTTGGAACGAAAAAAAGTTCTGGTAATTGGTGGTGGCGCCGCGGGGATGTCCAGTGCCCTCGAACTTGCAGAGCGGGGCGTAGAGGTTTACCTAGTCGAGAAGGAGAAAGAGATTGGCGGCAGAGCAGCAACGTACTGCTGCAAGGCCACTGATGAATGCAATCGTTGCGCTGCCTGTTTGGTTCTACAGGAAAAGGATAAAGTTGCTCAAGAACCTCTGATTCAGGTTTATACAAGTGCTCGTGTTGAAGAAATTAATAAGAGCGGAAACGGTTATCAAGTCAAGATTCTCTATGATGGCGATGCTGTTACCCTTGATGTGCAGGCCGTTATTGTGGCAACCGGCTTTGACCCCTATGATCTCAGCAGGAGAAGCGAGTTCGCTTATGGAGTAGAGAAGAATGTAATCACAGGCCTGGAACTGGAGAAGGCGATTAAAGAAAAAGGCGGGTTGGTTGCTGCTTTCGGCTCTGACATCAAAAAAATCGGGTTCATTCAATGTGTTGGAAGCCGGGATCTCTCCATCGGAAACGGTTACTGCTCCAGAGTCTGCTGCATGTACGCAGCAAAACTCGCCAAGATTATCCGTAACGAATTGCCGGATGCCGAGATCAATATTTTTTATATGGACTTCCAAAGTTTCGGGAAGTGCTTTAGTGAATTTAACAAAGAACTTCGCGAAACAGATAAGATCAAGTTTATCCGGGCCATTCCCTCCAAGATCTATGGTTTTCCGTATGATCGCTTGACGGTTCGCTATACTGACTCACTGGTTGGCAAACAGACGGAAGACAAGTATGATCTTATTGTCTTGTCTCTTGCCATAACACCCAGTAGAGGGAGCCGTGACCTTGCTGAAAGGTTAGGAATTACTTTAGATAAGTACGGGTTTATGCAAGGAGGGGCGGAAGGCATTTTTACTGCCGGCGTTTGCGAAGGCCCCAAGGATATTCCTCAAACCATCGGACATGCCAAGGCAGCGGCAGGACAAGCTTACAGATACCTGTTCAGTTAACCAATGTGGCTCTTGCTACCCCCGGTCAGACAGACCGGGGGTTGTTCTTTTTTCAGCATAACTTGTACACCTACAGAATAAAATTATACGAGATCATGCTGCTAGAGGCGGGGTGAGGTTAATGTCGCCAACTGACAACAATATGATCGGGAAGCAGATAGTTACAAAGATTGACGCTTTAATTGATGTGATAATGTCAGTATCTCTTCAAAATAAAGAAAGCAGGGAAGAATTGTATCGTCGGGGATGCGATCTTATACGTGAAGTATCGGTTTTGTTGGAGAAATTTCTTGGAACCAGCGAGTACTATATTAAGCAAGCTATACAGGAATTGGTTAAACAAAGGCTACCGGTTAACGAGTCGCTTGTTGAAGACTTCTTTGATATTTTAGAAAAGATGCTATTCTATGAAGCACCTCTATCAGCGGAGTCAACCAGCGGGAAAATTTCTTTTACTGCTACTTGTGATGATTTGCAGCGGGCACTCTCCTTTCTTTTTCCAAATACCAGAATTATAAAGAATTGCAGGTTCCAGGGGGTTGACCTGGAGTATTATATTCCGTCCTGCAAGCTTGCAGTTGTAAATGCTGCTAAAGAAAAATGTCTTCAGGCACGAAAAGACTATATTTGCAAAAGCCATGGAATTCAATTAATTCGCGTAGATCCCCAAAAATTGACCGGTTACCGGGAAATTATAAGGCATATCAAAAGAGAGTTGCGGCAATTCTCTTGAAAAATTACAGCAACAAATATTGACATTAGAAATGTGGGGTGGTAGTATTGACTAAAATAATCCTTATGGATCCTGTGATGGGGAAGAGTAAGTGAGGCGCTGTTTTATAGCGAGCCAGTGGATATGGTGGAAGGCTGGTAAACAGCACACTGAAGGCCGCCCCGGAGGTATCTACTGAAAGGAAAGTGTTCCGAGTAGGTATGATCGGTTCCTCACCGGTATAAGAGGTAGAGTTGGATCCTCGAGAGGATCAACTAGGGTGGTACCGCGGGAGAAACCCCGTCCCTTGGGACGGGGTTTTTTATTTTACTTTTTACCGGTCAGATTTTTATATATTCACCTCAGAAAGGAAGGATGGTGCCTCATGCAAGAAGCATTTATTTCACGAATTGTCCGGGGACTCCCCAGTTCGGGAATCAGGAAATTTTTCGATTTAATTGCCGGGAGCGAAGGGATCATTTCGTTGGGGGTGGGGGAACCCGACTATATAACACCTGATTTGATAAGAGCGGCCTGCATCGAGGCGTTGAGAATGGGAATCACAAAATACACCTCCAATTGCGGCCTGATGGAACTGCGCCATGAAATAGCTAATTACCTTGCAAACAGGTTTGGATTGAACTACCGGCCCGATCAAATTCTTGTTACAGTTGGAGTGAGCGAGGCAGCGGACCTTGCCCTGCGAGCCATTATAAATCCGGGCGATGAAATACTCATTCCCGAGCCCTGCTACGTATCGTATAGCCCCTGCACTGCCATAGCCGGCGGCATCCCGGTGATGATTCCCACCCGGTATGAGGATGAGTTTCGTTTAAAGAAGAAAGAACTGCTTGCTCATATTACAGAGAGAAGTAAGGCCATACTCCTCTCATATCCAAATAACCCCACCGGTTCGATCATGACCTTAGAAGACTTGACGGAGATCGCACAGATAGCCGAAAAATATAATTTACTGGTTATATCAGACGAGGTTTATGCGGAATTAACTTACGAAACCAAACATATAAGCATTGCTTCCCTACCGGGCATGGCGGAAAGAACTATCCTGTTAAACGGTTTCTCCAAGGCTTTTTCCATGACGGGTTGGAGGTTGGGGTTTGCCACCGGTCCGAAAGAAATTATAGATGCTATGCTGAAGATACACCAGTATACAATGCTTTGCGCGCCGTCGATAAGCCAGTACGCAGCTATTACGGCACTCCGGGAGGGATATCGATTCATTGATGAGATGGTGGCCGAATACAATAAGCGACGGAAGTTGATTGTAAACGGCTTAAAACAGATTGGCCTACCCTGTTTGGAACCAAAGGGCGCGTTCTACGTGTTCCCGAGTATTAAACATACCGGTATGACTTCTGAAGAGTTCTGTGAACGCCTGCTTTTTGAGGAGAAGGTAGCGGTTGTTCCTGGAAATGCTTTCGGAAAGAGCGGAGAGGGCTTTGTCCGCTGCTGTTATGCTGCTTCTTACAGCGAAATTGAAGAGGCTTTAGAAAGAATTGATCGCTTCTTGAGACGTTACCGCCAGCCCAATGCAGCGGTGCTGTAAAGAATTTTATTGACAAAACTAACAGTGGAGAGGTGTTCCCTCTCTATTATTTTTTGTAATTGCCAGTACTCTGCTTTCTTGATAACTTACGGCAAGCAATCGTCTGATGAAAGAATGTTTTGCCCAGGGAACTATTTCTCCGAGCGATATGTAAATCGCAAAGGCTTTTTTTGTATAGTCCTCGATAGGGTAAGTAAGTACAAAATGCTTGAGAGTTTGCAAGATATGCTTCTTTCTTGCCGTAACCAGCAGCTTCTCCAGGACAATTTCATCATCTTCGGTGAAGTGGTAAGTTGACAACGGTGTTTTAAAGCATTTAAGCTCATCTGTAGTGAAAATTACTGGTAAGAACTGAGGTAGTTCTGCCAATACGTCCGCTTTTTTCAGGTAAAAAGGCAGATTAACGAGCACCTCTTCCGGGCCAAAGGAAAGGTTCTCGTAGTTGAACTGTGTAATACGGAGCAAATTTAGGGCACGGAGCAAATTTGCCCTGGTTTGAGGGGATGTTTTTGGATTGTTAAGAGCATAGAGCATCGCCTCCCTACAGAGACAACGTACCTCCCTGGTGACAAAATGGATCGGTTCCGAATCGAAGCCTTGGTTCCGGCTGTCCCCTAGGTGTTGGATATATGGTATCAGACCATTCAAGATGTGGGGTACTTGGGGAAGGAAGAAAGAACGTAATTGTGAGAATGTTAAAAGTGTGGGATGGTTCTGATACATATTAAAGAAGGTTGCATCGAGGGTTTCTACCGGATTAGCATTAACAAAGTCTCGCCATCTTGACTGCAGGAAAGTTAAATCAGCCGAATTTGATTGCCAGGCGTTCAAAAGGGCATTTAATAGGTTTTGCATAATTTCCCCTCACAGATGTTTAAAGTTACAATATCATTATTCCCTTATAACCTTCTTTTATAAAGAAGAGTTAAACAAATGTTTAGTAATTAATTTGCTTCTTTTAGCAGGTTTTTTGGCAAGCACCGGATAATTATAGTTATAGGTGGTATGGTAAGGTGGTGTGTCCAATGGAAGATGGTGGAAGGTTTTTACCCGCACTCTTTAGCAAAGATTTTTTTACAGCCGGTTTTACTTCAGTTCCTAATCTATTATTTAAATATTCACGAAGACTTAACTTAGAAAGTATCGACATACTGGTAATCATTGCTCTTTTATACTTTCAACAAACAGGGAAAAGAGAACCCGCTCTCAGTGAGTTTGCAATGGTTATAAACACGACCGAGGAAAAGATACAGGCGTCACTTGAAAGGATGAGGTATAAGGGTTTGTTAAACATTTCTGATAACGGCATGGATCCCACCGGGCTTTTTGAAAAAATTATGGACCTCTGGGCAATAGAAAAGATGCAGGCCCTCCAGGAAGGCTACAACGAGGTTGCTGCATCAAAAAAGGCAACCGAAAGAGTAGAAACACCCTATTTAGACAGTCTGATTTATGCTTTCGAGCAGGAATTTGGAAGAGCACTGACCCCGATCGAGTTCGATCAAATTAGTCATTGGAGCAGCATTGAGGGTTATTCGGAAGAACTCATTTTAGAAGCATTAAAGAGGGCGGTTTTGCAAGGAGTGTGTAATTTTAAATATATAGATAGAATTCTATCACACTGGGCAAAACAGAATCTTCGGACCGTCCGGGAAGTAAAGCAGTACGAAGAAAAATTCATCTCTCAGCGGCAACTTAAAAGGGGTCGGAACCCCCAGGTTAGCGTTAGATGGGAAGAGAAAGAAGAAAAATACAAAGATTTATATGTAAACAGGTTGGATGACTGAAATGAAACGGGTTGACGAGATCATTTGCAGTTTGAAGAAAATTATTGAGGTAAGAGAAAAGTCCCCGCATGAAGAAGGTCAGGATTATTTTAAGTGCAGCCTCTGCCGTGACCGGGGACTGATTTTTAAGGGCGATGTTGTAAGGGTTTGTCCTTGTGTAAAACAGCATTATTTAGAACTACGTTATCAGTATGCCAATATTACACCTGAGATAAAGGATTATAGTTTTGAAAGCTTTCGTTTGGATTATTACCAGGGAGGCTACCGGAAACAGGCTAACGCCGCATTAGAGGGTGCCCGGCAGTTCGTCAATGATTACCTTGAAAACCCACATACGCGTGGGCTTTTATTTACAGGAGATGTCGGTGCCGGGAAAACATACCTGGCTGGCGCTATTGCTAATTCCCTTTTGAAAAAGAATGTTAGGGTCCTTTTTCTGGTTGTACCCGATTTCTTGGACGAGTTAAGAGCCACCTATAATAAAGGGAATACCGGCGAAGGGTATGAGCCGGATGATGTTTCGCTGCTGCGCGGCGTTAGACAGGTGGATGTCTTGATCCTGGATGATTTAGGGGTGCATAATTACACCCCCTGGACATGCAATAAGTTATACTCCCTATTGAATTACCGATTGAATTACCAGCTTCCTGTAATCATCACAACAAACCTTTCGTTGGGCCAGCTTGATCAGTTTCTTGGAGAACGTACCACTTCAAGGATTGTTCAGATGTGCCGTATTTATGAAATCCATGTAACAAAGGATATTCGCCATCAAAAAAACCTACACGGCCTTCAAAATAAATAAATTTCCAAGAGGATTTTATTAAGCTTTGCAGAATAAACGCAAACAGCTACCGGGGATGAATCTATGATCATTGGGCGCAGGCGCGGGAAATGCGAAATTAGGCTTTGTATCGGTCTGATTGCTGAAGAGAATAAATTGAGGAGGAAGTTGAATGAGCAGTATCAAGGATCTGGGGCGCAAAGTGATTTTTTCGATTAGCCCTTACGTTCCGGGAAAGCCCGTCGAAGAAGTGGAGCGTCAGTTAGGGATTACAGGTGTTATTAAACTGGCGTCGAACGAAAATCCCTTAGGGCCTTCGCCGATGGCTGTTGATGCCATGAGACAGGCTCTTGGGCGTGTGAGCAATTATCCTGACAGCAACTGCTATTACCTGAAAAAAGAACTGGCATTGCACCTGGGATGCCGGGAAGATAACCTTGCTTTTGGAAACGGTTCTGATGAACTATTAAAACAGATTGCAGAAACCTTTCTTAATCCGGGGGATGAGGTCCTTTTTGCCCAACCTTCCTTTTCGGAGTATGAATTTGTGGCCAGGGTTATGGACGCCAAGCCAATTGCAGTCCCGCTCAAGAATGATTTCACCTACGATTTAGACGCAATGCTGCAGAAAATTAATTCCCGCACCAAATTAATCTTTATCTGTAACCCGAACAACCCTACGGGAACCATAATTACAGCTTCAGAACTTTTTGATTTTATGAATAAGGTGCCTGAAGGCGTCATCGTTATCCTCGACGAGGCATATCATGAGTATGTAACAGATCCCCTTTATCCTAATTCCCTTGAACTGATTGAACAGGGCAAAAACGTCATTATCCTGAGGACTTTCTCAAAGATTTACGGCCTCGCCGGATTGAGGATCGGTTACGGCATTGCCAGCCCCGAAATCATTTCAATGATACAGCGTGTGAGAGAACCATTCAACGTAAACCTGATGGCTCAGGAGGCAGCGAGGGCATCACTATACGATAAAGATCATCTTATGGAAAGCAAGAACTTGGTGATTAGGGGGAGAGAGTATTTATACCGTGCATTTGACAAATTGGGTTTGAGATACATACCGACTCAGGCCAACTTTATATTTGTTGACGTCAATCGGGATTCGGTTACATTATTTAATTCCTTGCTGAGGCAAGGGGTTATTGTGAGGACCGGGGATATTTTCGGGTATCCAAGTTATATCAGGGTTACTATAGGAACACCGGAACAGAATGAACGTTTCATTAACTGTTTGGAGAGAGCGCTTAATGAGGTGTGTTCTTAGTGGAAGTGCGCTGTATGATGTGCGGAAAAAAGGTAGTGATCACTGAGGTTCATAAGGACTATGAAAAGTTCGTGAAACAGGGACAGGAGAAGATCGTTTTTTTCTGCGAAATGTGCGCCAACAGGCTTCAAAAGGACGCTCTTGACTACAATAAGCCTAAAAAACCCATTTAACCCGTCACCATCAGACAGTTTTTAGGTAGCTGTCGAAGAAGAGGAATAAATATAATCATTAAAATCAGGTTGATAAACAACCTGATTTTTTTGATCTAAAAAAATTTTGGCTTAAAATTGGAAACGACACTTATTGCCATAATTTCCGAAGGATTCCACTATGGCTGGAGAGAATTTTTCGTACATATTCTATCAGTAAGGAGGTCAAGCTGAGTGGGCAAGGCTAAACAAGAACGAAAACTTTCATTTGAAGATGATTTCACTCGGGGGAAAGAGGACGATCTTTCATGGGAGTTTGATGAGCATTTCTTTCGAGAGGATGAATCAAAGAAGATAAATGAACTTAAAGAAAGGTTGCACAGGATCGAAGAAGAAAATATAGAAAAAAACAGGTTAATCAACAACCAGCGAAAACAGTTGGACGAAGCCTTACGGTCACTGGAAGAAAAGGAAAGGATGTACCATGAATCACAGATTTTGATAAAAACAATGGAGGCCAACCTTAACCAGCTAGAGGGTGAACGGAGACAGTTCTTGTCCAAAATCGAAGAGTTCAGCAAAGAAGTGGCCAGCTTGCAGGACAAGTGTACGCTGTATGAAGAAGATATAAAAAATCTGACGGGCCAATTGAAATCGCGAACGCAGGAAAACATTCTCCTGAACAAAGAAAACAAGGACCTGCAGAGAGTTAACAATCAGTTAAGGGAAACAATCACCCTTTTGGAGGAAAAGGTGCGGAGCCTGGAACGTGAATTATCCCAGGCCGAGCCTGCGAAAGAAGAAATGGAGAAGAAATTCACCCGGGCTCTGGATAGCCTGCGCAATGAAGTCAAAGCGAAACACCAGGAGATTGTAAAACTAACCAAGGAGATCACGGACCTCAGAAAATCACAGCAGGACCTGCAGCGTGTTAATGAAAATTTAGAGCTTGAACTTGACATGCTGAACACCACAAATGTTTCATTACAGAAAAAGATTGAAAAATTAACTTTGCAGAACAGCATTATGGAACGAAAACTTCAGAACCGGCTTGTTCGTTTTGTGCTTGCTGTATGTGGAATTATCGGTTTCAATCCGGAACGCAGAACGAAAAGCATGGGGGTCTAGGATAATCTAAAGGAGCAGATAAAAAAATGGCGCGCCCGGCAGGAATCGAACCTGCGCACCTGGCTCCGGAGGCCAGCGCTCTATCCCCTGAGCTACGGGCGCTTACGCTACTATTTTAATCTGAGCAGAAAGAAATGTCAAACTGTATCCTCTTCCACCGGTGAGAGATTACTGCATATGAAGCAGGAACACGCCTTGTTATTAGCGAATCTTAAACTTAACAAGCTTAAAAGAAAAGGGGATTTGGTATGAACCAGGATAAAAATAGGTTAAATCAGAACAAGGGCTATATGAACTGGGAGACAACCTTGGAATTAGCCCAAAAAGTATTTGCTGAAAAGAAACCATACGAACTGGCATATCGGGTGAATGTTAAATACAACGAAACAGAAAATGAATTTATATTACCATTTTTAAACAAGGAGTATCATGTCAAATATCCCAGCGGGGAAGTTTATAAGCCCGGAGGGGAGGATATTCCAATCGTAAATAAAATACTTATTCTTCACTATTTAAACTCATCCAAAGGCACACCTCTGAAAAATAAGTGGATTTCATTCAAGGAGCTTCCTTCCGGTCAAATTTATGTTGATCCCTTTCATAACAGAGCAATCCGTCCTCTTGTAACTATATTTGGGGAAAGGCCTGAGCAGATGGTTAAAGCAGGTATAGCAATGGGGGGAAAAGAGGAAAAAATGGGGGATGGGAGCGTAGTAATCCCGGCCTTTCCTCTGGTTCCGGTAGCCTATGTCATTTGGAGGGGAGATGATGAGTTTCCACCTTCCGGAACTATCCTTTTTGATGAATCGGCACCCGACCATCTGCCAACCGAGGACTATGCAGTGCTCGCCAGCACTCTTGTTTTTGAAATGAAGAAAACGGCGGAGATAGTAAATCGAACTTAATTGAGGAACCTTCATTCCTTATTTTAGAGGATTTTTTGTTGGCCGAACACTTTTTATCTACCGGTTGAATATAATGGGGAGGAAAAATGAAATGGAGAGGTGTCAAGATGCGGGTTTACTTTATTAGACTACCACGTTTTTTAAGGGATTTTTTAAAAAGGGTGATTAAGTAAAAAAAGCGGCCTATAACCAGGCTGCTTTTTCCCCTAATGATTATTCAACAAAAGCAATTCCTACAACTCCACCGGCCGATGACACAATTAATGTATAAATACCCCTCAAAAAAACTGTCAAGGCAGAAAGTGAGGCAGGAGATGAAAACAGCATGATCAATAGAAAAATAAGAAAGTAGATTAGCCCCACTGCGGCTCCGTACATAATTCCCCGGTTGCCGGCCTTTTTTGATGCCAGGAAGCCTCCGGCAAAGGCACAGATCAAATAAAGGGTGGTTCCGGCAGGCTGCAAATAGGATTCCGAAAGTGGAGTATAATAGAATATAAGAGACAATAATATGGTACCAATCAGGCCGATGACGATTGCCCCTAGAATGCCGAATACGACTGGATTATCCACAAGACTGGAAAGCAGGTTCCTTTCTTCAGACATGGGTTCCCTCCTCCTCACGAAATATTATTATGTTTCTAAAATATTATCCAGGTAAGTTCAATATGACTTGATAATTGATGGTAAACTCATTCTAAGATGTGAAAGGAAAAGTAGAAATTGAGTGGTATATATTTAATAAATAATTATCGGGAGAGACACCTTGAAGGAAAAAGTATTGATTGTGGACGACGACCCTTTAGTAACAAAGATAATTAAGGATACATTGGACAAGGCGGATTTTGAGACTGCAGTGCTTCATGATCCGTCTCAAGCCCTGGACGTTGCAAAAAGCTTCCGTCCAGATATTATTCTTGTTGACCGTATCATGCCAACAATGGACGGCTGCGAGCTTTGCCGGCAGTTTCGTAACAATCATTACACTGCACACCTACCGATCTTAATGCTTACTTCTCGAACAGATACTGCTGATAAGATTGCGGGATTCGAGGCGGGTGCCGATGATTATCTTTGTAAACCTTTTGAACCGCTAGAGTTGGTGGCGCGCCTGCGAGCACACATACGCCGGATCAATCAGGAGAGGCAAACAAATCCCCTGACCGGCTTATATGGCAATCCCGCCGTAGAAAAGGAGATCAAGGAAAGGATCCGGAAAGGCCAGAAGTTTTCTGCGCTTTACATCGATATTGATAATTTTAAGGCCTACAATGATACCTACGGCTTTTTACAGGGGGACGAAGTCATCAAGTTTCTGGCAGAAACCTTAATTACAGTGTTCCAAGAGAACGGGAACCCCGACGATTTTTTAGGACATATTGGTGGCGATGACTTTATTGCCATTACGACACCGGACCGAGCAGAAAAAATCTCTAGCCTCTTGATTCAGAGTTTTGACCGGGGAATAAAAAAGTTTTACAGCAAGGATGATTGGGAAAGGGGCTTTGTTCTTACGATTGACCGCAGGGGAAGGGAGCAAATTTTTCCTCTTTTAAGCCTTTCAATAGCCATAGTCTCCAATGAACATCGCAAGATTGACAGCCACTGGTTAGTCAGCGAAATTGCCGCCGAACTGAAGAAATACGCCAAGACTTTCCCAGGTAGCATTTACGTAAAAGACCGAAGGGAAGCCTAGACTGCGAAAAAACTGATAAACATAAAGAAAAGAGGCCTCATAATTAAAGAGGTTTCTTTTTTTGACAAAAGGGGACCGGGAACGCCCGTTTGGCGAAGGAGCGCGGAATAAAATGGAAAATAATAGCAGGATTTTCCTTCCGTATTAAGAAAAGTATAACATCAGAGACTTAACGGAGGTGAATATCTTGCTTTGTAAATCTGCTCCTTTTCTAGTAACAGTAAGACAGCTTTGCTGTAAAATGGTTAGTCTAACAAGGAGAATATCAGGGAATCGGGCATCAATAAACAAACACAGCTTATATTGGACAAGGAGCCCGAATTTTAGAACAGCCCAACAGACATTTCTCTTGGTGGAAGAAGTGCTTGCAAATGGCATTGAATCTCCTGATCTCTGGCGGATTAAAGGTGAGAATTTCCTCCAGAAGGAGCAATATGTTGAGGCAAATCAGTGCTTTGATCGGGCTTTAAGATTAGCTCCCCACGATGCTTATATTTTGAATTATAAAGGATTCTGCTTGGATAAACTCGGATATTATGAGGTTGCCCTTTCTTGTTTCAACCAGGCGATTAACATTCTACCAAAAGACCCGGAAATTTTAACAAATACAGGTATTTGTCTCTGTCATTTAAGTCGTTATACAGAAGCATTGGTACACTTTGAAAATGCACTAAGGAACGGAGGAGGTTCACCTACACTTTGGAATAACAAAGGCTTTTGCCTTGTAAAACTGGGACGTTACCAGGAGGCCTATAGAGCCTATAAAGTAGCTTTGGAGCAGGGCCACTCCAAACAGGTTGACCTGTTATGCAATATAGCGGCAACACTTGTCAGTTTGGGTTCTTATCAAGAAGCTTTGGACTATTTTGACAGAGCTCTCCAGTTAAATCCTGATGATCACCTGTTGTTGAATAACGTAGCTATCTGCCTCGAGCAGCAGGGACGCTATGATCTTGCCTTGAAATGTTATGAGAAATCACTCTCCCATGATCCCGACAATGCTACTTATTTATGCAACAAAGGGGTTTGTTTGAGTAAGATGAAGCGGTGGGACCAGGCTCTGGAGTGCCTAAAGGAAGTGGTTAAACGTGATGTTAACAATTATGTTGCTTATGGGGAATTAGCCGCCATTTATCTTGCAAAAGGACAGCCCGATGAAGCACTGTTTTACTATAATAAAGCCTTGGGGTTAGACCCGCAAATACCGACAAGTACTTGGGCTTAACGTACGTAAGGTTTATATCAGAAGACGCGGGGTTGTATCTTCGACTGGTTAAGGAACTGGTACAGGTTGGTAGTAATCGTTTGACCGGAAACAGTCGTAGAAAAGGCAAAAAAAATCTACGATTAGGGCAGGATTTCTGCCGTTTTCGGAGAATCCTTCAATAATGTTTTATTGAAGTCTTTTTTTATGTTGGCGATTGAAAAATAATCTTGTATCTCCTTTTCTTGCTTGTGAAGGAAGTCCACAATAATTGAAGATCAAGAGAGAGAATGCTAAACTATTAGCTGCGGGCCATCGGACGAGATGCGGATTTTACGGGGGGATATGTGAATGACTTCTAAAACGGCAAAAGGAATGGATCGTGAGAAAATTGTACAGGGCGTGCGCCTTATACTGGAGGGAATTGGAGAGGATCCAGAACGTGAAGGTCTGCGAGCAACACCCGAACGTGTGGCCCGGATGTATGAGGAGATATTTTGTGGCCTGTATTATGACCCGAGGGAAGAGCTAAATGTTTTCTTTTCCGAAAATCACGACGAAATGGTGTTAGTGAAAGACATTCCCTTATATTCTATATGTGAACACCACTTTCTGCCGTTCTATGGGAAAGCTCACGTTGCCTATATTCCCCGCCAGGGTAGAATAACAGGTTTGAGCAAATTAGCCCGGGTCGTGGAGGGTTTTGCAAAAAGGCCTCAGTTGCAAGAAAGGTTGACCTCTCAAATAGCGGACACAATTATGGATGCCTTGAATCCGTTAGGAGTCATCGTGGTGGTGGAGGCAGAGCACATGTGTATGACCATGCGAGGGATAAAAAAAGCCGGTTCCAAGACTTTAACTTCTGCAGTACGGGGCATATTTAAATCGAATGAGGCTACTCGAGCAGAGGCGTTTTCATTGATTAGGGGAAAAGCGGATTAATAAGATAAATAAAGCGCCCTCCGGGCGCTTTTTAGATTAAACGAGTCTCAACAGGTTGATGGAGGAGCAATGAATATTTTACTGACAAATGACGATGGAATTTATGCCAAGGGTTTGGCTGCACTTTGGTCGGCTGTGCGAGAACTCGGAGAGGTTACGGTTGTTGCTCCTGATCGGGAAATGAGCGCAACAGGCCATGGAATCACAGTTGACCGCCCGCTGCGAGCCGAGCAGGTTTCCATTTTTGATGGTTGTGCCTGGGCGGTTAACGGCACACCAGCCGATTGCGTGAAGCTCGGTGTTAACAGCATTCTTAAAAAGAAGCCAGATCTAGTAATTGCGGGTATTAACAGGGGACCAAATCTGGGTATCGACGTCTTGTACTCGGGGACCGTTTCGGGCGCCCTTGAGGGAATCATCCTGGGAATACCTTCAATTGCCGTTTCAGTGGCGGATTACTGGGATCCTAATTACGCCACTGCGGCCTCTTTTATGAAAAAGCTTGTTCCAAATGTTCTTAAAACTGATGTTTGTATAGATACACTTCTCAATATCAATGTCCCTTCACTCCCTCCCCATGAAATAAGAGGTATTCGGATAACAAGGCTGGGAGCTAGGAGATACATAAACACCTTTGAGGCCCGTACCGACCCACGGGGGCGGGCGTATTACTGGTTGGGTGGGGAAGTTGAAGACCTGGAAGAAGCTCCTGATGCAGACACAACCGCCATCAAACAAAAAATGATCTCCATTACGCCAATTCACGTTGATTTAACGGATTACCGGGCCATGGAACTGCTTAAGGAGTTATTTACCGAGTTTACGACGGGAGAGGGGGATTAATGTTTTTTATCCGGGTTGTCTTATTCACAGTAATTTTTTATATCATATTGAATTTCTCAGCAATCCGCCGTGGTTCCTTTAAGAAGAGTTCTTTAATACTCCCATTCTCTCTTGGTCTGGCCTTTACCATTATAGATAGCTTCATGAGGATCGCTTTTTATTACTCCTTAATTCTTTTTATATTGATTAGTTGCATCAGTTATGGCGCTTTAACGTATATTGCCAGGCGCAGATAGGATCAGGCTGTTGGTTAATGAGGAGAGGGCCAAATGGAGATTAACTTGGAGGAGCTTCGTGAGGGTTTTGCCAGATACAGATTTATAATTAAAGAAGACGCTCTCTATACTGTTTACCTGGCCTTGCGCCTTGAAAAGCCACTGCTGGTGGGCGGGCCTCCCGGGGTAGGAAAAACAGAACTGGCAAAGGTTTTAAGCCAGATCATGAACGCCAGGTTGATCAGGCTCCAGTGCTATGAGGGTTTAGACGAAAGCAGCGCACTTTACGACTGGAATATCCAGCGCCAACTTGTAAAGATACATTTGTCTGCTAGAGATGGGCAGCTTCGTGAGGAAAAACTTTTCTCCCTGTCCAACATCCTTCAACGGCCGCTGCTCCAGGCAATCACATCTGAAGAGCAGGTAGTACTTTTGATTGACGAAATCGATCGCTCTGATCCCGGTTTTGAGGCATTTGTTTTAGAGGTGCTTTCCGATTTTCAGATAACGATCCCAGAAATTGGCACAATTACAGCAACTCGCAAGCCGATAGTTGTCATCACAAACAACGGGGAGAGGGAACTCTCGGAACCGCTGCGCAGGCGTTGTGTCTTTTTATACCTGGACTTTCCTGAGATAGAGGAAGAGGCGTCAATACTCAAGAACCGTGCCCCCGAAGTTTTAGAAAATCTTAACGAAGAGATTGCAATGGCGGTTGCCTGGGCCCGTGACAGGGGACATCAACTAGGCCCCAATGCACCGTATGCTATGGACTGGGCCAGGTCGCTGCTTTTGTTGAACGCCGATAGTTATCAGAAGGATTACATAGATAAAACCCTTAAAGCCCTTGCTAATAATAAAGACAGCTTGGCAGCCTTCTGGAATCAAACGGTTACAGGAGTTGCCACTAATTTAAAGAAGGAAAAAGAGTAAGGGTAACGAATTAACCTATAATGATTTTTCCTGTATGGAGAAGATTACTATTTAATTAAATAGGGGGGGGTAAAGTGGATCTCCAGGATGGCGAAGCCGAAGTGATCCGCGCTGAGGTGGATGGAGTGCTTCAGAGGCACGGGTTAGAACGGGAAAATCTGATTCCCATCCTCCAGGATGTTCAAAGCAGATTAGGCTATCTTCCCAAAGAAGCGATGCAGCAGATTTCCGAAGCCCTCAAGATTCCGGAGGTAGATGTATACAGCGTGGGCACCTTTTATAACCAGTTTCGTCTTAATCCACCGGGAAAACATCAAATCAAAGTGTGCATGGGGACAGCCTGCCACATGATGGGGGGCCATATTATTCTGGAATCATTTGAACGGCGCCTTGAAATCAAAGAAGGAGAGACTACGCCGGATCGTGAATTCAGCTTGGAACGCGTCGCCTGCGTAGGGTGCTGTGCACTGGCTCCGGTTGTAGTAGTCGATGAAAAGGTAGAGGCTAAGGTTTCACCGATCAGGGTGGATGGTATATTGCTTGCGTTTGAAATAGAATCGAAAAAGTCAGGGGAGATAGAGAAACCGGTTGAGGAAGAAGGTCGGATGCAGTGAGCGCTACAGGGACGATCATACAGGCCTATGAAAGCTTAAAAAAAGCCGCCGTGATTAAGGTAGAGGCCTTAAAACAAAAGCCGCTGGTACTGGTGGGAACTGCAACGTGTGGAAGAGCAGCGGGGGCATTAAACGTTTTGCAAACTTTTCGTGACGAAATCAGTTGCCGCAGCCTGGATGTAGAGGTTAAAGAGGTAGGCTGTATAGGCCACTGCTATGCTGAACCGGTGGTTATCATAGCCAAACCTGGATTTCCGGCTCTCTGCTACGGTTCTGTTGACGAGGGAATGGCCGGGCGTCTGGTGACGGATTTTTTGATCAACGACGACCCGTGCTATGAATTCGCCATGGCGGCCCTGGAGCCTAACGACCAATTCCCTACCTTTGCTGATTTCCCCCGGGGCGTTTACGAAAAAAAAATTATCCTGGCTGATTGCGGTTTAATTGACCCTGAAGATATTGATCACTATATCGCCCATGATGGTTATGCAGCCCTTGCCAAAGCTCTCAGTATGGACCCCGCCGAAGTGCTTGAGGAGATCAAGAATTCGAAGCTGCGAGGCCGGGGAGGCGCCGGTTTTCCCACCGGGCTAAAATGGGAGGCCTGCAGAAATGCATCCGGAGATCAAAAATACGTGATATGCAACGCCGACGAAGGGGATCCAGGGGCATTTATGGACCGTGCCATCCTGGAATCGAATCCCCACCAGGTGTTGGAAGGGCTGATCATCGCGGCTTACACGGTGGGAGCGGAGCAGGGTTACATCTATGTCAGGGCGGAATATCCCCTTGCCGTAACCAGAATACGTACTGCATTGGAGCAGGCCAGAGAAAGGCATCTCTTGGGTGAATCAATACTGGGTAGCAATTTTAATTTTGATATAAAAATATTTCAGGGTTCAGGGGCCTTTGTTTGCGGTGAGGAAACGGCTTTGATCGCTTCTATCGAAGGATTCGCCGGGGTACCCAACCACAGGCCGCCTTACCCCGCCCATGCGGGACTACACAGTAAGCCCACTGTCATCAACAACGTAAAAACCCTCTCATATGTTCCCCACATCATTCGTAACGGATCAGATTGGTTTAAGAGCATCGGTACTCCCGACAGCCCGGGAACGGCTGTTTTCGCCCTGGCGGGAAAGGTTGTTAGCACCGGTCTGGCAGAAGTACCGATGGGTACTACGTTGAGAACGCTGGTGTACGATGTCGGGAACGGTATCAAAGAAGATAAACCTTTTAAAGCTGTGCAGATAGGCGGACCTTCGGGCGGTTGTCTCCCCGAGTCGGCCTTGGACCTTCCCATTGATTTTGACTCCTTGCAGCAGGCGGGGGCAATGATGGGTTCCGGTGGCCTTGTAGTCCTTGACGAGGATGACTGCATGGTGGAAATCGCCCGGTTCTTTTTAGACTTTACCCAGAAAGAATCTTGTGGGAAGTGTACCTTCTGCCGTCTGGGAACAAAGCAGATGCTTGATATCCTTACAGAAATTACCGAGGGACGTGGAAAACCTGAGGATATTGATTTGCTGTGGGAACTTGCCGAAGACATCAAGGCCGGTTCCCTTTGTGGGTTGGGAAAAACGGCTCCAAACCCGGTTCTAACAACTATCCGGTATTTCCGGCATGAATACGAAGCCCATATCCAGGAGGGCCGCTGCCCGGCACTGATGTGCAAGGAATTGATCAGCTACGCCATTATTCCCGAGAAGTGCAGCAAGCTGTGCAATGTTTGTATAGGCAGTTGTCCGGTGGAGGCCATCTATACACGGGATGACATGCTGAAAGCCATATACCTTGACAAGTGCGTCAAATGCAACAGCTGTATGGTAGCCTGCCCGCCTCAATATAAGGCGGTCGTGAAAGTATCTCCACCTATCGTGGAGAGAGGGGGGAGCCAAGACGAGCAACTTAGTAACCATAACAATTGATGGAAACCAGGTGAGGGCACCCGAAGGGGAGAAACTCTTATGGGTGGCTTTGGACAACGGGATTTACATACCTCATTTATGCGGGTTGAGAGAAGCAGAACGGCCTGCCGCAAGCTGCCGGCTTTGCTTTGTGGAGGTTGAGGGATTGCCTAATCCGGTTACTGCGTGTACCCTTCCTGTGAGCGAGGGAATGCTCGTACATACGAGAACCCCCCGTGTCGACAGACTGGTACGAACAGGTTTTGAGCTGCTGTTATCCAATCATCGGTTGCGCTGCGGAAAGTGTGAAAAAAACAAAAATTGCGAATTACAAAAAATCGCTAGAGAGAGGGGTCTAAAACTCAGGTTGAGCAGGCTTAGGCCACTTATCAGCGAAGTGCCGGTGGATGAAAGCCCGAAGACTTTTAAGTATGATCCCGGCAGGTGTGTGCTCTGCGGCAGGTGCGTTTGGGTTGATCATCACCAGGCAAAGGTAGGAGCAATTGGTTTCATCAGGAGAGGTATCTCACGTAAGATAGCGGCTTTTGGTGACGTTCCGCTGGCAGAATCCCGTTGTACGGAGTGCGGCGAGTGCGTTAAGGTTTGTCCGGTCGGTGCTTTAGCCTTCAAAGAAAAGTAACTTGTTATTTTAAAGGGGGCCTGTTCCAGGCCCCCTTTATATAGAAAGCCGGGGAGTTTCCCCGGCGGGTGCGCAGGTGTGTTATGA
This sequence comes from Syntrophomonadaceae bacterium, assembly GCA_012840385.1. Taxonomy (GTDB): domain Bacteria; phylum Bacillota; class DSM-12270; order Thermacetogeniales; family Thermacetogeniaceae; genus DULK01. Next base: position 141,528 of record DULK01000093.1, read on the forward strand.
GCGGTACCGGTTCTCTGTCATGAGACTCCTTTCAGCTCTCTCGATGGCTAGACGCACGAGGTTGCCACAGTTTCTAGAGGAAACCCCTCCCCAACCTTCGCGCTGGACGATGTCATAAACGCCCAACTCCTTAGCCAGTTCGAACTTGAGTGCCTCAGACATCAAACCCTTATTTCGACCCATATTACCTCCTTTTGCGCACCTAGTTATATTGTTGGTTTTCAACAGGGTTTTATACTGTTTTATTTGACCCTTTTCAAGTTGTTTTTGACTTGATTGGTAATCTATAATATAATGTTTCCGTGTAATTAACATTTCCTTAACGAAACGTCCTATGCGGCGTATTTTCGCGTTTAGCTTAAATTTTGGAGGAGGAAGATAACTTTGAAGGTTTATGAAACAGCGCACTTACGCAACCTGGCGGTAATCGGTCACGGCGGAGCGGGAAAGACATCTCTTGTGGAGGCGATGCTATTTAATGCCGGCCATACCACCCGCCTGGGCAAGGTCGACGAGGGTACCGCCACTACTGATTTTCTGCCGGAAGAAGTAAAACGAAAAATTTCTGTTAATCTGGCGATAGCTCCTTGCGAGTGGAAGGATTGTAAAATTAACCTTTTAGATACCCCTGGTTACTCTGACTTTTTCAGTGAGGCCAAGAGTGCGTTACGCGTTGCAGATAGCGTATTGATGGTTCTTTGCGCTGTTTCAGGGGTCGAGGTCCAGACCGAGGTTGGCTGGAAGGAAGCAAACCAGGCGAATCTCCCGAAAGTGGCCTTTGTAAACAAGATGGATCGAGAAAATGCCAGCTTTGACCGGGTTGTGCAGCAGATGAAGGACGAATTGAAAGGGAATATTATCCCTCTCCAATTACCGGTTGGAGCGGAGGCAAACTTTTCGGGAATTGTTGATCTGCTAAGCATGAAGGCTTACAAGTACAACCCCAAAGAAGGTACTTACCAGGAGCAGGCTATTCCTGGGGACCTTATGGACAAGGCGCAGGAAGCACGTGAAGCGATCATGGAGGCTGCTGCTGAAGGGGACGATGAGTTATTAATGAAATACCTGGACGGAGAGCCTCTTACGGATGAAGAGATTTATACCGGATTAAAGAAGGCTTTTCAGGCAAATAGCTTTGTTCCCGTTTTATGCGGATCTGCCTTAAACAATATTGGAGTAAGACACCTGCTGGACTTTCTGGTTAACTTCGCTCCAGCCCCAAAAGCCTCTGACCAGGACGCTCCTGCCGCACTGGTGTTCAAAACAATGGCCGACCCGTACGTGGGTAAGCTGAGCTTTTTCAGAGTATTTGAAGGAACAATGAAGTCCGACAGCGTGGTTTTTAATGCCAATAAAGAGAAGGAAGAAAAGATCGGACAAATTTTTGTAATGCGTGGGAAACAGCAGGAGACCGTTCCGGAGGTAAAAGCCGGAGATATAGCTGCAGTGGCTAAACTTCAGGATACTGGAACCGGAGATACGTTGTGCCGCAAGGATAAACCAGCAATCTTGGATGGCATTGAATTCCCCGAACCAACCCTTTCGGTTGCCATTGAGCCGAAGAGTAAAGGGGATGAAGATAAATTAAGCAATGCTATGAGCAGGCTACTCGAAGCCGATCCTAGCCTGCGGCTTCACAAAAACCTTGAGACAAAAGAGACAATCCTTACCGGAATGGGAGAAACTCACCTGGACATTGTTCTTGAACGCCTTCAGCAAAAATTCGGCGTGGAGGTTAATTCCCGAGCACCTAGCATTCCTTACCGGGAGACGGTACGGTCCACGGTCCAGCAGGAGGGTAAATATAAGAAACAGACAGGCGGCCGAGGCCAGTACGGGCACGTCTGGATCACTCTCGAACCCAACCCGGAGGGTGATTTTGCCTTTGAAGAAAAAATCTTTGGAGGAGCCGTACCTAAACAGTACATACCTGCAGTAGAAAAGGGACTACGGGAGGCAATTACCGAGGGTGTTCTGGCGGGTTACCCGGTAACAGGAGTTAAAATCACCCTCTACGATGGTTCCTACCATCCCGTGGACTCCTCGGAAATGGCGTTTAAGATTGCCGCTTCCATGGCATTCAAGAAGGCCATGGAAAAGGCAACACCGGTGCTTCTTGAGCCGATTATGAATGTGGAGGTCACCGTACCGGAGCAATTTATGGGGGACATCATGGGGGACCTCAACGGCAAGCGCGGGCGTATTCTCGGCATGGAGCCCAAGGAAGGGGGACTTCAGGTCATTAAGGCCCAGGTTCCTTTAGCCGAAATGTCCGATTACGCCATAACACTGAAATCCATCACCCAGGGACGCGGAACCTTCAAAATGGAGTTTGCCCAGTACGAGGAGGTACCTGCGCGGCTGGCAGAAGAAATCATCGAAAAACGAAAGGCGGAACTGGAGAAAGAAAAAGAAAAATAGATTCTTTACAAATATACAAAAAGCCATAGCACCAGTTGCTATGGCTTTACTACAGGCATCCCGAACGGACTTCGCGAACCCCTTGAATGTAAATGAGGAACCTGCACTCGCAGCACCGGTTAACGGCTTTTTCACGCATCTCAGGCAGGAGCACCCGATGGCTTTCCCAAAATTTCGTGCTTGCCGTTTTCTCTGGGCTTAATTTTATTTTAATTATAATCGGAACAAATGTTTGTAACAAGTGGATTCCAAAATCAGGCCGGACCATTACAGAAGGGATTATGTGCTGACGATGAAGCACGAAATGGTTATGCGTCGTAGCGTAAGTGCCAGCGAAGACCTATTCAATCCGGGGTATGAGTTTTGAACAGGTTTTTTCTGTAACTGCGGAACAAGTTATAGAATCGGCTTTAGTTGTTTCTCCCCGAATAATTTCATCGGCAAAGCGCCTCGAGCGAAAAAGAAGCCCAGGTCTCAAGAGGACCGGGCTTCTTTGAGTATCGAAGCGAAGGTGCCAGCTTAGTTACTCCCCGGCTTTTTTTATAACATCCAGATAATAGCTGGTGACCTCTGGAATGGTGATTTTTTGACCAAAAATCGAAGTATAAGTAGTTAATCCCTTGACGATACCATAGAACTCTACAGTATCGTTTTCAAGAACACGTCCGGAGGTATCTTTACGAGTAACAAGAATGACTTGACTGCTCTTTCTGAAACCGTATTCATCCTTTGGAGCGACATCAACACGTAAACAGGGAGGATTATCCATTACCTGGACCACCTCACCGATATAGTGGACTTTAGAGCCTTTATAATCATCAATATGACGAGCCAGGTCGTCATAAGGAAGATCGGATGATGCAGTTCGAAATTCTTCCAGTGATGGTGTTGGCTCAGGCATTGTTGTTTGGTTCATACAACTGCCGATGATACCTAAAAAGGTTATCAGGCCAAATATAGTCCCCAAAATAGCTAGAATTGTTTTAAATGGATTTTTGCTGTAGACAGGTGTTGCTTGGTGAATAGTATCAAGTAACCATTGTCCACAATTTAAACAATGTTTCGCATTCGGCGGGTTAACTGTGCTACATACCGGGCATTTATAGCCGGCAATTTTGCTCAAAACCAATCACCCCCTTTCTAGCGTTTTTACAATAATTATTCGTAAAGGGCAGAAAATCCTTTTTTATGAAGAAATATCATGAAAGTTGGCGAACTTTTTGTTTTGCTAGGTTTCGATAACAAAAAGTTCAAGCACGGACTTAATGCTTCCAGGAATCTTACTTGTTGTAGACGGAGAGAAGAGAAAATCAGCAGGCAGTTCGCAGAATTTGTCATCGGTGGGATCGAAAAAGATCACTGAACACTAAAGAAATGCCGGGCATGGTCGATACTATCGCTAAGATTAAAGAACTGATCCAGGAAATAGGGGTCTAGCTGGAGTAACTCCTTGAATTTTCCTGTAAAAAGGTTTGTGGTGAACAAAGAACAACTCCTAGTGGCCATATATACTACTATCGATGGTTACAGAATGAGCCTGGTTTGTCCAGCCTAGTATATATCCTTGACATGCTTTGAGACATACCCGTGCCTGCCTCCTTATCAAGGTAGGAGTACGTCCCAAGGTAAAATATACGAAAGGCTGAGACATTCAAACATCAGTATTGCGATAAACTTATAAGGCCACTTAATGCAGAGGTGTAAAAGGAAGCGGTTAGCAGGAGAGATGACATTGTAACGGGGATGAATTTTCCTCGGTATAGATATTTGGTAGAAAAATCGATTCAAAAACAAAACGGCAAGTATTTCCAACCCCGGAAGCCTTGCCGTTATTGTTTTCTTTGGCAGGGGTGGCAGGGCTCGAACCCGCAACCAACGGATTTGGAGTCCGCTACTCTACCAATTGAGCTACACCCCTGCGTTTTTCCACTTTTCAGTGTATAATTATAACGAAAAAAAATGAATGTGTCAAAGCATCATTTTGAAGACATACGAATAGTAAGGAATCAGGAACTGCACTTTTAAAATATTGGGGTGAACTTACAGTGGTAATGAAACCACGGAAAGTAGCTGTGTTGCTGGGAGGCCGTTCTTCAGAACGAGAGATCTCCATCAAGACGGGCAAACAGATCTCTAAAGCCCTTGCCGATAACGGATATTTAGTTCGGGAAATTGACCCGGCTTTAAATTTAGTACGAGATCTCGAGGAGTTTCATCCTGATGTAGTCTTTATCGCCCTTCACGGCAGGTACGGTGAAGACGGGATAATCCAGGGTTTGCTTGAAATGCTGGGCTTTCCCTATACGGGTTCAGGTGTCCTTGCAAGTGCCCTGGCCATGGATAAGGTGATGACGAAGAAAGTCCTGATCTACGAGGGAATTGAAACTCCACCCTTTCATGTTTTTACTGAAGAAGAATTGAGAAACACGGATTTGAAACAGGCAGCCGCCAGTGCGATTTATAAACTGGGATTCCCGGTGGTTGTGAAACCTGCCCGCCAGGGGTCTACGATTGGTATTTCCGTGGCTCGAAATGAGATAGACCTGGAGAAGGCTATCCATAATGCGCTGCAGTATGACGACACGATTTTAGCTGAAAAATTTATTGAGGGTGTCGAGGTGACAGCATCGGTTCTTGGGACCGCAGAGCCGCAGGTCTTACCTTTAATCGAAATCGTTTCGGAAACCGGCTTTTACGATTACACGGCAAAATACAGCAAAGGTTTAAGTCACCATATCATCCCTGCCCGTATCTCCCCACAGACCGCTCAAAAGGTTGAAGCAATGGCTTTAAAAACTTTTAAAGCACTGAACTGCAGGCAGTTTGCACGGGTTGATTTTATGGTCAGCGCCGATGATGTTCCTTACGTATTGGAGGCAAATACAATTCCAGGGATGACCGAGACCAGCCTGTTCCCGGATGCCGCAAAAGCAGCGGGAATTTCTTTTACAGAGCTGGTATCGATGCTTGTTAATGAGGCATGGGCTCTTGCTAATGCTGAAAACGAGGCGAAAGCATGACGGAGAGATGAATGGGTGAAGAAGGTTCCGCTATGGGCCCGTTTGCTGGCGTGTTTGCTGCTGATAATTCTGCTCAGTGTCTTCGGAATTAAATATCTCGAGGGTTACTCCTTTCTCGATGCCTTATGGTTTACCGTTGTTTCCCTTACGGCGGTCGGCTACGGGGATATTGTTCCTGTAACGCCGGCCGGAAAGATATTTACAATGATCTTTACATTGTTCGGAATAGGGTTTGTCTTATATGTGTTGGGCACCGGATTTGCAGTTATTGTGGAGGGAAGGTTGAGCGAGGTTTTGGGGAGGCAGAGTATGCAGAGGAAAATCTCTAAACTTGATAACCACATTATTATCTGTGGGGCAGGAAGGGTTGGACGAGAGGTAATCGAGCGGTTTCAGCACGATAAAATTCCATTTGTGGTAATAGAAAATGACGAAAGTGTTGTCCGGGAGATGCGGGAACAAGGTATTCTTGTTTTGGAGGGGGATGCCACAGCGGACAGCACTTTGATCGAGGCAGGAATTCACAGGGCCCGCGGTCTTATAGCGACATTGCCGTCCGATGCGGATAATGTTTTTATCACCTTAACCTGCAAGGAGTTAAACCCGGGGATCAAAGTAGCCGCCAGGGCAAGCAGGGAGGATTCCGAAAGCAAGTTAATGCGAGCCGGTGCCGACAAGGTGATTGCGCCCGAAGCCATCGGGGGGAGGCGGCTTGCGATCTCTATCTTAAAGCCGGCCACGGTCGAATTTGTGGATACGATCCTCCATGATCACAGAACTGAAATAGAAATTGAAGAAATAGTGGTTTTAAGCGAGTCCCCCCTTGTGAACAAATCGATTCGAGAGTCACGGATACTGGATAAAACAGGCACATTGATTATTGCCATCAAGCGGGAAGATGAGTTTATCGGGGTGCCGCGCGCCGATGAGGAGATCAGGGCAAACGACCTTTTAATTGCCATCGGAACGGGTGAGCAGCTAACGAAACTGGAAGCATATGCAGGCGGAAATGCGGTCAAAGAGGTGTAAAAAATGCAGGATTGCCGGGTATTGAGGACCAAGCTGTACACTATTGACGGAAAGGGGTATAAGGCGTATCAGGAGATCCTGGGTGCTTACGACTTCGGAAAATTCCATCTTTATATCGACCATGTACAGGGGGACCCCTTCGCAGCTCCTTCGAAGGTGAGGGTCAGGATAGCCCAGAGTGAGGCAGCCTTTCCCCCTAACCTTTACCAGACCAAGGCAAGGAAGATTGCTTTGAACGACTATCTGGCCAGGTGTTTTGCACAGGCGGTTGCCAGATTCTCCTCTGGTGTTCGGGGTACCGGGAAAAGCGGCTTGATAGCTATTGACTCCGGAAAGCAGGAGATCCTCGAGCGAAGCGCAGTGGTCATCAACGAGGATTACGTGGAAGCACGTTTCGTTTGCGGTCTCCCTGCCAGGGGCCGCACCATTATGGGTAAGGCCGCCGAAAAGATGTTCTTTCAGGAAATCCCCGCCATTGTAGAAAACAGTCTTTTTTATATTGCAATTAACCGAAAGGAACTCAATGAGTATGTCACTCTTATGGAGGACCAGGAATATATCAGGGATTCCCTTAGTAAGCGTTCTCTCGTTGCGTTTATCGCCAACGGTTCCATCCTGCCGCGCCGGAGCGGTATCAGTGACCAGCCATTGGCTGGAGCAAATGTCATTCCTTTTCAATGCCCCCCTGATCTTGAAGTGAGCTTTGATGTGCCAAACCACGGGACCATTCAAGGGATGGGAATACCGCAAGGTGTGACGTTGATCGTGGGAGGGGGGTATCACGGCAAATCCACGCTGCTTAGGGCGGTTGAAAGGGGAATTTATAATCACATCCCGGGGGACGGCAGGGAATGGGTAATCACAATCAGGGATGCTGTAAAAATTCGAGCAGAGGACGGGAGAAGGGTTGAAAAGGTTGACATCAGCCCTTTCATTAATAATCTTCCATTTAACCAGGACACCCGTCGTTTTACTACAGAAAATGCCAGCGGCAGTACCTCCCAGGCAGCCAACATCATCGAAGCGCTGGAAATCGGCTGCAAGTTGCTGCTGATCGACGAGGACACCAGCGCCACCAATTTCATGATCAGGGATGTGCGGATGCAGGCCCTTGTTTCAAAAGAAAAAGAGCCGATTACCCCGTTTCTTGATAAGGTGCGCCAGTTGTGGAAAGATTTCGGCGTATCCAGCATTATCGTTGTAGGAGGGTCAGGAGACTATCTGGATGTGGCGGATCACGTTATCATGATGGATGAGTATAGGCCGCGCAATGTCACAGCCCAGGCAAGGACCATAACACAGAAGTATCAGTTGCGAAGGATTCCTGAAGGGGGAGATGAATTCGGAGAGATCAGGCCGCGCATTCCCTTGCCGCAAAGTTTCGACCCCCAGCGGGGACGAAAAGTAAAGGTTGGGGCAAAGGGTTTGGATACTGTTCAATTCGGTCATTACCGGATAGAACTTGATCACGTGGAGCAGCTGGTAGATGTCAGCCAGACCCGCGCCATTGCCGACATTATCTTTTATGCCTGGAAAAGGTATTTTGATGGCCACCGGACCCTTGCGGAGGTAATAGACAGCGTAGAGCGAGATTTGGATAAATACGGGCTCGATATAATTGCTCCTTTCAAAGATGAAAAAGTAGGGGATTACGCCAGGCCGCGCAGATACGAGATTGCGGCTGCCATCAACAGGCTGCGCAGCCTCGAGGTTAAGTCATAAAGGGGGCAGCAGAATGGAACGCAGGAAGAGAATCGTTTGTTTAGGTGACAGCCTCACTTACGGTTACCCTTACGGGCCAAGGTATTCCTGGGTTTATTACGCTGCCCGTAAAACCGGTCTCAATTTGGTGAACGCGGGTGTCAACGGGGATACCGTCGAGGATATGGCGAGGAGGTTTCCAGGTGATGTGCTTAAGAGGGAGCCTCTTGCCGTTGTGATACTCGGGGGCACCAATGATGCCTTCTGCAGCGAGGTTACCATTGCCCAAACGGTTTACTACCTGGAAGAAATGATCAAAGCTGCTGTTGATAACAATATCCAACCGGTTATAGGCCTTCCCCTTCCTGTAGATGATCCCTTGGTATCCGAAAAGCTTAAACGGATCTGCTCGGCCTACCGGGATACCGCCGGACGGTTCGAACTGGCGATAATAGATTTTGCTCCGCCCTTTATCGATCCCAAGTCAGGTACTGTAAGTGATAACCTGTATGTAGACGGAGTCCATCCTAACAAGGCCGGTTATGAGGCAATGGGCGAAACGGCTGCCCATTTTTTTAGGGATCATTTTTTCCAGAGGTAATCCGGCTTTGCATTGGCGAAGGCCGTCAGAAGCCTGCTCCTGACACCGGGAAATTTATGTTCGAGGTAAGCCACTAACTCCTTCATTTCTTCCCGCTTAGTATGGTGGTTGGCAGGGCAGGGGTTTTGAATAACGGGGAACTGAAAGGTTTGAACAAAGTGCTCGATCGTCTTCTCCCTGACGTAGATTAACGGCCGGATCAACGTGATCTCACGCCGTGACAGGTAGCTGACCGGCTGGAAAGTTTTGATCCGCCGTTCGTAAAAAAGGCATAAAAAGAATGTCTCAATGGCATCGTCAAGGTGGTGTGCAAGAGCCACCTTGTTACACCCCAACTGTTTGGCTGCGGAGTGCAAGGCACCGTTGCGCATCTTGCTGCAAAGGGAACAGGGGTTGGGTTCCCGGCGATATTCAAAGACAACCGGCCCGATCTGTGTATGAACACATGACCAGGTAATACCCTTCTCGCGGCAGAAATCCCGGATGGGGTCGAGGGATGCGCCAAACCCCAGGTCAACGGTTACTCCCACGATGTCAAATTTAACAGGTGAAAATTTCTTTATTTCTGATAAAACAGTGAGCAGCGTGAGGCTGTCCTTACCGCCGGAAAGGCCGGCGGCAATTCGGTCTCCCTCCTGTATCATGTTATAGTGGGTGATGGCTTTTCCGACGGGTTTCCATAACGAGTCATGATAGCGTTTTTTCGACAAAAAGATTACCTCCACTTTTTTATGCTTAATTATTATAGCGGAGGACCCCTAGCAAAATCTAGCCCAGCAATAAAGCGCTTTTAATTTACCCACAGGTATTTCGTAAGGCGAATGGTATGTCGACTAATATATGTCTTATTCAAAGAGGTGATAGACATCTCCAAATTTATCGAGTTATAATGTTCAAAGAAGGAATCGAGGATGTTTAACATTGTGCTTTACGAGCCCGATATTCCACAAAATACGGGTAATATAGCCCGGCTTTGTGCTGCGACCGGGTGCAATTTGCACCTTATTGGGCCCCTTGGTTTTTCCCTCCAGGATCGCTTTCTTAAAAGGGCAGGCCTTGATTACTGGGATCTTGTAAGAATATCTTACTATGATTCGTTCCAGGAGTTGCGTAATAAATATCCGGAAGCAACTTACTACTATATATCGACCAAAGGAAAAAATAACTATACAAGCGTTGATTTTACAAAAGGCGACTTTTTTGTTTTTGGAAGCGAAACCAGGGGACTGCCGGGAGAGCTTTTGGAAAAGAATCAAGAGTTTTGTCTTCGTATTCCCATGGTTCCTGCAGCAAGGTGTTTAAATTTATCTAACGCGGTGGCTATTGTTGTCTACGAAGCACTTCGTAAACAAAAGTTTAGTGGTTTAAGCTGATCTATATGGAGGGAAATATTTTGGGGAATAGTGGCCAGTTGCCTCGCAAATTTTGGGAAGAACTACTCCAGTTGTATGATGAGTTTATTAAACTCGGCAAAACGGACGAGCGGACTCTGGAAATGCTTGAGAAGGCAGATTTACTGAGGGAAGGCACGATAATGGGTAAAGAGATACTGGAGACCTTTCCCCACCTTGATTTCAAAGATGTTGACGCCTTTGTAAAGCGGGGGATGAGGGAAAGAATTGTGGAGGAACTGCGTAAAGCGCCTGAATGATTTTCTTTGCACTTGACAGCGGGGCTCTTGCAAGATAATATTAGGAAAGGTAATGGGCGTGTAGCTCAGTTGGGAGAGCGCTAGAATCGCACTCTAGAGGTCAGGGGTTCGAATCCCCTCACGTCCACCAGAAAAATCAAGGCTTCCGGGATGGGAAGCCTTTTTCTTTGGCTAATTTTACTGCAATTTTGGATTTAATCAACGTTAATATGGATTATTGAATCCAGCTTGGAGACTGCCTTTCGATTTGATTCCTCAAGTACCAAAGAAAACACAGGCAATGCTGTACTGGAAGCGAGGTGCCAGAAAGGACGGCAGCAGGGAAACTGTCTTTTTACAGGCCGGGCAGTAGTAGTGTTGGATTAAAATAACGTAAGTACCCGTTAATGCTAAGGCGTTCCGGCTGTAAAAGCCGTGCCGGTGGAGTCTCCTTTCGTACCTTCGTGCCCGCATAAAGGATTGGGACAACCATACAATTCAGGGAATAAATTCCGATACCCGCGCTACGGAGCGCTGCTATGTGCAGAAGCTTGAGAAGCTAGCAATCGAATGCGGGGTTAAGTTGAGGTAGAGCACGAATGAGGAGCTTAAGTTGGAGGGATTGTGGTGGCCGTATGCGACCCTTTCTTTGCCGACTACTTGAAAGAAGGGGAGATCATCGAGAGTACCGACCTCACCGGCGAAATAAAAGGCATTTTTATGAGAGCTGGGAAGAAAGTATTACCTCTTATGAACTACCCTTACCGGATGCTCTGCTACCGGAAGGGGGAAGGCAAGCTTTTATTCAGCGTGAATCTGGAGGAATCTTCTTTTGGTACGTGTTACTTTGGGGTTGATAAAGGGGGCAGCCACTATACTTTGAGGCCAGGAATCAAAGTAGAGAATATAGATACCTACTGCCTTCCCAGGTACCAAAGAGTTTATTTGTGGGAATTAGAAAACATGGATATTAACAAGGTAGTTTTTTACCACGGCAGTGTGGAGCAAAATTGTCGAATTACCGAGAATTAAAAGGGGCGTTCATGGTGAAAAGTGAGTTGGTAACAGTTCTTAAGAGTGTAGACCTATTTCACAAAACCTGCATCTTGATGCTTAGCGACTTTATTTCTTACGTTAAGGATCGCTTATTGGGTAAAAACTTATTCATGTGGGAGGATGTATCAGGTTATGGAGTGTGGCATAAAGTGTCCCAACATGTGGGGAATTTTGTGTTTGAACACAATAATTGCCTGAAGTTTGCTTTTCTATTAATCAAAGCTAACGAAGACGCAATAAGGAATGGACCAGGGTATAAAGATGTATGTGCAGATCTGCAGGTCGATCTTCGTTTTCCTCTTCTGTTTGTTACGGGAGTTTACCAACCGCTAAGTTCGGGAAATGCGGATCAGTTCCGAAAAGACCTAAACCTGCGCCGCGCATGGCCCCAGCACTTGTTAAAACTACAAGTTCCTGACCATGTGCTACAAAAGGTGAAATGCTCTTCTCCATATTGCTTCAACCAAGAGCTTTCGTTTGAGACGGACCCCTCGGTGGGAAACTGGTGGTGCAATAGTGCGCAGTTCAAAATATGGCGCGTCACCGATATAAAAGATCAGAAAACGTTAGTTAAAATTGCAGATGAACTACTATGCAAGCAAGGTTAAACTTTAAAATTTACCCTCGATTTCTGCCGCGACTTCACCGGCCCGATTCGCCGCTGTAAAAAAGCCGTTACAGAAATCCATCCCAAAATTAGCAAGATGCTCCTTCCAGAGCTTTCCCTGTTCACGGCTGAGGGATGGTTCTCCATATATCGAGATTGCAGTCAAGGACACATCAACCTTACTTCCCGCTAAAAGGAACGGCAGGCACAGTACCACTCGGCGGGGATAGCGCCAATCTGGCTGGAAATTGAAACGGTAGCGCCCGCTCAAAGTAAGATAGGTGGGTAGTTCGTTAAATTGGCCCTGAAGAAATAAGCGTTTCGTACTTCCCTCCAAACGGGGCAGTTTTTCTGCCCTGGCAAACCGATCGAAAAGAGCTAATCCAACCCCTAGAGCCCGACGCCGGGAGAGTCTTTGAAAAGGAGGAACGGGTTCCTGGTTGGTGGCATAGAGAGTGGCATAAAAAGCTAGCAACAACTTTTCTAGGAAGCAAGATGGCAAGGGCTTGAGGAATTCCGATAGTTGGTTTTCACTTTCTATCTGCACCGCCATAACCCAGGCCAGCACTTTTACATCCAGTTGCTCGTTTGGTGGGGGATACGGAATGTGAGTGTAACTTTCATGTTTGATGCACAAAGAAGACAGCTTCAACGGGTCCTCTGCCACTTCCAGAGCCCACTGACCGATGGGGTCGGTATGGCTTGCCCGGCGCGGGTCCGCGGATAGCCAGGCGGTGAAATCTTCCCGATCGAAAGGCACTTCAATCCAGTCCAGCAAATTCTCTCCTTTTTTCCTATCCCAACACTCAAGCCTTTCCCTTCTGGTCAAAAGGAAATCTTTATAGTCATCGGGGTTGCCGCCCCAGAGAAAGAGAAAATCTTTTTCGGTGAAGACCACCTCTACGAGGTACTGGCCGTCATAAATAAGGCCGGCTTTTTCTTTTTTCACGTGTTGACCCTCCATTCCTGATGTTTCACCCTGCGCAGCCTGCTCCGGTGGTATGGTTTTGGTTACTTCAACGCAGAACGAAGGCCATGCTTGATTTCTTCGATATACCCGTCTGCCTGGGCATCGGAGAAGAAGTGGTGACTGCCCACTCCAGGTGAGCGTCAGGCTGACCTGCCCCTGTAGGGTTTTCCCGCGCCCAGGCGATATAATCCACCAGATCAAAGGGTACGCGCACTAACCAGTGTAACGGATGTTTGTCCCGCGCCTCCTGGTAAGCTCGAGTGGTGGCGGCCAAAAAGTCAGGGTAAGCGTGGTCATCTCCGCCCCAGAGCTTCCGGTATTCCTCCGGCCCGTAAGTCCACCCATATAAGGCGGTTGCCGTCGCAGGCGAAGCGGAATTCCGGCTACACCTCCATACCCCCTAAAAAGCGCCGGTCTCGCGCCGGTAAATTGAGAGCGTTTCTTTCAGGGTTGCGACTATGGCCTCCCGCAGCCAGCCCGGCTCCAGCACCTCCACGGCCGCGCCCCAACCCATAAGCCAGGGGATCATCTCTGCGGCGCCGCTCACCTCGAAGCGCACCTCGAGGCCCCCGTCCGGCAACTCCTCCGTGACCTGGCTGGCGTGGTATCTGCCGGATGGTCTTCTCGCTCGGCTCCCGGTCCTTCACTTCCCGGTATGCCTCCTTGAGTTCCTCCAAGGTGGCCCCGCCCGCGGGCGTCCTCTCGATCACCGCGAGCAGGATCTTAATAACCGCTTCCGGGTGATCCCGGGTGCGCGGGTAAGGCATAATTTTCTCCCCTCCCGTATCTTTCTAACTGATACCCAGGAATTTGTATTCCTGCCTCATTTTCTGCAGCCGCGAACATTTCCCCAAAGACCTTCCGTTTATATGCCCGGTAAAGGTCGTCGACGTGTCGGCTCTGCCGGGCCAGGACGTATTTTCCCGACGTTGAAGCTTAACTTGTCCACGACCAACCGAAGGTCCAGCTACAGAAGCCGTAGGCATTCTGCTTATGGGATTTGATTAGTTCCAGGACCTTTTTTTCCTGCTGCTCCGTCAGGCAGTCTTTGCCTTCGCAAGAAAGCAGGTCCACATAGGCGGTTTCCGGCTGTATCCTTAGTCCTCGATAAGGCCGGTGACGTTTCCACTTCTTACTCCCGGAACGCCCGTTTGAACTCGGCGATCAGTGCTTCTTGTTCGGGCTCACTCAGGCGGAACCTTTTTCGATTGCTGCCGCAGTCTTCCTGCTGGTCCCCCCCGTAACCCCCCGCATCCCATGCCGAAAAGTACAGCCGGCAGGCACATGGCCCAGAAAAGCGCTCTCTTTTTCATCTCAACCACACTTTTCCAGCTTAGCGTTCCGGGTTGATAATACCCGATCAATCGGACACATTACTGTCCGTAGCGCCGCGAAGCAATGGAGTTTCTTATCAATCGGGGGATGAATTATAGGCAGGCTGTTTGATACCTGCCAGGTTTTTCTTGTCGGCTTTTGGCATGATATCATGGGGTTTTGCAACGGATTCCTAGATTCAGTGGAAAACCAATAATCCCAAGCGTTGCTTACGAAAGAGAACTAATCAGATCACTTGCCGATTATCTCCCCATGCTCGAAGAGGAAAAACCTATTTTTTGGCGAATAGTGTAAAAGAAACCAGGGCAGTTGTTTATACCATCCGAAGTTAGTACCTCCCAGGTTTGTTCAGCCCCTTAACCGTCTAGGGGGTTTTGTATGTCTGGCATCAGTTTCAACAGCAAGGGAATTTTTTGTGCCTGGTCACGGCGGCACAGCGGGTGGAAGAGAAACGAAAGCTGCTGCGCAGGCTTGAGCATATCCGGAAGATGGTAACAGTCGAAAGGGAACGATCCGCCAACCTGAAGAAGCGATTGGCGTCCGAAGAAAGGGACCTTAAGCGGCTGGACGGGCTGTCGCTGGTAAACCTGTTTCACACCATACTCGGCGACAAGGAGGATGCCAGGCAAAAAGAGCGGCAAGAATACCTAGCCGCCAGGCTCAGTTACGATGAATCCTGTGATACCCTAAAGGCCCTGGAAGCCGAGCTGAAGAACCTGGAGCTGGAAGTTGAAGCTCTCGGGGATCCGGAGCAGGAATATAAAGCCGCTTTGAAAGAGAAGGAGAGAATTTTGCTCCAGTCTGGCGGGCCTGCCGCCCGGCGACTTTTTGAACTGGACGATTTCCGCCATTTCCGGTTGTCAAAGAGCTTTTTGCTTGCTCAAGTAAACCTTATTACTAACATGGGTTGCTAAGCAAAATAGGTGCACCAGCGGTAAAGCCCCCTATTAAGCAACTAAAAAATTCGGACTGGTTGGTTCGCAGGGCAGCAGCTGAGGCACCAGGAAGGATTGGTGACAGGCGTGCTGTCGAGCCGCTCAAAAAAGTAGCGTCAAAAGACGAAGACAAGAGGGTGCGTTGGACTGGCGCTACTGCGTTAGCTAAAGTGGGTGCACCAGCCGCTTATGAAAACCATTGTTGGAACTGCAAGAGTAGAATTAACAGCTACATAAACCAAGAGTGCTGTGTCTGCCACTAGTACATATGTACAGAATGCGGTGCTTGCGGGTGTGACTACCCTTGGTCTATACGTTTGTGACTTCTGTCTCTGCGATTTATGGAAGGGTGACACACACCTAAGCCAGTGAAACCTGGAATTCGGCAACCTCATCGGTAAGCAGTATCCGAGGGACTGGTTGATTGGTTGGCTTGTATATTTTTTGCAGATTTGTGGTCTGGGAGGTTGTGGTTTGTATGCTCATTTATGTGTACATCACTGAGCCATGTAAAAGAGATTTGCAGCATTATAACACGACTGAGGAGGTCTATGCATTTGCGGAAAAGGTCAAGAAAGACCAGAATACGCAGCAATTTGAAAGGTTTCCCCCGCCGTATCTCAAGAAGCGTTTTGGCAAACAAGGGAGGCTCATCGTTGAGGAGTGCATATTTGAGGAAGACGTGGTCTTATGTTTTGTGCGGTACCTTCTCCGGGGAGACAAAGAGTACGAGAAGTTTGTAAGCGACCCACAAGGATTTCACAAGAAAAATGCAGTGTCAAGAGATGAAATTCTGCAATTCATTAGAGAGCAGCGCACAGAAGGTGCTGTCTCGCCGCTGCCAAAGCTTACTGAGATTGAAAGGGAGTACCTCCATGCAGTCATAGGACACTACTATGCGGCAGAAGATGGGGTTATTTTGGAAAGTTACGATTGGTACGAACGTACCTCGGAACCATGGTTTAAGTATGACTCTTACCACTGGGAGGCGGTAAGCGATATCGTAACCAATCCCGTACTCGATTCCAACGTTTATGTACACCCGCGGGACTCAAAGATAAGGGTTATGTATCGCTATATCCCGGAGCACAATAAACTTTTCCTTATTGCCCCTTTGAACCCCAGCAGACCTGAGGAAAACCTTGTCGAATTGGAGAAACGCTACGAAGAGTTCCTAAGAGGCGACAGGCTATCCGAAGAGGATCTGTTGCGTTGCAGTCGCCGCGCTTACCCATCGCTAATCACACTCGATAAGGACGTCTGGGCCAACATTCAAAAAAGTGAGGTAGCAAACCTTGCGCTCTCGCCAGAGGAAGAAAGAATTTTAATGTCTATCCTCGACAGGAAAAGCAACCGCGAAAGATACCCCTTATTTATCAATGGACGTGCAGGAAGCGGAAAATCAACGATCCTTCAATACCTCTTTGCGGAACACCTGGCCCACCATTTAGCTACGGAACCTGATAGGCGCTTGGCAAAACCCCCGTTGTATTTGACTTATAGCAACGAATTATTGGACCAGGCCAAGAAGGCGGTAAAAAGCATACTTCTTTGCAGCGCAAAGATGCATCTGGATCCGAGACGCAACCTTCCTGACTTAAACGACGAAACGGTTCAGAAGGAAATAGACTCTGCATTCCGCAATTTCCGCGGTTTTCTGCTCGAGCTGTTACCCGCTGAGAAAAGATTGCGGTTCGCGAAGAGTTTCCACGTTCAGTTCAACCGGTTCAAGAAGCTCTGGGAGCCGAGGCGGGCAAAACACCCCGACAAGAACGTGAGGCAGATAAGTTCGGAACTGGCGTGGCACGCAATTCGCACGTACATCAAAGGTATGCGTACTTTGGACGGCGGGGAGGTAGACCCCGATTACTACAGAGAAATCCCCCGGGAGCGTAAAGCGCTGACAACCACAACTTTCGCGCTGATTTACGAACACGTATGGGATAAATGGTACAGGCAGCTATGCTTAGAGGAAGGCTATTGGGACGACCAGGACCTTGTCCTGGAAGTGCTAAATTCGCCGGTAGACTTGTCTCAGTACCCAGCCATCTTCTGTGATGAAGCACAGGATTTCACTATCCTTGAGATAGAGCTGTTGGAGAGGCTCTCCCTCTTCTCAAAACGCCAAATACCCCTTTATTTGGCAAAAGATATTCCGTTCGCGTTTGCCGGGGACCCATTTCAGACTGTCAATCCTACGGGTTTCAACTGGGATGCAATTAAAGCAAGCTTCCACGACAATATAGCGAGACAGCTTGACCCAACGGGTGAAGCAAAACTCCAGTTCAATTTCCAGGAGCTGACACTTAACTACAGGTCATCGGAGCAGATAGTAAAGCTGTGCAACTTAATCCACCTCCTGCGAGGTGTGGTGCTCGGGATAAAAGAGCTGCGGCCACAAATGAGATGGTCTACGCAGGAGCACGTGAGCCCTTTCTGGTTCCGCTGGGACGATGCTGAATGCAGAAATACCCTCAGGGAACAGGAAGAACTCATTATCATTATCCCGTGCCAGGAAGGGGGCGAGCTGGAGTACATTGAGCAGGATCCATTCTTAAACGACCTTGCTTTGAGAGACGGGGAGTTAACAAAGAATATTCTTTCCCCTGCACGGGCAAAAGGCCTTGAATACAACCGGGTAGTGCTCTACGGCTTCGGGGATCACGCCATTAAAGAGCTACCAGAGCTAGTAGAACGGATGGAAAACTTAGAAAACGTTGCTTACGAAGCCCCCGACCCGGATGAGCGCTTACCGTGGGAATATTTCCTCAACCAGCTTTACGTAGCGGCCAGCAGAGCCAGGAAGCGACTCTTTATTGTTGATTCAAATGATGGGATCAGGAAATTCTGGTGCTTTACCGAGCCTAAATTCCGGAATGAGTTACTGGCATTTTATGCATCTTATGAGGCGGGACAAAGGTGGACACCGAAAGATGTTGGCGGGATTGTGCAGGGGGACAACGAGAGTTGGCTTACGGACCGAGACAACCCGCTGGACCTTGCTGAGAAGTTTCGCGATCAGGGTCTAGCCAAGCAGGATCCCTATCTTTTGAATTTGGCCTCCCAGAACTACATCAGGGCAAACAGGCCAGAAAGTGCCAGTTTATGCAATGCTTTGGCATTGGAATTTGAGGAGAAATTCCAAGAGGCAGGGAAACTCTACGTCCAACTTGGAAGGCCCAAGGAAGCTTGCAGGTGCTTTTGGGCATGCCAAGCATTACAAGAGCTTTTGTCGCTTAAGCGGCGGTTTCCAGAAATCGCGCATGATATACGGTTCTTGGCCGCAAGTTTCCTCGAAGAGAAGAGTAAGACATGGGAGCAGGCTGTCGAACTATTGAGGAACATTGTCAGCAAAGGGCGGAAAGATGCGGTCAGCGGCGAATACTGGGATTGGTTCATCGGAAAATTCCTTGATGAAGTAGCCCACATGATACAAAGTCTGAAGTCTGCGAGTAAGATACAAAAATCGGAGATCGAGGTAGCAGTAGACCTTATCCTAGACGCAATACAATTGCTTGGGTTGCCATGTGTACGTTACGAGCGTCTAGCAGAGCTTCTTTATCACGCAGGCCGACCACGCGAAGCAATCGAGCTATGGGAGCAGATGGCACAAGACGGCAGGGAAGACCCTGAATGGTTGATTCGCGCTCGTGCTGAAACAGAGTTCTATCCGGAAAATCTGAGGTACCTAGCTCAGTTAGGAGATCATAGAACAATTCTTGATGCCTGGCATAACGCTGGGGAGAACAGAGGGAAAGAAGGCGAGTTGATCAGTCTCGTGTTCGAGAGCGCCCTGGAGTTGGAGGATTTGGACGTCCTAAAACAGCTTGTATTTCAGGTGAACGAGACTGCCTATGTTCTCCAAGCCCTCAAACTGGCTCTGGAAAAAAACAGGAAGGACTTTTTAGAAATCTTCCCTGCAGCCTTTTCCAAGTTGTTAATAAGACAGAGAGGTTGGAGCCGACTCGTGAAGTTTGCAGAGGAACATGTAACAGGAGATAGTGAAAGTGATAGGCTCATAAGCGAGTTTCCGAAGAAATGGCATAGAAATATTCTTCTGGCGAGGGTAATTGGCATCCTTGCCAGGTCCGAGGAGTTAACCCACGAAAGAGCAGGGGAACAGAGAATCATTTCCGACTTCCTTTACAGGAATCTTGTTGCGAAAAGGGGAGCAAGACCAGAAGAGCATCAGAAGATAGAGGAGCTTCACATATATGTGAGTGCGCGGGAAGGCGGAGCAGCTCTAGAACGCGCAGGGCGCCTAACCTACGTACTGGACTACTACGAGCAGTGGTTCCCAGAAGCACAAAATAGGGTTCTTCATATGAGCGACGAAGAACTGCGGTATCTTCGTGCTCGTTGGCTTGTGTGTAAACGCCGTCTTGCAGATGTTACAAGGGGCACGAAAGGCTCAAGACATCGCGAAGAAATCGAAGATTACGAACGCCGTTGGGGTCTTAAAGTTACCGATGAACCAACGTTTCCTTCTCTTTCGCCCTTTCCTGTAGAGCCGGTGCCTCTAGTACAACCGGCCGAAGATAAACCTGTTACTGGGCTAGGAACGCAGGTCAATATTGAAGTCAACTTTGAAATTAAGTTGAGCGACCGAATCCTGAAGGGCGAGTTGTACCGCCGAAAGCACCGTCTCACCCTTCGCGACATAGGAAAAGAGGACAAAGTAGACTGCGGCCCAGACAGAGTAAGCTCTGGCGATTTAGACGTTGTTAAGCTGCACGAAGCTCAATGGCTCATACGTGAGTGGAACATACTATGCGAGCTTGCAAAAACGAACGAAACAGTAACTATCAAGCTTAGGGACGCCGAAAGCAAGGAACTCCTATTTGGCATAGAAGTCTAATGGGGCGCCGTGATCCTCGACGGGAAGGGGAGCTGGGGTACGGTCAAGCGGCCTAAACGGGATGGTTCCGGCACGATGGTTACTTATGTTGTGGTTTCAGGAAACGCGACTTCTAACGGCTAAACCATGCGGCGCCGTAGCTGCGCCTGATGGCGAAATAGGAAATGCTAATAACTTGAGTTTCCAGGAGGGATCGATTGGATGTCCATTTACGTCTATATTGCGCCTTCCTGTGAAGCGGACATGGAACGTCATACGCGGGTGAGGCGGTTCGCGCGTTTTTACAATTCCAACGGAGTTAAAAGGCGCAACCAGGAGATTTGCCAGCAGGAACGAACGATCTGGGTCTTCCTCCAACTAAGTCGTCTGCTATCCGCCTGATCAGGGCAGTCCTTATGGAGATAAATGAAATATGGATTTAAGTAAGTGTTACTTTAAGCCAGACAAGCCGGTCTACCAACTTGAGGAGGATACTGATAATGGGCAATGACTGCATAAACCGCATTGTAGGCAAAAAATTTCTACCTGGCCGCCTAGTCAAGGAAAGCACCGAAGCCGCTGGTCGGCTTATTGATAAGCTTATCATGCAGTACGACTCTGGTATTTGGGGCAATCTTAATGTCGAGTTTCTCAGGATTGCCAAAGAGCAAGTAGTAGTCTGTTTACAAAACATGGGAAATGTTGCAAAGATTACTGTACTAGCTCCATTAGGGATCTGGGGTATCACTTCTTGCTACGGTTTCCCAGACCTGGACATCAGGGAGCTAGGAATAGGATCTCACCGATACTTTTTGTTTCACAGTGCGCTTGGACTTGTGGTGCTTCGTTACTTGTATAACAAGTGGCGCAATGGCGTATCGCAAGGAAGCGCAGGCTGGGTGCAAATAGGTCTTCAAAAAGCGGGAGGAGTTCTCTTGGGAGCATCTGCCTTTGGTGTTGGCGTACATTTAATGGTAGATGTTTTTCAGCCTAAAGCAGTCATCTTTCCATTTTTCGGCTCTCTTCTCGATGGCACAATGATCGATGACAATATTTGGCTTCTGGGCAATTCATTGTGGGCCTTTAAGATCGGAGCCGACCTTTTCTCCTTGTGCTTGGCCGATGAGTTTAAAATGGCGAAGGAATGGACGCAAAAGTATTTCGGAGGCGTGAAAGATGCCGCTCTTTATTCTAGGTATTAGCCAGATGTCAAGGGAAGAAAAGGCATCCCTGTTGGCGCAACTTAACAGCATGACCAGTATGAACATCCTTAACGAAGGCGTACAGAAGGCGCTTCATTCGGCAAAAAAATTCACTCTGGTCAAGATTGCCAGGATGTTCGAGAACCTCGGAGCTGGGGATTTTGCCAGGTCTCTTGAGAAGATAGATCGAGTCACGGAATGGAACACGAATGTGCTGGCGGCGAAAATAAGGGGAGAAATGGAGAAACTTAAGCTACTCAACGATACGAAACTGTGGCAAGATATTCGACTTAAAATGATCGACATCGGTGGTGTAGACGCGAGTGCAAGTGAAGAGCAGATTGCGGAGGCCGTAATAAATCGTGTGGCTGCGCTCTATAAACTTGACACTAGGACGTATCCGAATATCGTTGCAAAAGAAAACGCTGTCTTTGAAGCTTGTATAAATGACCTGATAGAACAGCTGCAAAAAAAGCTAAATAGGATGACCATGGAAGAACAGGACAAGTTCCGGAAGCTCCTGGAGGATGAAATTAGAAGCC
Source organism: Syntrophomonadaceae bacterium (assembly GCA_012840385.1). Lineage (GTDB taxonomy): Bacteria > Bacillota > DSM-12270 > Thermacetogeniales > Thermacetogeniaceae > DULK01. The sequence continues at coordinate 163,414 of DULK01000093.1, forward strand.
TTTCTAAAGCAAACAGAGAGGCTATCAAGGAGGCTACCGGCTTACAGGAACTTTCATCACAAGCTCTACTCAACTTCTTCAAAACCACTTCTGGAGTAGCTTTTGCCCAGATGCTTGTTGGGGCGACTGGCTTCGGAGCCTTCATGTTTTTGACTACCACTTTAAAAGCAATCTCTTTACTATTAGGCGTTAGCCTTCCTTTCGGAGTTTATACGGTAGCTACATCGGTACTTGCTTTCCTGCTGTCAGGACCTTTTTTACTGTTAGTAATCGCGTTGTCTGGAGGGGCTATTCTCTATAAGACGAATGAAGATTTAAAACACCAATTGGCGAAGATCCTAATCGTTACAGGTAGAGCAAAGTTGATGGGTTGCTAAAAATTAAGCACGCTACAGCGTGTGTGCTTTGGAGTCCAGGAAGACCCGGTCCTTTTGTCTGAGTTTATCAGATGACCTGCTTAAACCCGCACAAAACCCGAAAAAGTTTTTTAAAAGGGCGCGTTTTGCCACTACGTTTCTTATTTCTGGAAATCGTCAGCAGCAATGCACGTTGTTCGATTGTTTCATTCGTAAGTAAACGCAGTATCTTTTTTGCTCAAATCGGATCCTTTAATTGAAGAACAAAACGTACTTCAAAGTGTTTTTGTCAATCAAAAATTTACCACATGATCTTCGAAATGTTTACCACCTTCTTGATTTATGTCTTAATCCACCCCCTTGGAGGGTAATGATGAACCTCGATAATTTGCATAATTGCTTCCGTCATGGATGATTTCTTGCCGTCACCTGCCGGACCTATGGATAGGTGACCAATGCGCTGGCGAAGGCCTGGGTGAGTTTGGACCCTGTGGACAGGCGGGAAAATAAAACCACCGGATCTCTTGAAATACAGGGTCTCGGGTGAAACGACTTTTAACACCAAGGTCTTTTCGCCTGCCCACAAGTCCACCGAGCAGCATATCCACAGGTCTAGTAGGTATGCCGACGAAATTGACCACCGATTCTAGACGATTGCGACCAATAAAGCGAGTTAGGCCGACAAAGCTGTAATTCGAAATCATTCCTCTTTTACGTTACCCAAATCGTCGACCCAATATATCCTGAGCGGCAGGTTTCTCCGGAGCCAGGAGATGCGTGAAGCCAGCCCCCTGTATGTGGGAACGCCATCTGGCAGAGCCAGTGCGAGTTCCGCGGCAGGGTTCTCGCTGCGGTAGAGAATCACGTCGAACACCGCCTGTGCGAAGTAATGCCGGGCCTGGGTATAGGAATTGTTCGCGGGAAAACCCTTGACCGACACCCAAAGTTCGCAGCCGTCTGGGGTAACGGCGACTATGTCCTTTCCCTGCGTCCTGGACGCCGTGTCCGCAACACTCCGGATAAAATATCCTTGAGTTGCGAGGTAGGCAACCAGTTGGGCCTGGATGTTGCCCTCCCAGTACCAGGGTTGCGCATTCGTCGGTTTCATTTTTTGAGCAGATAAAGTTTTCGTCTGGTTGTTGCGTCCTGAATTCAGGAATACAAGATCAGGTTTCTCTTTGTTATCCGCCCAACTAACTATTTTGGTTTTTGCACATGAAACGCAATTGCCCCGGCCGCGCTGCACTATTCCGACCTTCGCCATTCCGGTGCAGTTCTGGTAAACCGTCTGACGGGGAGCGATCCCGGCAATTCTAGCCAGACAATCGTCGCAAAGCGGCGCGGCGGTTTCGGAGAGCACCTTGAGTATTCGTTCCCGGTGCGTCAACCGGTCATCCTCCTTTCGAACGTGCCATCGCTTCAGCGTTTCCAAAGACTCCGCTGCCGGATCTTGGACAGACTGCTGGGATGGGGCACCGGCTTGTTTCAGGGAATCCCTAGATTTGACGCCAACTGATCCGGTCGCTGACCAGGGCGCAAAGGTGCCGGTCCCTGAGCCCATACTGGTGCTTGAGTGCTGTTATGCGCAAGTAGGTTTCCGCCGGCACGGAGGGCCGCCCCAAACACTGATGGTATTTGTCCCGAAACGGTATGAAGAAACGCTCATCATCCAGCCAGGCGTCCAGTTTGGCCAGATCTTCCGGAAGCTCAAGCACATCGGACGGCAATAGCAAATCCACCAGTGATATTTGTCTGCTCTCTTCCTGCCGGAGGCGCTTTTATTTTTCACCTCCGCAGGAAACTGGGCTTTTGCGTCGAACCATGATCAACATAGGGATTTCCTCTTGTGCGTTTGTTTTGTTTTCTTCTCCTTAAACAATTCGCCACAGGAGCCGGAATCCCTTGATTTATGCATTGGCCGCCGGGGAACCGCGCTTATTTCGACCCTGTTTGTGCGGGTTGAGAGGCAGGGGACATTGATCTCCTGAAATCGTTTTTGGAAAATCAAGAGGCACCAGCCGGTACCCGAAGTTGGTGCCCGATTGGTGACCAAACGTGCAAAAAGGTGCTTGAAGTGACTTCGCCAGAGCCAGTTACCGAAACCCACAAACCCTTGCTACACAAGGCTCCGACACATTCCACTGCTCTCCTTCCCAGTTCCCTATCCTGACTCACATTTCAAGGACTACGGAGGGTTTCGCCTCACCGACGCCGCCTACCCAGCTTTTGCCGCAAAGGTCAAGCAATTTGCGGCGGAGAAGCCTATTCTTTTCGATTTAAGCAGTGGCTTCTCCGCTGATGTGGAAAAGACTGCCATCCGCAGCATTTTGCTTGTTTTGCTGGATTCTCAGGCCAACTGAAAAGCTCCCGGCGCTTCAGGAGTCAAGGAGCGGAGAGCCGCAGCCCAGGCAGTTTCTAGCGCTGACAGGGTTGAGGTATTGGCATTGAGGGCATGCTTTCATCTCGGCTGCGGTGTCAGTTGCTCCCTGGGGTTTGGAAACGCGGTTGTGCTCAGGCCTTGAAGGCGCGGCTGGAGAAGAAATCCGGAACTCCTTCGGGTAGTTTAACTGACGCAGGTTTCCCATTAGCCTTGCTTTCCCCCGTTTCTACTCAGCCGACAAGGAAGTTTCAGTATACTGAGGATATCTTTTCTATGATAAGTTCCTGTTTTCCTCCTCTTCTTTCCCTGTCTTCTTCAGCCAGCGAAAGTGGAAGCACCAAAGAGGTTCAGTCGAAAAGTGCTGATTAGACCCGGTATGAAAGAGATCAAGGTGCTTGTTCATCTAACCTTGTAGTACAAATGCGAAAAAAGGGTTGAAGGTGTAAAAGGAACTGAATACAAAAAAGGGGGTGAACACACATCTAGTTGCGCCACAGTGTGAAAAACGGTGAAGAGGGCTGTCAATAAGGGTTTTACGCCGTTAGGGACAGGCTCTGTACTGGAGGCGATAAAGAGATGTACTGCCCGGAGTGCGGGGTTCAAAACCCGGATGTTGCAAACTACTGCTCTAGATGCGGTTGTCAGTTAAGATCAGGGGCAGTTGCCGCGTCAGAAGAAAAAGCCGTAAATTACGCAGGATTTTGGAGACGTTTCGTGGCTTATGTTATTGACATTATAGTTTTGTCGTGCGGAAGGTGGATAATAGGGTTCATAATTGGGTTCATGATTGGAATATTCTTAGGCGGTCTTGGGGTAGATATTGGTGCCATCAAGGCAACTGCAGAGGCGTTTGACTCCATTCTAGGTTTGGTTTTACCGTGGCTCTACTTTACTTTGTTTGAGAGTTCTTCTAAGCAAGCAACTCTTGGAAAAATGGCTATGGGAATAGTTGTAACTGACCTTAGCAGGAACCGGATCTCATTTGGTCGGGCAAATGCAAGGTATTGGAGTAAAATCATTTCCACAGTAACCCTCCTGGTCGGTTACATAATGGCAGGGTTTACCCAAAAAAAGCAGGCACTGCACGATATTATTGCCGGCACTCTGGTTGTCCAGAAATGAACAAAGCCTGACATTTGAAAAGAACTGCTGCCGATGCCCTTGAGAAACCGGGTCGGGAACCTGCTGCCATACTGTGGTGATCGTGTGCCTATGCATTTTTTGTGTTTTTCCACGTCCCAAACCCGCTAATCCTTGAAAATCAAGGATCGCTCTTCAAAAACATCGCTCAGAATGCCTCGGCACTGTCGAATTCCGGCCGGGAGTTGGAAGCGATAGCCTCGACAGCCGAATCGGTGAACAGGGTGTAATTGGCTACCGCCAGTTTCAGGTGGTGTTCAATGTAACCCTTGACCTCATCCCTTTCCAGGGATTCCATCTTGTAGCGCATCACCACCCGTTGGGCGAGGGATTGCGTCTAGCTCAGGCCCAGCCGGTTCAACAAGAAAGGCAACCCGGAGAGAACGAAGACAAACGGGTTCAGCGAATCCATCATCAAGCATCCTGGCGAAAGAGAGGGACCGGTCTCTTTTCACCCGGGCGTTATCGGCCAGGTTGAACGGCTTCGCCTCGGCCACCCTGACACCGTCAGCGGAAGCCCTTTTTTTATTATTTTTTTGAGACATCTTACAAGTTGCAGAAGCAGGAAGTCCGGTCATATTAAAGAATATAGAAACAAAAGAAAGGCGCTTCAATGCCGGTGTTTTTAGCCAACTTATTATTAGGTAATAAACACCACATAAACGCACCCAAGTTTGGAGAAGGGGAGGATAAAGGCGCGGCATTCTTGTAAAGAGTCGTGTACCGATTATGCCGGTTTGGAGATTTCGCAACACGTCAGTATCGTACCCTGCTTTCGGACTTTTAAAATGTGTTTTACAGGCACGGGGGCTGAGCATGACGGCTCATGCCGGCAGATTATACAGCTCGCCCTTCGACATCGCAGGCATGGAGGTGGTGGCGCGCCGGCTGGTTCAGGCCATTTTAAATAGGGAAAAGGTGCTCGTATTCGGAGACTACGACTGTGATGGGATCTGCGCTGCCTATATAATGAGCGATTTTCTGAACCAGTGTGGGGCACGGGCTTCTGTCCTGTTCCCCCTGCGCCAGGATGGCTACGGAATCCGTTCCGAGCAAGTGTACCGGGCCTGGGAAGAAAAATACACCTTGATTGTTACGGTTGACAACGGCATATCCGCCATTGATGCGGCGGATACCGCAAGGCTTCTAGGCATCGATATGGTGATCACAGATCACCATGAACCTCTCGCCTCGATCCCCGGTGTTCCTGTAACGGACCCTAAATTGCCGGGTTCCAGATGTTACCGGGAGTTTTCAGGAGCAGGAGTCGCCTATAAAGCCTGCTGTGCGGTTTGCGAATTGCTGGGGAGGGATTACCCCGAGGAACTCCTGGATCTGGTTTCCCTGGCCACCGTCGTAGATATGTGCCCTTTAACGGGTGAAAACTTCATACTGGCAAGGCAGGGCATGCTGAAAATGAGGAGAAGCCCGCGCCCGGGCATTGCGGCCTTGCTAAGTAAAGCCGGTGTTTCCCGGATAACGGGTCAGGTAATGAGTTGGGTGCTCGGCCCTCCTATCAATGCAGCAGGGCGTATGAGCGATCCCATGCTGGCCTACCGTTTAATTGCCGCTGAAACCTATACGGAAGCAGAGAGGTTGGCCCAGGAGCTGGATCAGATAAGGAAAAAGCGGCAGGAAGAGGTTAAAAAGGTTACCGAGGTTTGTCTGGCTCAAGATGACAGTCGGGCTTTTGCTTTATTTGCATCTCCCGACTGGAGCGAAGGGATTATCGGGATAGCGGCCGGGCGTTTGATGGAAACCCTCATGCGTCCCGTGGCGGTTGGCTCAATCTGTGGCGATAAGGTGCAGTTCTCTGCCCGTTCGCCGGGTGAATTCAACCTGATTGAAGCATTGGACGAGTGCCAGCGTCGGAAGAAAGTTTTCTTAACCCATGGAGGCCACAAATCGGCGGCGGGTTTTTCAATGCTCGAGAAAGATCTACCCGTTGTGAAACAAACCTTACACGAAATTGCCCTTAACATGTTGAGGCCGGAGGACGCGGTGGAATGGCTTGACATTGATACGAGGCTTGACGCCGTACCGACACCGGATGAAGTCATAGAACTGGACCTGCTAGAACCGCACGGAAACCAAAACCCGGTCCCAACTTTCTATGTGAAAGATTGCGTCGTTGAAGTGAAAACAGGGTCCGGTTGGTTTCTGGTCAGGACAGGAGCGGGATTTAAATTTTTTACTTCTAAGCCCGCCGGTGTCGGAGACGTTGTTCATACAGCCCTTTCGCTGGCCATCGATGAATACAAAGGCACTCTAAGCATTATCGGGCGCGCCCTGGATGTTCGCTCTTTCATCTTTGCCAGGGAGGATCTCCTGGAACGGTATTTGGCATGGAGAAAGGGAAAAGAGATTCCGAAATGGGCTGAGGTTATCTTCAATGAGTTGGGTTTAGCGCGCACGGGAAGCAACGAAAAGACGAGTCTGTTCAAGAGCCCGACGTTTTTGAAGTATGGTTCAATCAAGGCATGATTATTTTGATCTTCTTAGTTTACGAATAGAATTTTCAACTCTGTTGAGAAATATATATAATGATTCTACTGCAGAAACATTGATTCAGCCATCCAAGCAGGTGTATTTAGTAGTTGACAGCCATACAGAACACTAAATCGGCTTTCTATGAACTCAAATGGACTTTTTTGCAGCAGAATCATATAATACGATGTGAGGAAGGGGAAAGCTATGAAGCCAAGACAAGCTCCTACTTTTAGTGCAACAATCCGGATCGAATATCCCAATGTGGTAGGCATGCTCGGCAAAATAACATCGGCGGTCGGAGAAGCAGGCGGTGACATTGGGTCGGTTTACATTGTCAGCATTAACAATAACCTGATCACGAGAGATATCAATCTCTCAGCTTACGACATCGATCATATACACCAAATCATCAAGGAATTAAAGAAAATACCGGGTATCAACATCAAACACGTAACAGACAGAACATTTGCTGTGCATTCGGGCGGAAAGATTGAGATTAGTTTGAGATACCCTGCGGAAAACAGCGATGACCTGGCGATAGTTTATACACCGGGCGTTGCCCGGGTGGCGATGGACATTTATGAGCACCCCAAGCATGTCTTTAACTATACAATGAAAGGCAACACCATCGCCATTGTCACGGACGGTACAGCGGTTCTCGGTCTAGGAGACGTCGGGCCGGCAGCTGCCCTTCCTATTATGGAGGGAAAAGCGATGCTCTTTAAACAATTTGCCGGGGTAAATGCTTTCCCCATCTGTTTAGGTACAAAGAAGCCCGATGAAATCGTAAAGATCGTTAAGGAAATATCTCCGACTTTTGGGGGCATTAACCTGGAAGACATCGCAGCACCCCGCTGTTTTGAAATTGAAGAAAGGCTCAGCGAAGAACTGGATATACCTGTTTTTCACGACGACCAGCACGGAACCGCCATTGTGGTTCTGGCCGCCCTTTACAACGCATTGCGAATAGTTAAAAAAGAGTTGGGGCGCATCAAAATTGTGGTGTCCGGTGCCGGGGCAGCAGGTATCGCCTGTACCAAACTCTTGATCGCCGCCGGGGCCGACCCGGAGCGAATAATCCTGTGCGATAGGGGCGGTTCCCTTTACAAAGGCAGGGAGGGGATGAACAGGTACCAGTCACAATTGGCAGCAATCACCAATTCCGAAGGCATTAAGGGTTCCGTTCATGACGCCATTCTCAAAGCAGACGTATTTATCGGGGTATCGGGCCCCAATGTATTAACCCGGAAGGATGTTATAAACATGGCAAAAGACCCTATCGTCTTCGCCCTGGCTAATCCAACACCGGAGATCATGCCCGAGGAAGCTCTACCTTATGCCAAGATCATGGCAACCGGAAGATCTGATTACCCCAACCAGATCAACAATGTTCTGTGCTTCCCCGGATTTTTCCGGGGCCTGCTGGATTCACAAGCCAGATGCGTCAATGACGAGATGAAGCTAGCCGCGGCACGGGCAATTGCTGATTTAATTAAACCGACCGAATTAAACGAAGAGTATATCATACCTTCTCCTTTTGACAGCAGAATTCACCAGGCATTGGCACAAGCGGTGCAGGACGTGGTGAGAAAGAGGAAGCAGTGAAAAGAAACCGTGTTAGGGTTGTTTTCCTCCTCTGGTTTTCGGGCCAGGGGATTTATTTTTTGTTTAGCTCCGCCCCTGTTGAGAAAAAATAGGAGTTAATATTTTTTATCTTCGGTTACAAGGTTGTTGCCGAACTCATAACAGTGCTATTATATAAGCACAACTTAAGTTGCTGCAAAAGAACAGATCACGAATGTAGGAACTCACGATCATCTTTTTTCCGCTCTTAATTCATTTGGTAGATTATCATGTTAAGGAGGAGATGAAATGTCGGTCTGGCAGTGTCAAGATTGTGGTTGGGAAAAGGAAACCAGGTGTAAGCCTAAAAAGTGCGCCAGCTGTGGAGGGAGCAATATAAAGAAAAAGGAGCAGTAGGAATCTGTCTTACGGAGGAATTTAGCCTTGAAATCGAAGGTTGATTTAATCAGTCTTGATGATGCAATCAAGCTGAATAAAAAAGAAGTCCGTTCCTTGTACAGGAGTTACGTTAATCCCGGCTTTGCAACCCTGCTGGGAATGCTTGATTTCGATAAAAAATTTGTCCGTGCCGAAGGGGTATCCGTCTGGGATGAGGATGAAGCGGAGCACCTTGACTTCCTGGGCGGTTTCGGGGCCCTCAATTTCGGACACAACCATCCTAAAATTAATGCCGCCGTAGAACGGGTATCGAATTTGCCGAACCTGCTTCAGGTTTCTCTCGGCACGCTAACTGCAGCATTGGGCCATAACCTGGCGCAAATCACGCCTGGGAATCTCTCACGCACCTTTTTCTGCAACAGCGGTGCCGAGGCAGTAGAAGGGGCGCTCAAACTGGCAAAGGCGGCCTCAAAGAAGAAGAAAGTTGTTTACTGCGAGCGATCCTTTCACGGAAAAACCATGGGAGCTCTTTCGGTAACCGGTAAGAATAAGTATCAGGCACCTTTTCAGCCCCTGGTCCCCTGTTGCGAACCGGTTCCTTTTGGTGATACCTCGGCCCTCGAGATGAAGCTTAAGGAGGGGGACATTGCGGCGTTTATCCTGGAACCTATTCAGGGTGAAGGAGGGGTGAACGTTCCTCCCAGGGGGTATTTAAGCGAGGTCCGTAAGCTATGCAGTAAGTACGATACTTACTTAATTGTGGACGAGATCCAAACCGGTTTTGGCAGGACCGGAAGTGTTTTCGCGTGTGATTACGAGGAAGTGGCGCCGGACATCATGTGCGTCGGTAAATCCCTTGGAGGAGGAGTAATGCCCCTTGCCGCTTTCACCACCACTGAACACATCTGGGACCGGGCTTTTGGGGGGTTTGAGAGGTGCCAGATCCATACTTCTACTTTCGGTGGCAACGCCCGTGCTATGGCAGCAGGTATTGCGGCGATCCAGGTAATGCTTGAGGAGGATCTGGCGTCACAGGCAAAAGAGAAGGGAGAGTACCTGTTAAACGGCCTTCGAATGCTTCAGGAAAAATATCCTTCATTTATCAAGGAGGTACGCGGAAGAGGGCTGTTAATTGGGGTTGAATTTAATCCACTCTCAAAGGGCTTCATAAATAAAATTACAGGAGGCAGGCTGAATAAGATAGCAGAGGAGTACTTTGCAGCACTGGTGGCTGCCGAGTTAATGAACAAATACCATATTATCACTGCTTATACCCTAAATAACCCCAATGTCATTCGCTTTGAACCTCCACTTATCATTTCAAGAGAACAGCTTGATCGGCTGTTGTCTGCTTTGGAAGAAATTTTTAAAACCTCTCAGAGCATGTGGGGGCTCGTTCTGGCGAGTAGCAAGCGTGTAATAAGTTCGTTAACATCTTAAGGCAATCAAGTTTATCAAGGGGGGAGTCCTTTGTTAAGATATGAAGAGATCTGCCAGGAATTTTTGGATGCCGCAGAAAACACCGGACTTCTTGTGGTCGGTGTGCGCCACATTATGGATGTGATTACCTGTGATCGGGAATTCCGCTGTACCTGTGTAACCGATGAGAGTGAGCCTCCATACCAGGTTCGTGCGGAAATCGGTTTTACATGGGACGCGCTTATGACTGCAGAATCCAATTACAGCGAGGATTATCCATTTTACAAGGAACCCCTCCTGGGTCAGCGCTTTTTTAGCAACAGGATATCACCAGAGACTTTTATCGACCTGGAAGTTAGGATCTGCTTTGAGACCTTAAAATTTGAGGAAGCCGGTGTGCTGGCCCGGCGTATCCAGAACCTTATCAACAATCTGATTAATCACGACGACCAGCCGCAGATAAAGTTTGAGGTATCCGTCCTCCCTGAGGGAAGAGTAGTCGTTCATGATTCTTATATCTATTACTGCTGGCATTTCCAGTTTCAGGATGACTCGATAGATTTTGTGCCCGTCTGTAATGAAGTGCGTAATATACTGGATGCCCTTGTCAATTCTTCACTCTTTGGTTAGGCAGCTTGCAGTTTATAAAGGCGCCTGAGGCGGGGAAAAGGGGGAGCACGAAGGAAAGTAGGAGGGTAACCCAGTAATAGAAGGGCACATCAATTAGCCGGATGCGAGGCAGCAGGGGAAACAGGGGTGCAAAGGGGGTTTGCCACACCTGGGCTGCGAAATCAAAGGCGTCCGGCATTTCATACTTGCTCAATATTTCCACAATAACGACAAGAGAACTGATTATACCCGGGGTTTGGCTGAGACAACCTGCTAGAAAGGCATAAAGAGCAGGCTGCCTCATCTTTTTGGCGCTGATAAAACCGGTGCAAACGAGAACTGAGAGATACGCCAGCGGTCCGAGGCGGGCAAGATAGAGGTTTTGAAGCAGCATTGGTGTCAGCAATATAAAGCAAAAGTGAATCAAGCTTAGAATGATAAAAAGCTCCCGAAAAGAGGCCTTTTGTTCCGTAGATATCACCCCGCTGACGAGTAAGCGATTATCTGCGCCTTCTCACTGTACAGGAAGTCGTCCGGAGTTATCCAGAAAGATTTAAAGGGTTCCAGGTTGATGCCCTGTTTCAGATATGCGTACCAGATCAGTTTTGAACAGTACCAGAGGCCGTTGTCATTTTTTGGTGTGAGGATGAAGAAAGGGGTTCCTAACTGGCTTTTGGCGTAGTTAACCGCCGCCATTTTTTGCCGGGGGGTTGCTTTTACCCGGAGAATGGCCGCCCAGGTATACCTGTGGTAGGTTTCCGCCTCTGTTAAGTAAACCCCCGTGCTGATGTACATCTCAATTACCTGATTGTTCCCGATAAAAAGTCCGGCATGAGTGTATTTCCCGTATGAACCGCCTTTATTTCCTCCCAAAAGTATGTCTCCGGGTTGGAGGAGTGAGAGATCAAGCCGGTTTGGTGTTTTCCCGAAGCTTCCGGTCCCGATATTCCCTTTCCCGATTGAGCTCAGGAGTACAACCCAGAGGGGGGGACGCCTGGATGCGTCAAGGAATCGTTTTTCCAGTTGCTGTGCAAGCTTTAAAGGTGTAAGGATTATTACCGCGATGATTATCAGTTTTATCAAGAAGCGTCGCAAAATATTTCGCCCCTGTCGTTGGTTTAAGCTCATTATTAATATACCAAATCCCTTAAAGTATCTGCCATATGAGCGGCATAAGCGCCAGTATAGAGAAAATTTTCTGGTATGTTCCCATAAAGGAGCCGAGAGGCTCCTTTTTTAAAAAGTTTACTCAATGTCAAGCAGGAAAAATGTTTTATCTTGTCGAATAGCGTCGAATAGCGATGCGGTTTGTAACCGCAATCTCTGAGGGTACCAAAAAAGATTGGGAAGGGAGAGGAAAGAGCTTTGCGAAAAGGCAAAATCTTGATCAGTTTTGTCGTGGTGCTGGCATTGTTAACTACTGCTGCTGGTTGTGGTGGTAATGCCGGCACAAGTGCAACCAGTGCAAAGGATACCCTGGTTTTTGCTCAGGGCGCGGACCCGCGCGGTCTCGACCCTGCCCTCGTTGATGACGGTGAGTCGGCAAAGGTTATAGCCAACGTTTTTGAAACCCTTGTTAAATACAAGGAGGACAGTACAGAAATTGAACCATGTCTGGCTACTAGCTGGGAAAAGTCTGCTGATGGCAAGGAGTGGACCTTTAAACTGCGCCGGGGCGTCAAATTCCATGACGGAACGGACTTTGATGCGTATGCTGTAAAGTTCACCGTCGACCGCCAGTTGCCGCCCCAGGTCACTGCTGACATGCCTTACGCTTCCTTCACTTTTGGCCCGGTTAAGGAAGTGCAGGTGGTTGACAAGTATACGGTAAAATTTATTTTAAAGGAACCGTATGCACCATTCCTGGCTAACCTGGCAATGTCGCTTGCAGCACCGATCGTGAGCCCGGCTGCGGTGAAGAAGTATGGAGACGACTTCACCAACAATCCTGTGGGAACCGGGCCCTACAAGTTTGTTAAGTGGGATAAGGGACAGCAGGTTGTCCTGGAAGCCAACCCGAATTATTGGGGGCCCCAACCCAAGATGAAGAAGGTTGTCTTCAAGATCGTAAAAGAGAATTCCGTCCGGGCTTCAGATCTCATCACAGGAGCGGTGGACATAATTGACGGTGTTGATCCCAACGATGTCGCCAAGCTCGAGAAGAGCAAGATGCTTGTGGCGAAGGACGCCGGAATGAACATCAATTATATGGGCTTTATCTGCGATCGGCCGCCTTTCAATAACGTCAAGCTACGCCAGGCGGTAAGCTACGCCATCAACAAGGAAGAGCTCGTCAAGTATCTCTACAAGGACCTGGCCCAGGTGGCGCCGAGCATGCTGCCCGACTTTATTCCGGGTTATGATCCCTCTCTCAAAGGGATTCCCTATGATCCCGAAAAGGCCAAGCAGCTTCTGAAAGAGGCGGGCTATCCCAACGGGCTCAAAGTGAAAATGATCACCTATTCCAACCCGCGTCCGTACAACCCGGTTGGCGGCGAGAAGCTTGCGGCAGCGGTACAGGCCCAGCTTGCCAAAGTGGGAATTCAGGCTGAAATCCAGAGCTACCCCTGGAAGGAATACAAGGATGCTCTATTTAAGGTTGCCGACGGTGCACAGATCTTTTTCTACGGCTGGACCGGTGATAACGGCGACCCGGACAACTTCCTGTCTCTACTGGAGACAAAGGAGATTGAAAGCAGCCTGAACTCCGCCAAGTACAGCAACCCGCAGGTTGACAAACTTCTGGTGGAAGGGCGTACGACCCTGGATATGAACCGGCGTATTGAGATTTATAAGGAGCTTCAGAAGATCGTGGAGAACGAGGCTCCGTGGGTCTTTATTTCGCACGGCAAGACCCTGGCCGCATACCGGCCCGGAGTAAAGAACTTCAAGTACCATCCCACGGGAGTCGTTCACCTCTGGAATGTTGAAAAATAGTATACTCAATTAGTCATGATGGTATTAGCTGATGAATTTAAATAAATTTAAATATTAGGAAAGGCAGGGTACCCTGCCTTTCCTAACTCTAATGTTTCAGTTTTCGGGAAACGAGAGGTGCCTTAAATGGGCAGGTATATCTTGAAAAGACTCTTATTACTTATACCGGTGCTGCTCGGGGTGCTGGTGGTGGTATTTATTGTTCTGCGCTGTTTTACTACCGATCCTGCTGCCATGATGCTGGGGCAACACGCCTCAACGCAACAGGTGGAGGCCCTGCGGGTGAAATTGGGTTTGAATAAACCATTATATGTACAGTTCGGTACTTATCTTTGGCAAATTCTGCATGGGGATTTTGGTCGCAGTTTGATGACAAAAACCCCGGTGCTGCACGAGATTGGCATCCGTTTTCCCGCCACCATTGAGCTTGCTCTATTTGCCATCACCCTGGCAACCATTTTCGGGATCGTTATGGGAGTCGTGGCGGCGGTAAAGCGGAATACCATATGGGACTACTTTACCATGGTCGGGGCTTTGCTTGGTGTTTCTATGCCTATTTACTGGTTGGGGCTGCTCCTGATCATTCTTTTTGCGGTCATGTTGGGTTGGCTGCCTGCTTCCGGTAGGATTGACATAGGCCTTGAACCTGCTCACGTAACTGGCCTCTATTTGCTCGACTCAATTATAACCAAAAACTGGGCGTCTTTTATCTCGGCATTGAAACACATCATTCTTCCGGGAATAGCCCTTGCCTCATATTCAACGGCAATCATTGCACGGATGACGAGATCAACCATGCTTGAGGTCCTGCCGCAGGATTACATCAGAACTGCCAGGGCAAAAGGGCTCAAAGAATCGACGGTAATTTACAAACACACCTTGCGCAATTCATTGATTCCTGTGGTGACTGTCATCGGCTTGCAGATGGGGGCCCTGCTTGGTGGCGCTGTTCTTACCGAGACAGTTTTCTCCTGGCCGGGACTCGGCAGCAGGGTGGTTGAAGCCATACTGGCGGCTGATTACCCGATGGTGCAGGGTAGCGTCATCGTGATTGCCGTTATCTTTGTTATTGTTAACCTGATTGTGGATATAATCTACTCATTCCTCGATCCAAGGATTCACTACTCGTAACATCTTTTGAAAGGTTGGTAGACAAAGGTTCCCAGGAAAGGAAGAACTCATGTGGCAGATACGCTGCTTGTAGAAGAAATTCCGGAGAAGCCTGTTTCCGGCTTTGTTGATTTTGCCAAAAGGTTTGTTCGTAATAGGGCGGCATTGATCGGTTTCATAATTACGGTGGTCCTGGTCATCGTGGCCGTGTTTGCTCCTGTAATTGCGCCATATGATCCGTACGATGCCAACATGCCGATGTCCCTGACCAAGCCGACAGCACAGCATTGGCTTGGATGTGACGAGCTCGGCAGAGATATTCTATCCCGGATTATCTACGGCGCTCGCATATCTCTGCGGGTAGGTGTGGAGGCTGTGGCCCTCGCTCTCAGCGTTGGTATAGTGCTGGGAGCCCTTGCGGGGTACTTTGGGGGAAGGCTGGACCTCATCATCATGCGCTTAATGGACATCATGCTGGCATTCCCTTCGATACTGCTGGCAATAGCCTTTATGGCTGTTCTGGGGAGGGGTATTGAAAATGCCATTATTGCTATAGGCATCGTGTCGATACCTGAATATGCCAGGATCGTGCGCGGTTCTGTCCTAAGCGTAAAAGAGAATGACTACGTGACGGCGGCCCGGGCGATTGGCAACAGTGATGCGGCCATTATCTTCCGGCACATCCTGCCCAACGTAATGGCACCGATTGTGGTGCGTGCCACTTTGGGAATATCCAGTGCCATTCTTGACACCGCCGCCCTGGGCTTTCTAGGACTTGGTGTATCCCCTCCGACTGCGGAATGGGGAACCATGCTGGGAGCGGGTAGGGGGTATGTCTGGGATGCTCCCCACCTGCTGACTTTTCCCGGATTGGCAATAACCGTAACAGTGCTGGCCTTTAACCTGATGGGTGACGGCCTGCGGGATGCACTTGATCCCCACTTACGGTAGTATGTTTATCTGAAACGAGGTGTTCCTTTGTCAACGGGGCAGATACTCAAAATAGAGAATTTGAAAACCTATTTTTACACCGAACTTGGTCTAATTCCCGCCCTCGATGGTGTGACCTTTGAGGTGGCTTCCGGCGAAACGGTGGCCATTGTGGGGGAATCGGGAAGCGGGAAAAGCGTTACTGCTCTTTCCATTATGCGCCTTGTTCCACCGCCTGGACGCATAGTAAACGGCCACGTCTGGTTTGATGAGAAAGATCTGCTTGCTCTCAGTGACCAGGAAATGCGCAGCATCCGCGGCAATCGCATCTCCATGATCTTTCAAGAGCCGATGACTTCTCTCAACCCTGTTTTTAGAGTAGGAGACCAGATCGCCGAAAGCCTGATGACCCACCGCAAAATGAATAAAAAAGAGGCTATGGAAACGGCAATAGAGCTTTTAAGACTGACAGGAATACCTGTTCCGGAAAAACGGGCTTATGATTTTCCCCATCAGATGTCCGGTGGCATGCGTCAGCGGGTGATGATTGCTATGGCCCTGGCTTGCAGGCCCGAGCTGCTAATAGCCGATGAACCAACAACCGCTTTAGATGTAACGATTCAGGCGCAGATCCTGGAGCTGATGCTGGAAATGAAGGAAAAGTTTGGCATGGCGATCATCTTGATAACTCACGACCTGGCGGTGGTGGCGGAAATGGCCGAGAGGGCGATCGTCATGTACTGCGGCCGCATTGTTGAGGATGGTAGGGTCGAAGATATATTAGGGAAGTCCTTACACCCTTACACTGAAGGACTCCTGAGGTCAATTCCCTCTTTAGAAGAAAAGCAGGAACGGCTGTATATGATCGAGGGAGTGGTGCCCAACCTGCTTAACCTGCCCCAGGGATGTTACTTCAGCCCGCGCTGTCCTTATGCCATGGATATTTGCAGGGAGAAACACCCCCCAATGATTCAGAAAGACGGTGACCGGCGGGTTTCTTGCTGGCGTTATCAGGAGGCGTGATGTGATGGCGGAATCTTTGCTTGAAGTTCACGATCTGAAAAAGCACTACAGGGTGCAGGGAAACAAAATATTAAAAGCGGTAGACGGAGTTTCTTTCCATGTCTTCCGGGGGGAGACTTTGGGGCTGGTCGGGGAGAGTGGCTGCGGGAAATCCACTACAGGTCGCCTCATCATGCGGTTGGAAGAGCCGACTGCAGGCAGCGTGATCTTTGAGAAAAAAGATCTTACGGCCCTTAGGGGGCGACGGTTGAGAAGTCTTCGCAAGGATATCCAGATTATTTTCCAGGATCCCTATTCGTCTCTTAACCCCCGTATGACCATCAGGGAGATCATTGCCGAGCCTTTGAAGGTCCACAAACTGGCAAAGGGAAACGAGCTTGAGAAAAAGGTCAACCAACTGCTGGACTATGTCGGCCTTGCGTCCTATCAGGCTAATCGCTATCCCCATGAATTCAGCGGCGGCCAGCGCCAGCGTGTCGGTATAGCCAGGGCCCTGGCCACGCAGCCAAAGCTTATTGTCTGCGATGAGCCCGTCTCCGCCCTCGACGTTTCCATACAATCCCAGGTAATCAATTTGCTCAAGGACCTTCAGCAGGAGTTTAAACTGACATACATTTTTATTGCCCACGGTCTTAATGTTGTCAAGTACATGAGTGATCGGGTCGGTGTCATGTACCTTGGTAAACTGGTAGAACTGGCCAGCAGTGAATCTCTATACGAGCGGCCGCTCCATCCTTACACCCAGGCCCTCCTTTCGGCAATTCCCCGGCCGGTGCCCGGTTCAAAAAAGAAACGCATTATCCTTAAAGGTGATGTGCCGAGCCCAATCGACCCTCCCAAGGGTTGTCGCTTCTCGACCCGCTGCTTTAAAGTACAGGATATCTGCTCCAGCGAAGAACCTGTGCTGAAGGAAATTGAACCGGGCCATTTCTGTGCATGCCACTTGATATAAAAGGAATAATAAGGGGCCTCACCGTTGTATATGTAAAAGGGTGAGGCCCTTTTTATTGGAGAGGGTGGGTGTCTTTGTTATTTATGCAGTTTTCTCTGCTTCTCCAGGCAACAAGTGATGGTTAGTTTTATTGGGGTTGATCGTGATCTTGAAGCATATTATTTGTGATATACCGTCTGTAACAATCTGATAAATGCCATATAGATGGGCCTATCTTTGTTCCTGATTGTTATAATTTTTATTGTAATGGGAATATATAGTATAAGAATATCTTTTAAAGGAGAGCAGTTAATTTAATAAAAAGACCATGCCTATAGGGAAAAAACGGCCCAGAAAAATATACATGCCGGGTGACCTGGGGGATTCCAGGAGCAGAAGAATGTACAGAAAACCTGGTCCTGTTATAACTTACAAGCTTACGGAGGCTTATGACAATATGAGCGAAATCATATCTTTAGGGGAGTTTTTAAAACTCCCGGTTGAACGTGCAAAAGAGGTTATGCTTGATTTAAGCAGGAGCATCAGTGATCAAAAGCTTGCAGCCGAGTGGTCAACACAGACAAACTATGTGAGAAAATTACGGTGCATCCTGGGAATCCATAAGGATCACAGCGGTGCAGTAACATCCGTTTCCGAAATAAAGTGCGGCAAATGGCCACCTGCCCTCCGGTTGCGTTCCCGGCAAACGGCAAAAGAGTCCGAGAAAGTTGTTCCAATGCCGGTGGCTAACCTTGAACCGCCAGGGGATCTGATTGCCAGAAAAGTTAAGAGTTTTACTTTTTCCCTGGAAGGAATTTTCAGTGCGCAGGATCTGAATAAACTAATTGAGGCTGTCAAAACGCTTATGACAAGTTCCACTGAGAGCAAATATGCTTTAAGCATATCGCTGGAAGAGATCATACCCACGAAAAGTCAAAGTGTTGAATCCACTGAACAGGCCGCATCAGAACTGCGGGAAACGGAAGAACTCTAGCAAGAGACTTATTGGCTGGCTACTACCTCCTGTAGAATTTCTCTGCAGGGGGTATATTATTGTATTCTGCTTTTAGAGGAAAGAAGGAATGTGTTAAACTTAGACCGGAGGGGGTAAACTCATGGAAACCAAGACAATTGATCGCATTGTGGAGATACTCGCCGGTTCGAAGAACAACGTTGTAGTAACCGGGGCCGGTATCAGCACCGAAGCCGGTATACCCGATTTCCGCGGGGAAAAAGGCATATACCGTACCCTTGGCGAGGATAGGGTCATGAGCATCCTCAATATCAGCTTCTTTAAAAAGAATCCTCATGCCTTCTATGAATTTTACCGCAAGTATTTCATTTTTCCCGCCGTGGAACCTGGTTTAGCGCACCGAGTTCTTGCGGATATGGAGAAGAGAGGGTACATCAAGGCCATCGTTACCCAGAACATTGACAACCTCCACCAGCGTGCCGGCAGTAAGCGGGTAATCCCCGTGCACGGTACGGCCGATCGCTATATCTGCACCGGTGTTGGGTGTTACGCCTCCTATGACGACGAATATGTACGCCGTTCTTCTGAGGTTGTGCCTACCTGTGCCGTGTGCGGCGGTATCCTTAAACCCGATGTGGTGTTGTTTGGAGAACCGATTCAAAATCACAGGTATGCAAGAGAAACCATACTGGGGGCAAAGGTCCTGGTGGTAATCGGTTCTTCCCTAACCGTTTTCCCATTGGCCGGGTTTGTAGAAGAATTCAGCAGATCTGCAAAGGATCTTATCATCATTAATAAAGGAAAAACCGGAATGGATCATGCCGCAACAATCAAGCTGGATACCGATCAAACGGGCGCAGCATTAGAGGAAATTAACAGGCGGCTGATTTCTCGTTAAAACAGTCTCTTTTCCAAAATGGGTATTAGTAATAAGCAGGAAGATGTTTAATAGTCGTATAAATAGCTGTGTTGTTCTTCGTTAAGTTGGTGTAAAACATGAGCAAAATATTAAAGGCAGGAGGAATCATATGAGGTGGCATACGGAATATCACTGGTTTCACACAAAAAATAAAAGGGAGTTCATAAACATCACCGGCCTGGTCGATAAAGCAGTCGAAACGGCAGGGATCAAAGAGGGTATGGTTCTGGTAAGCGCAATGCATATAACCTCGGGTGTTTTCATCAACGACGAGGAGAATGGCCTCAAAGCCGACCTGATGGAGTGGGCTGAAAAGCTGGCGCCTTATAAGGATGATTACAGACACCACAGAACAGGAGAAACAAACGGCGATGCTCACTTGAAGAGCATACTTTTTCACCATCAGGTGGTGGTTCCTGTCACAGGCGGCAAGCTCGATCTTGGGCCCTGGCAGCAGATATTTTACGCCGAGTTTGATGGGCAAAGGCGAAAGAGGCTACTCATAAAAGTTTTCGGCGAGTAGATGAAGGGGAGTTATTAATGAGGGTAACTGCCGAGTGTATCCCATGCTATTTGAAGCAAGCCATTTCCACAATGCGGGCCGCCGGAATAGATGATTCCCGGCAGCAGCGCCTGCTGGAAGCTTTATTTCCTGTGATTGCAGGCCTCGATGACTCTAAAACCCCGGCGGAGAATTCTTCGCTGGTTCTTTTCGAGCTGTATCGTTTGCTCGGCCCTGATGACCCCTTCAGGGAGGCTAAAGTTCGTTCAAACGACCTGGCGAGAACTTTTCTCCCTGCCCTCGAAAAAGTTATCGCTTTCAACGCCGACCCTCTCTTAACTGCCCTGAAGGTATCTGTTGCGGGCAATGTGATCGACATGGGAATCATGCCCGGGTTTGACGTTAGCGCCAGCATTCAACAGGAACTTGGACGGGACTTTGAGCTCTGCGATGAACAGCCGTTTCGTGAGTTGTTGGAAAAGGGTGGCCCGCTGGTTGTGATCGGGGACAACAGCGGGGAAATCTTCTTTGATTTCCTGCTTCTGGCGCAATTGCGCAGTTTTACCGATGATATCACTTATATTGTCAAAGGCGGCCCGATCCTTAATGATGCTACCCTTGAAGATGCCGAAGCAGCAGGAATCCCTCTCCTGGCTAAGGTAGTCACCACAGGAAGCAACTACCTGGGGGTTATTCCGGAACTGTGCAGCGGAGCGCTGCGATCACTGATTGGAGACGCCAACCTGGTTTTGGCAAAAGGACAGGCCAATTACGAAACCCTTGAGGGAACATCCTTTGCCGGGGATAAAACCTTTTTCCTGCTCAGGGCAAAGTGCCCGGTGGTTGCAGGGCATCTCGGCGTCAGGCTGGGAAGCTCCGTTTTGATCCGCAACCGGGTTAATTTGTAAAAATTATCAGTTGCTATTTACCCGGAGGGGGGTTCGTGTTATAATATAGTTGCTAGTAGCAAATATAACTAAAGAGTATAAGAGGTAATTGCGATGCCTATGGTAGTGATCAAAGGACTCTGCAGCGGGTGTGGAGCATGCGTCAGAGCGTGCCCGAATCAAGCGATAACCTTGTGGGTGAAAGAGTCAGAAGTGGACCAGGAGCGCTGCCGGGATTGCGAGGAATGTATCTTCGTCTGCCCGAACGGAGCTATTACAGGCGCTTCTCGAAAACATTAAAAATCTGCAAAAATAACAGAAAGGTGTGTCGGAAATGCCCATCTATGAATTCCGGTGTCAGGAGTGTGGGAAAAAATTTACGGTGCTGGTAAGGATTTCGGAAAGGGAGAAGGTCAAATGCCCGGCATGTGAGAGCAAGAACATCACCCAGGTCATCTCCGCCTGCAGTTTCAAAGTGGGTGGAAGCAGCGGAGGGAGCTGTGTCAGCAGTTCTGGAAGCACCGGCTTCGGTTGAGGATTTTAATAGAAGGGCAGGCTGCCCTGATTCCGAAAAAAATCCCCACCTGCCGGCACAATTCCTTGTCACTTTTCTTATTATCCATAGCTTTCTCCTTTTTATAATGAGGACTCAATGTTAGTATTTCCCAATGGCAGTAAAGAATACAGCGTGTTATCTTTCCCGGCGATTTGTGCCGTAGGGAATCGGAATATACTGGACCGAGGGGCGGCGCTGGCCTGGCTGCGGGTAGAGTTCCATCAGTTGGTGGATTTCCTTGGGAAGCTCGCATGAAATGTTGATGCCTAATTTTCCCAATTGTTCGCAAGTGAGGGGATAATCGTGGGTCCACCTTCCGGAAGTCAATGTTTCGGCCACGCGGCGGGCATCTTCATCAGTCATGCGATCCTTGAGGAGCTCAATAATAAACTCATTCACCTGGCGCATGGCTTTATCAGCTACATCAGCCAGAATCAAAGTCCGGTCATCAATCTCATTGACATCCTTGCGTTCAACTGCTTTTAATATGGAAACTGCAGGATATTCCCCCAACTGCGGGTCAACCGGCCCGGCAACCGCGTTTTCGTCCATAACGATCTCGTCCGCCGCAAGCGCAATCATGGTACCACCCGACATGGCGTAGTGGGGGATAAATACGGTAACCTTGGCAGGATGCCGTTTTAGCGCCAGTGCGATCTGCTCGGAGGCTAAAACAAGCCCGCCGGGGGTGTGCAGGACGATATCGATGGGCATATCATCGGGTGTCAGTCTTATGGCCCGGAGTACATGTTCCGAGTCTTCTATGTTGATAAAACGGGTGATTGGAAGGCCCAGAATATTGAAAAGTTCCTGGCGGTGAATCAGGGTAATAACCCTGGAGCCGCGCTGTTTTTCAATATACCTGATTTTCTTTACCCTCTGAGACTCGATGCTTCGATGCTTAAACATCGGCCAGAAGGATATCAGCAACAACAACATCCAGAATATATCAAAGAATGAAAAGCTCATGGCATCACTCACCTTCTGCTGTCTATAAGGTACCCCGTCAAACCCCTCATTTATTCTTCTTTAAAGTAGTACTCCAAAATGGGATTGCCACGTGAAGGAAGGAAGTGGCAGAAATACAGTGATGTATTTGAAAAGCGTTTAATGAACTTTATTTGTTTTATCGCTTTCTAAAATTTATATCAGTACCCTGTGAGGCTTATGAATACGGGTGAGTAACCCCGTAACAAGCTGTGTGATTAAACTTATTTAACTTAACGGTAAACAAATTAACTCTATTTTTCTTTTTATTGACCAACAAAATCAATCCTGGCACAATAAGACCAGAGCGATAGCCGGGGCCCCCGGAAGATATCGATAATTCATAACTAAGTATCCCTAAGGGATCCCCCCCCTTATGATAACTTCCCCTTATATGATTGAGGGGAAGTTTTTATTTTACTTTGTTTGGTGGGCGGTATTTTAAAAGAGTGCGGAGGAATGCATTTTGCAGCTGTATAATAAAGATGGAGGTGAGCAAAATGGGTGAGGAAGAAAAGGCCATTAAGCAGACGACCGAAAAAAAGTGTCCGTATTGCGGAAGCGAGAACGTGTTTGGTTTAAGAACGGAACACAGCAACCATTTGGTCGGATGTGGCTGTGGAGCCGCAAGGCAATATGAGTGTCTGGAATGCGGCGAACAGTTTTTATATAACCCGTGCTAACAACTGAATGATCTGAACATGTAAGATCAAAGTAGAGGGACTGTTAGTGTTAGTACCGGGGCGCCAATTACTAAGTCTTCAGCTTCTTAACAATATCATAAACAAGTCGGGCGGTTATTCCCCAGATTAATCCTTTTTCAGTCTGGTAAACATAAATACTCTATCTGTGTTCACCCCACGGCCTTGTGTTCCGTTCAGGAAGACCGAGACGGGCGGCAGGAAGCAAAACCCCGGGATTACCGGGAGTTTATTTTTTAAATTATCAAGATCTTGCGGTTTCAAGAGAACAACCTTATCCATGATTTTTACTAATAACAAACAAGACAGGCGGCAGGTTTGGCCGGTTGATTAGGTCAAGGCGAAGCACGTTATAGAATTTCGGGTTGAGTTCGGCGAGAAAATCGCTCAGGGCTTCAAATTCCGTGAGGGCTCCCTCATGGCCCCTGTAACACACCACCGTGATCAGACCGTCCTGCTTGATCAGCTGTAAGGCCGCATCCAAAGCCTGCAGCGTGGACCCGGGAAGTGTGGTCAAGCTGTGGTCCCCTCCGGGAAGGTAGCCCAGGTTAAACATCACGGCTTTTGCAGTTCCCGGCTGCAGATATTTTCCCATGTGCGCATGGCTGTCCCGGATAAGGCAGGCCCTTTCTAATAAACCATTTTCGGCCAGTCTCTGTCTGGTTTTTTCTATAGCTGCAGTTTGTATATCAAACCCATATACCTTGCCGGACCGGCCAACCAGCCCGGCGAGAAACAGGGTATCATTGCCGTTTCCCACTGTGGCGTCAACACATATTTCACCGGGCTTGACCTCCTGCTGTACAAACCACTTTGCCCAGGATACAATTTTATTTGTAAGGAGTTGATTTCTCTTCATGGTTGTAACTCACCACCGGACAAGATGCTCATGCTGCCCGGGCGGCACGTCTGTAAGATGTAAATACAGTCGAAGCCGTTTCGTGGTTGGTTCGGAACCGGCGTTAGGCAGTTGTTGCAAGCTTCCGACATCTGACATCCTGCCTCGGGCATCTATTTAAAGGGTAGGGGGCTGGATAAAAAAAGCACCTCCACCTGGGGAGGCCCAAAATGAGAAACAAAGATGAATGTTAACCACATTTATTTTACTATTTTTGTACTTAACAGGCAACGATAAGGAAATGCAATTTATTCAACCTTGACGAAATTTGCCCGGTTGTTGAACAATATTTCCTGACGTGGTAATTTAATAGCATCGTATCAGGTTCGTTCCATTCGTTGCTTGCATGGAGGTCGCTCGTAATGAAAGAGTTGCTGGAGAGGATCCAAACGGAGGGTGTAGTAATCGGAGACAGTATCCTGAAAGTCGATTCCTTTCTGAACCATCAAATCGAGCCCTCATTTATACTTAAAATAGGGCGTGAGATTGCCGATCGTTTTTCGGGAGAGAGAATCACAAAGGTTCTGACAATAGAAGCATCCGGTATTGCCCTAGCCATGGCGGTAGGCTTGGCTTTAGGGGTTAAGGTTGTTTTCGCCAAGAAGGGCCATGCAAGTACCCAAACTGGAGAGATCTACACCGCGCCGGTTTACTCTTTCACCCGTCAGGAAGAAGTCAATATCTTTGTGTCTTCGAAATTTCTAACCCCTCATGACGCCGTGTTGATTGTGGACGATTTTCTCGCCCACGGCCAGGCTTTAAAAGCACTTATTGATATAGTCAGGCAAGCGGGGTCGGTACTTGTCGGCGCCGGAATTGTGATTGAAAAACAGTTCCAGGGCGGAAGGGAATCCTTACAGGAAAGTGGAATACGTATAGAGTCTTTAGCTATTATTAAGAGCATGCGAGAAGGAAAAATTGAGTTTGCCTGATCCGGTTATGTAAAAATACAATAGCTATGCCTGATGCAAACGGGATTGAAAAGGAGGACTGGAAGTATGGCAGGGCGGTAGGTTAGTTTGGCCAAAATCCGGCCAACCGGTGGAAATAGCTTGCTTTAACAGTTTACTTAATTGCATTAAATTCAGGTAGCACGGCAGGGAGGTTTTTTTATGCCTATAACCGAAATGCTTTCCCGTAATGCACGGATGTACCCTGAGGAAACCAGTTTGATAGAGCGTGAGCCTGCAACAGGCAGGCGTAGGGAGATAACATGGCTGGAATTTGAAAGCCTGGCCAACAGGTTTGCACATGCTTTAATGGCGCGAGGTATAGGACAGGGGGACAAAGTTGCCATACTTATGATGAACTGCCTGGAATGGCTTCCCGTATATTTCGGTGTTCTGAAAACCGGGGCGTTGGCCGTGCCCCTCAACTTCCGGTTTACCGGGGAAGAGATCAGGAAATGTATAGAGGTTGCCGAGGCAAAGGTGCTCGTTTACGGGCCCGAGTTCGTAGAAAGAATTGCTGAAATCAGGGATGGGTTAAGACATATAGAGAGCTTGATCTTTGTGGGAGAGGGCTGCCCCGATGAAGCAGAAAGCTTCGTGGAAATGGTGGCAGGATTGCCCGCTACTGCCCCAGGTGTGAGCATTTGCGATGAAGATGAAGCCGCCCTTTACTTTACCTCTGGAACCACCGGAATCCCCAAACCCATTATTCTGACCCATGCCAATCTGGTATCGGCTTGCATCACGGAAAACCGCCATCATCTCCAGCATCACGAAGACAATTTTCTGTGCATTCCACCGCTGTACCATACCGGGGCAAAAATGCACTGGTTTGGGAGCCTTCTTGTGGGATCGAAGGCCGTTATCCTGCGCGGCGTGAATCCCCGGTGGATCCTTGAGGCCGTATCGGAGGAGAGGGCGACCATCGTGTGGCTTCTTGTCCCCTGGGCCCAGGACATCCTTGACGCTATTGAGAGCGGGGAAGTGGATCTTAAGGATTATCACCTGGAACAGTGGCGGCTTATGCACATTGGAGCCCAGCCCGTGCCTCCGAGCCTGATCATGAGATGGAAGAAATATTTTCCCGAACAGATGTACGATACCAATTACGGATTGAGCGAGTCGACCGGGCCGGGCTGCGTGCACCTGGGCATAGAAAACATCCATAAGGTTGGTGCCATCGGGGTGCCCGGCTACAACTGGGAGGCCATGATCGTTGACGATGAGGGCAGGCCTGTTAAACAGGGTGAGGTTGGAGAATTGATTGTAAGAGGTCCGGGGGTTATGAAGGGTTATTATAAGAATCCGGAGGCCACCAGCAGCGTGCTTAAAAACGGCTGGCTCTATACCGGTGACATGGCGCGGCAGGATGAAGATGGGTTTATCTACCTGGTGGACCGCAAGAAAGACATCGTGATATCGGGTGGGGAAAATATCTTCCCGGTGGAAATTGAGGATTTTCTGCGCGGCCATGGCGATATCAAGGATGCTGCTGTAATCGGTATGCCCGACAGGCGCCTGGGGGAGGTTCCCGTGGCAATTGTGGAGACCAAGCCCGGCAGGGATCTCACGGAGGAAATGGTTCTGGAGTTCTGCCAGGCCTTGCCCAGGTACAAAAGGCCTCGCAAGGTTTTCTTCGATAAGGTTCCGCGCAACCCGACCGGAAAGATCGAAAAGCCGAAACTGCGTGAGAAGTATTGCACCGAAAAAGTTATTTGTTTAGTGTAGGAGGGGAGGGATTGCAGGGGGTTATATCGAGCCGGGCTATGAAGACTGTACTGCCATTCTTTTCATTAATCCCCTCAACATATACCCTGTTTGTTTCAGAAGCACCGGCGTATTTATAGAGTGCAATCGTATCCCCTGGAAAAGCCTCGTTGAGGTAGTTTACCTGGATGGAATTTGCCTGGTATTTTTTGAGCTGTTCCATGGTAAAACAGTCCATGATAAAATCAATATACTTTGAGTTGTTGAGATGCCCGTTGATGTCAATATCACTGCAACCGATCACTCTTTTATATACTACCTCCGGCTCTCCGATCGGTTTGATCTTTCCAAGTGAGCAGTTGATGGCTCTTTCCCCGATTGTTTCGGGGAAATATGCGGCAATGTCGGTTGCTCTTTTCAGTTTCCTTGTTTTGACATCCAGGATCACCCACAGGGAAGCCGCCCGGGCTATAATTTCGCCTTCTGAATCCTTTACCAGGTAATCCCTCTCAAATTCATATTTCCCGGGTGCCAGCGGCCAGGTTTCAATTATAACTTCTTCGTCCCAAACCGGGTACTTCGTTATGTCTACTCTCATACGCGTCAATACCCACACCGAACCGTATTCTTGCTCAATGGTGTTAAAACCTATTCCGAGATTTTCCGCATGTAGGCCTGCAATTTCTTGAAAGTAGTTAAAGGCGGCGCTCAGTTTCAGCTTTTTCGTAAAGTCGACATCGCTCACCATGATCCGGTACCGGTTGGATAATTTTGCAACTGGTGCCATTATCAAAGCTCCTTTATATAGAATTCAATACCATTATAAATTACATTTTATGGAGTGATAAAGGTACTGCGCTGCGGAGAATGAACAATTTTAACCCTGCTTGTAAGGAGGTGCTGTAGGATTGAAAATAATTCTCGGTGTCATCGTTTTATGCGGTATCATTTACTATTTTTTTGCTGCGGCATCGGCAAAACGCCAGAGAACGCGGGTTATCGACCATCTCGTGGTGGGTTTGTTGCTCTTATTGAGCGGTTATCTGAAGAAACGGATTCCGGCTTTAGCCCAATTTGATTCCCTGGAAATCGGTGGCCTGCTAATTTTTGCCTATGGCTGGGCAATCCTCATTGTCGAGAAGTTCCGGGAAGGCCTGCACGATGCATAAGGGATTCTGAAATCAAACATCATGATATACCCACCGCTCCTAACAGATTCAAAGCAATACACATATCGGAACGATCTTCTCGTTATATTACGCTGTATGACTTAACCATTTCAATTAAAAATATACATGAACCTAATTCCGTAGAAATTAAAGTATCAGTTTCCAGATGACACGTACTGTTACGTACATCCTATGCTTATGATTTTTAGTTATGGGAACGAGACGGTTCAGACGGATGGGGTTGAGGAGAATGAAAATGCAGGAAAATATTACTTTTTAGCGAAAGAATTAATAATTAATTGTATTTTGGGAGAATCCCTATGCCCGCCCGGATAATGCGCCAGAATAAAGAAATAAAAGAGCTGTTCAGGGAAAAAATCAGGGAGAAGGTTGCAAAAGAAAAAGAACAGATGCAGCACCGTATAGATGGAGAACTGCCGTCCTGGATCTCTTGGGCGATGAAGCCTCTGGCCAATTACGCCTTTGACCGGCGCCACCGGCGCGATTGCGAGAGAGGGGAGGGGGGAGAGGACCGGGCGGCTTTTAATTTTTCGCATTCCTGCTGGTCCTTTCAGGCTGCGGGAGCCCTGCCGTAACCCAGGAGCACGCTTCAACTCAGCCAAATGCAACCCAAACAGCGCCGGGTTCGCAGCCAGCTGGTGAGGATAGCCGACCTGTTTCAACCTCCGGCAAACTGGCCGTTTACTTCATCGACGTCGGCCAGGGGGATTCCATTTTCCTTCAACTTCCCAACAGTCAGACAATGCTTGTAGATGCCGGGCTGAACGAAGCCGGTTCTGTTATAGTTTCTTATCTTCAGGAGCAGGGAGTCAAAAAAAATCGACTACCTTATATCCACTCACCCTCACGCCGATCACATCGGAGGGCTGGATAATGTCATCCAGGCGTTTGAGATAGGCAAAGTGTACATGCCCCGGGTGACGACCACAACCGGAAGCTTCGAGAGCGTCCTGCGTTCTCTCCAGGCGAAAGGTCTGAAGATAACCCCGGCAAAGGCGGGCTTGAACATTCTCGACCAAAACGGCCTGAAAATAAGCTTCGTTGCTCCCTGCCGTTCGGGTTATGAAGACTTAAACAACTGGTCTGCGGTGCTCAAAGTCCGGTACGGCAGCACATCCTTCCTGCTGACCGGCGATACCCAGGCTGAATCCGAGCAGGAAATGCTTGCCTCAGGCGCGGACCTCAAGGCCGACGTGCTCAAGGTTGGCAACCACGGGAGCCACAGCTCCACAACCCTGACATTTCTGAAGGCCGTATCTCCGAAATACGCCGTGATCTCCGTCAGGGCAGGGAATGACTACGGGCATCCCCATCATGAGACACTTGCCGAGCTGGCTGGCGCCGGGGTCAAGGTCTACCGAACCGACAGAGATGGAACGGTTATATTCGTGTCAGACGGCAAGACGCTTACGGTGAAGACATTGGGCAACACAATCATGCTCAGGGCACCGAACGGAACGGCGGTGGTTCCTGTGGTTCCGTCCGGTGGGGGATATATTGGGAACAAGAACAGCAAAAAGTTTCACCGCCCGGACTGCCAGTGGGCGCAGAAGATCAGCCCGGCCAACCGAGTATATTTCAAGACGCGTGAAGAGGCGATCCAGCAGGGGTACGTACCGTGTAAGGTTTGCAAACCATGAAGGTTTATTGTCTATTAGATAAGATGCATTATTCCGTACCATGCTTATGATTCTTAGTTATGGGAACGAGAAGGTTCAGATGGGGGGTAAGGGAGTTGAGGATAATTGGGATTGTCAATGGGTCTGCCTAAAACCCTTAGAATATTGATACCAACGAATTGACTTTAGTAGAAAAAACAAAAACCACCTTTTCCTATCTTTCTGAAGGCAACTTTTCCTCATTACCTACATTAACTGCTCGATATTATGCGTCGCATAGGCCAGCAGCACCTGGAACGCACTTTGTTTGTCTCACGCAGTGTTTCCTTTTTCAAGCCTAGAGGGTCGGCAAAACTGGTTTCAACCCTTACTTCAGGCTTTTTTTCATGACTGATTGCTAGGTGTCCATTTACTCATTTTTCATCATAATCAAAGCATAATCAAAGCCGGCTTTGAGCTTCCTCTTGAGCATTGACTTGTGGGGCTTAAGGATAAAGAATGCTGGGCAAGATCCCAGCCTGTTTGAGAAAAGCGTAAAAATACCGTTTCCCGTAGCCTTTGTCTGCAACCACTTCACAAAGTAAGAGATTCGTGTTCCAGGTAGGCTTGTCAATGAGAGTTGCAGCCACTTGTTCCACTGGAAAAATTCAGAAATGATTTCTCCACTGTAACAATCCCTTATCGGTCCGCCGGCTACAGTAATGTGCACATTTTTTGTGCTAGTAAGATGCCCTTGATTCTTATGCGTAACAAGGGCAGCATCTGGATCTATTCTAATGACCAGGCGTTCGGTTAATTTTTTGCTTACCTTGTTTTCTGCCCAAACCCGGTCAAGGTACTGTTCCGGCGTTTGCAGCTCCTAGTAAGGCCAGTGTTCTGTGAGGGAGCCCAGAGATGCGTTTGCTTTCAGGAGAGCGGCATCGAGAAAAATCTTGTTGCCTTCTACTAGGTTTACTTTTTCACAATTTGCAAGTACTACCACAGTACTACCAAAAAAGGTATAATAAATATGCCGGCAAATATGCCGGCAAAAACAAGGACGGTGTAAAAATGCGTGCAGAATGATCCTATTTTCGCCGACATAAAGAAGAATGCAGACTCACTGCCTTACCCTCTATGGGAGAAGATGGGCTTCCGTTTTGGCAATAAAGGAACCCATACAAGCAGAACCATTATGCTGGAAGAGTTATCGTTATTACTTCATGAATGTGCAGAAGATGCGACGCGTGATGACTATGTAACGGCAATTGTTGACTACAATTGCCTGGGCAAGCGGACAGCTGCGACTCGAAGACTTTCCAGTCAGCGTATGCGGGAGTTATATAGTCTCGATCCATCGCTGCCTATATTTAGGATTTTGCGTTATTGCTGGTACGCAGATGAGAAAGGTCGCCCACTTCTTGCCTTACTTACTGCTATGGCCCGGGATCCCCTTCTCCGATTTACATCTCTCCCCATTATCCGGATGCAACCAGGGGAAGAACTGGCCCGGCAACAGATGATAGATGTCCTTCGCGAAAGTACCAGGAACCGACTAAATGATAGTACGCTGGATAAGGTTGTGCGAAACGCTTCTTCATCCTGGACCCAATCAGGACACTTAAAGGGTCGTGTACGTAAGATCCGCCAAAAAGTAGATCCTACACCTGTCGTCACCGCATATGCTCTTCTCTTAGGATACTTACTCGGTGCCCGGGGTCATAGTTTATTCAAAACTTTATGGGCAAAGGTGCTTGATACACCCTCAGAGGAACTTGTTTCCCTGGCAGTGGATGCCAAGCGCCTTGGTTTCCTGGATATAAACTATTCCGGCGGTATAATCGAGATTTCAGTTGATCCTATGTTAACCGAGGCTGAAAGGAGGCTGATCCGTGAGCAGAATTGAGGAACTGGCAAACCGTTATCGTAACCATATTGCTGCGCCATGGCAGCATAATCTGGCCGGTGAGCAAAAGACGATTTTTGTTGTCTATCCTCCAGCCGATGAACGTAAACTCCGTGCCAGGTTAGAATTGTTCGAGATAGCGACCATTGAATCTGGACATAAATGGAAATCCTTCGACTTTACCCAAACCTTCGCCCGTTGGATGAGCAGGTTAGAATACAAGGAAGTTTATTTCGAGGAGCCCGAAAATCTGGCGATACCCCTTGAGAGTGAATTCCCGTATTTTGCAGCCGCTGAACTCCGTAAAGTACTTACGGGTGAAGATGTTGACTCTGACACTGTGGTTGCTGTTTATGGTGTTGCCAGCCTGTACGGATTCACTAAAGTATCGTCGGTTCTGAAAGAAGTAGTAAGAGATATTCGTGGGCGATTGGTAGTCTTTTTTCCGGGCGAATTCGAAAATAACAATTATCGTCTTCTTGGTGCACGAGATGGTTGGAATTACCTGGCTATTCCCATCACTTTACATAATGGGGTGAGCGATTGATGAAGAACCGGGAGATTTTCCAACGTGACCCTGTGGTTTCAAAACTGCTTAATGACGGCGTAGCTACAGTTACTGAAGCAGCTACTTCCAAAGAGATTGAAACCCTTCGCTATGAACTGGAGCATTTTGTTTGCGAAGGGCAGTATAAAGACGGACTTATACGCATTCTTGAGTCTTACTTGAGCAATGCGGATGCGACAAGCCAGCCGGCGGTCTGGGTAAGCGGTTTTTTTGGCAGCGGTAAATCACATCTTCTGAAGATGCTCCGTCATTTATGGGTTAACACCAAATTTGAATCGGATGGAGCGACTGCCCGTGAACTGGCACGGCTACCTGTGGAAGTAAAAGACCTTTTAAAAGAATTGGATACATTAGGGAAAAGATGTGGCGGGCTGCATGCTGCGGGGGGAACGCTGCCATCCGGGGGAAGGAAAAGTCTTCGTCTTGCTGTGCTCAGCATTATTTTCCGCTCGAAAGGCCTGCCCGAAACTCTTCCCCAAGCACAATTTTGCCTTTGGCTTCAAAAAAATGGCATCTACAGTCGGGTTAAAAAGGTTGTGGAAGATTCAGGCAAGGTTTTTCAACAGGAACTCCGTCATTTGTATGCCAGTCCGGTATTAGCCAGGGCCCTGTTGGAGGCTGACGCTGATTTTGCCTCCGATCTCAAGCAGGTGCGAGCCACTATTCGTGCCCAGTTTCCCGATGTAGACGATATTTCGACATCCGAATTCATCCAGAACATTCGTGATGTCCTTTCTGTAAACGGGCAACTTCCCTGCACGGCGATTGTACTCGACGAAGTCCAGCTCTTTATAGGTGACAGTACGGCTCGTTCCTATGAAGTGCAAGAAGTAGCGGAAGCCCTTTGCAAGCAACTTGATAGCCGGATACTGCTTATAGGGGCTGGTCAGACTGCGCTGAGCGGTAATCTTCCGCTGCTCCAGCGATTGAAGGATCGTTTTACAATACCTGTGGAACTCTCTGATACGGATGTTGAAACTGTAACTCGCCGGGTAGTGCTGGCCAAAAAAGCAGATAAGCGTAAAGCCATCGAAGAAATATTAAATGCTTACGCTGGTGAAATTGATCGACATCTTGTCGGTACTCGAATTGCTCCCCGAAGTGAAGACCGGAGCATTATCGTCGAAGACTATCCCCTTTTACCAGTCCGCCGCAGATTTTGGGAGCATGTCCTTCGTGCCGTTGACGTTCCAGGAACCAGTAGCCAACTTCGTACTCAACTCCGTATTGTTCACGATGCTGTCCGGGAGATTGCCGAAAAACCTCTGGGTACGGTCGTGCCGGCTGATTTCATATTTGACCAACTCCAGCCGGACTTGCTTCGCACTGGGGTTCTTTTACGGGAAATTGACGAAACCATTCGTAATCTGGACGATGGAACTCCAGAAGGTTTGTTAGCCAAGCGTATTTGCGCCCTTATATTCCTCATCCGCAAACTCCCTCGTGAAGCCGTTGCTGATATTGGTGTCCGTGCTACCGCGGATATGTTAGCAGATCTTCTGGTAAGCGACCTGGCCAGTGATGGCCCTGCCCTGCG
>DULK01000094.1 GCA_012840385.1 Syntrophomonadaceae bacterium
CCCCCCCCCCCCGTGGCAGCATTTTCCATTTCCTCTTGCGGAATCCGTAAAAATGCATCTACCACCCGGGGGTCAAATTGCCGGCCTGCATACCGCTTTAATTCATCCCTTGCCTGCTGCGGTGTGAATGCCTGCCTGTAAGGCCTGGCAGAGGTCATGGCGTCATAGGCATCGGCCACACGAATAATACGCGCCATAAGCGGGATCTCCTCTCTCGAAAGGCCGGCCGGATAACCTCCGCCCCCATAGTCTTCGTGGTGGTGCCGTACGGCTGCAATGACCGCAGCAGGGAACCGGGCCGGTTCCAGGATCCTGGCTCCTATTTCAGGGTGTTCCTGGATCTCTTTTCTTTCTTCCGGGGTGAGGGGTCCAGGTTTAAGAAGAATGTCCTCTTGTATGCCAATTTTGCCCAGGTCATGCAGGAGTCCGGCCAGGTAAACCTGCTCCTCCTCCTCAGCATCAAGTCCCAGCTTTCGGGCACAGGAGCGTGCCCATTTAGCTACCCGGATGGAATGACCCCTCGTATATACGTCCTTGGCCTCCAATGCCGCTGCCAGCGCCTGTACGGTACTCAAGTAGTACTCTCGCAACGAGGAGTAAAGGCAGGAGTTTTCCATCGCCAGCCCGATTTGAGCTGCAACGGTACCTAGGTACTCAACTTCATCTTCCGACCAGCGGCGCGGTACAGGGGAATAGACCTTCAACGTGCCCAGAATCTTTCCGCCAGCTTTCACCGGCACCACAACCAGGGCCCGCATCTCAAGGGCGTAGTAGGGCAGGTGCCTGCCAGACCCGTTCGCGGCCAGGTCCTCCACTACCACGGCTTCCCCTCTCCGGAGCACCTCGCCCAGTAAATTACCCTCCGGCCGGACGCGGGTTACTCTTTCTTGCAACTTCGGGCTCATACCTAAACCGGCCCTCAGCACCAGTTCGCCGGTATTCTCGTCCAGCACCCGCAGGACACACCGCTGCGCACCTAGCACATCCCTTACACTGGCCAGAGCCGATTCAAGCAATAAATCCACATCCAGGTGGCTCGATAACACCTGCCCTACTTCGATCAGCCGTTCAAGCATCGCTGCCCTTTCTTGAACCTTCCGGAAAAGCCGGGCATTCTCCAGAGCCAGCCCCAGAATGGTGCCCAGGGTGGTCAAGAAGACGGCTTCATCTTCGGTGAAGCGTTGCCCCCCTGGCTTGCCCGCTAAGGTAAGCACCCCCGTTACCTTGCCCCCAGCTGTAAGAGGTATCGCAACTGCCGGTCGCTTTTCTTCTGGCGTGCCTTCTCCGGGACGGCTGTCAAAGTGCGCGGCAACAGCTTCCCGCCCAACAGAGGCTATTATTTCTCCAGCAGGAATGACCCTCAGTTCGTTGCACGGTTCCACGGTAGCCGCCACCTCAAGAGTTGCCGCCCCTGGTTCCGCTTCGCCCAGCATGATCACCGACCCGCTGGTGGCACCGGTCAATTTCAGCACCGACTGAAGTCCCCGCCGGGCAGCTTCGGACACCTGCAGGCTGCCTGAAACAGTTTTGCTGAAATCAAAAAGAGCGCTGAGTTCGTCTACCTTTTTCTGTAGTTCCTGCCTGGTGTACAGCAACTGGGCCACGGTTTCCGCCACTGCCCGCATCATCTCCGCCGTAGTCCAGAGCCGTTCTTCAGGCCAGAGGGATACTGTTTTTGCCGCCGCCAAAAGCTCCTCCCCGTCAATGCCGGTCTCCCGGGCGAGTCCGGCCACTTTCTCTTCCGTAAGCGGCTTAAGCGCTACACCGCCACCCACCAGTACCGCTACCGTTTCTCCCGCTACCCGTAGGGGTACTGCCAGGTGCACCAGTCCGGCATGGCAAGTGTCGAGAACCGATCTCCCTGCATCCACGGCAGCCCTGGCAGAGATTATACGTGAAGCCGCGCACCTGGCTCTTCCTTCTGGATTAGCATTAAGCAGGGCACAGAAAGAGCACAGGTTGGAGGTTTTGGTGAGCGGGCGCCCATCCGGGTAGGTGACCAAGGCTGCCAGTCCTACGGCCTGGCTCACGCTGTCTTGCAGTTTTTGTAAGCCGATCTGTTTCAGTGCTTCGTAGTATTGCATTGATTTCCCCCTCTCCTGAGCGGCATACCTCCCGCGAGTAGTGCTCGCCTGAAGGAGGGTGAAAGTAATGATGGTAAGCGGGTCGCTTTCAGCTTCGCACTGGTACCGGCGTGAAGACCCGGGTCGGTTTCCTAAACGCAACAACATACCCATTCCAAGAATCCGAACTGCCCAACAGGTGTGCTAGGTGGCAGATCCTTCGTGCCGGGCCGGTGCCCCTGGCTTTTCCCAACTCTCTTTAAGGGAAGCTTCGGCATAAGCGAAAAGCTCTTCACCGTCGTTCCCATTGTCAGGGTAAACCGCGATGCCGTAACTCCAACTGCCGGGAAGGATCTTCTCCAGTTTTTTTATTACCACCTCTGCCCCTTTTTCCCCGGTCAGGGGAAGGACCAGGGCCAGGGTGCTCTTGCTAAGCTCGATAACGGTGTCTATTTCCCTCAAGCAGCGCCGCGCCTGCCTGCCGGCTTCGCTTATCTTTCCCCTGCCGGCATCCCGTGAGCGCGCCAGGACCAAAGCCAGGTTGAGGTTCCCCCTGTTAGCCCGGTTTATTTCGTTCCTGAGCACTTTCTGCAGCAAACCGGCAGGGGTCAACTCTCCCCGGGCACCGGGGCCTATAAGCCTCTCTACACGGCGCACCAGAACCTCAAAGGAGTAGGGCTTACAGAGAAAATCCACCGCTCCAAGCTCTATGGCCCGTTTCACCACCGCAAGGTTGCTGTCAACTGTTACCACCATGACCGGCACATACCTGTAGTCGGGAAGCAGCTTTAGATTCTCCAGTACAGCAAGACCGTCCATGCCGGGGAGATGGATGTCCAGGATCACCAGGTCATAAGGATCCCTTTTCCCCCTGATCCTCATCAACGCCTCCTGGCCGCTGGATGCTTCCTCCACAACGTAGCCCATATCCTCCAGGGCCCTCTTTGAAGAAAACCTGGCAAGAGTCGAATCTTCTACCAGCAGGATGCTCTTTTCGACCTGGGCTCCCAATTGTCTTTGCTCCTCCCCCAAACTCTTTTCTGCAAGGATAGCTCATAGATATATATCTTGCCCTAATCCCAGGGGATCAGGGCAAGGGCAGAATACTGCCGCGGCTCTCACGGCCTTTAAGCAATCCCATTGCTCCGCTTCTCCGCAATTAATTATAATTCGCCACAGACTGACAATTTCCTCTAAATTCCTCTAAAATAATCCCGTTTCAAGACACTTAACCATTACGATCAATATTCCCGACTCAATCTATCAGCTCCCAGAAACTGTATATTGCTCCTCCTACCACTCCATCAAGTTCCTCCGCCGGTCTACCGCTCGACTCCCCCAGGCACTTAACGAAACCAAGATAGATCAGGTTGCACATCCTGTAATTTAAAGACTTTTAGCCGTTAAGACAGACATTAAGTGCCGGGGCCGGACAGGACAACAACCCGTAACTCCGTAAAAGGTGAAATTTAAGTAAGCGAGCGACGACCTTCCATAAGTCGCTCGCTGGTAGACCCAGCGGTGTATTTCATACTCTGTTGGTGTCCCAGAGGTGACGTGGGAGTCTCTTAATGGAAAGACAATGCTGGATTAATCGGAGAAAAGCAGCTACTTCTGCCGCAAAGACCGGAGCATGGCCACCAGCCACTCCCAGTGCAGCACAATGTGCACGACCACCAGGCAGACAAAAACCACGGCAAGAAATTTATGGATAGTTAACCAGGTGGCATGTGGAAAAATAAACGTCACTACGGGGTTGAACCACCGCCCACCGCGGAAGCCATAACCTCCACCATTTCCGGGCAGGATAAACCAGCGGACGAAACCGGATAGGGCAAGACCGGTACCTGTCAAAAAAAGAATGCAATCCAGCCAGAAGTTAAACTCAGCCTTGCGCATCTCTCTCCCCTCTTACCATTTTGCTATACTTCGTACCGTCGTTATACCTCGTGCCCTCGGCCAGCAGTAAATTTTGCCACGAAAAATGCATTATGGCTAAATTCGCTGGAAACCGTTCGTATCCTCTAAAAAATTTCCGTTTAGAAAAATAGATGCCATATCCTGCAGTGCTTCTTCGCCCAAAAAGACTTCATACTTCATTGTTAAGGTGATTTTCTATGGTGGGTGAGGCCGGCACTTAAAAAAGAGGGTTCAGGGGGATGACCGATACACGGGCTCCGGGCTCCAGCGGTGGGTGCCACGCGGGGAGGTCGATCAGAGCGTTGCCCTTGACGAAAGACTGTAGCATGCTGGATTTCTGGCCGGGTAAAACTGTAACCACCAAACCGTCGTGATTACCGGTGATGTAACCCCAGAGGAAGCGGCGCTGTCCCGTTTTCTTGAAGGAGTTGGCGCAAACAGCCGGCAGGCGTATCGGGTGCGGGTTGAGGCCCTGTAATTTCCTCAAAACAGGAGCCGCCAGGAGTTCGTAACCCACGGCGCAGGCCGAAGGATTTCCGGAGAGTGAGATCACAACCCTGTTATCCTTCTCAGCCGCACCGCTGTGGCTTCCGGGTTTGATCTGTACTCCCCAGAATATAAGCCGTGCCTCCAATGCGCGCAGGACCCGGAGAGCCCGGTCGTTGTTCCCGGAGGCGGTTCCCCCAACGGTGATCACCAAATCGGCCTGCCGCAGCATGTTCTCCAGGAGGGGTTCCGGCCCGGCCAAGCCGGTTGCGCCGGTGGTTGCAACTGCCACCGTCTCTCCCCCGTCACGCTTAACCAGTGCCGCAAGAAGGGGCCCGTTGCTGTCGCGCACCTGGCCGGGGGAAGCCTCCCCGGCGTGGGGCACCACCTCCTTGCCCAGGTTCAGGATGAGAACCCGGGGGCGGCGGTGCACATCCACAGCCGCGATCCCAAAGGCAGCCAGAGCGGCGATCAGGCCGGGAGTGATCCGGGTGCCGTGCCGGGCGATCTCCGCTCCTGCCCGGAAATCCTCCCCCGCTGCCCTGATATTGTTTTTCCCTCCGGTTTCCTCCCGGATGACTACGAATTCTCCTTCCACCCGTACGGCCTCCTGGCGGACCACCTCTTTCGTACCCGGCGGGATGTGGCCTCCGGTCACCACCCCTGCTGCCTCTGCCGGGCCCAGGGTGAAGGAAGGTATCTCGCCGGGCTCCAGGTATTTTTTTATCATAAACCTGGCGCCTTTCACCCCCTTTTCAGGCAAGGCAAAGCCGTCCAGCGCCGCCAGGGGATGGGAAGGCAGGTCGTGGGGTGCCAGGATATCTGCAGCAAGCACGCGTCCCATAGCTTCTGGCAAAGGGACGGTCTCCCTCGCAAGGGGTTCAATCCTGTGCAGGAGAGCCTCCTGGGCCTCCTCCAGGGACGGTTGCTTCAACATCTTCTCACATCCTTCTCCCTCTGGGTTTCACTAACCGGGTGGCTCCCGGGATAGCTGCCTCCCGGAAGGGTGATGATGGTACCCCTCAGGGCACCGGCATCTTCCTCATCATGGGTCACCAGGACCATAGGGATCTGCCATTCCCGCTGCATGAAACCACCCTGCACTCGCCGCGCCGGGGTGCGGCGAATCCGGAGCTGCGGCTACCAGGAACTCTTCCCGAAGGAGCAGTTCGGGTAATGGCAGGCGGCGCACTCGGAACAGAACCCCCCGTGCCCCAGGGAGGCGATCTCCTCCCCCGTAATCCGATCTCCGGCGAAAAGCCGCGGCAGGAGAAGGTCGAAGATGGTTATCCGGTTGAACATGACGCAACCGGGGATGCCGGCCACGGGCACATGCCCCAGGTAGGCCAGCATGAACATGGAGCCGGGCAGCACCGGTGCCCCGTAGGCGACCACTTCGGCACCCGTTCCCCGGATCCCGGCCGGGGTGACATCATCCGGGTCCACGGACATGCCTCCCGTTACCAGGACCAGTTCCGCCCCCTCCCCGATCATCTGGAGGATCTCCCGGGAGATGCAGCCCGGGTCGTCGGGGACGATTACCTGTCCGAGGATTCGGGCCCCGTAGGGAGCGGTTTTCTGCCGGATCACGCGGCAGAAGCCGTCCTGAATGCGCCCCTCGTAAACCTCCGTCCCTGTTGTTACCACCCCTACCCAAAGGGGTCGGAAGGGTTTTACTTCCAGGAGAGGTAAAGGGGTGTGGCAGTGTCTTTCCGCATCCTCCAGGAGATGCCCGGCTATGGCGAGGGGAATCACCCGCACCCCGGCAACTGCCTCCCCTTCCGCCACCGGCCGGTTGTTGTGTAGGGTGGCAAAAGAGACCTCTCCCAGGGAATTCAACCTCTGGAGTTGCTTGGCCTGCACCTTCAGCAACCCGTCATGAGCTGCCTTCAGGTTCACCTTCCCCTGGTTGGGCTCACCCCAGGTGATCCCGGGGCCGGCGGCGTACCGGGCAAGCCGGAGCGCCGCCTCGTCCTCATGCACGAGATCTCCTTCCCCCTCCCAGACATAGATGTGGTTCTTTCCCATATCCAGGAGGGCGGGTATGTCCGCCGGGGTGATGATGTGCCCCCGGCGGAAGGCACGGGTCTTTTCCTTTCCGGGAACGATCCGCGTCAGGTCGTGGCCGAGGACCCTGCCCACGGCCTCGGTTACCGGTATTTTCTGCATCTCTTCTGCCCCCCGGCTGCTACCCGGCCAGCTTTTCGATCCGGACGGCACAGACCTTGTACTCCCCGGTCTTGGTGACCGGGTCGTAGGCGTTGCTTGTCAGGACGTTGGTCGGGCTTTCGGCGTAGTGGAACGACATCCAGATGATACCAGGCGGCACCCGGTCGGTCACCCGGACACGGGTGGTGAGTTCACCGCGCCGGGATGATACCTTCACCCGGTCACCGGTGGCCACCCCCAGGCGGGCGGCGTCATCGGGGTTGACTTCGGCATACTCCTCCGACCACATGCTCTTGATGCCGGCGGAATAGGGTGTGGTAACGTTGTAGTGGAAGAGGATCCTCCCCGTGGAAAGGATAAAGGGATAATCCTTATCCGGCATCTCCGCCGGAGGAATGTGCTCGATTCCCTGGAAGAGTCCCTTCCCCCGGGTAAAGGAGCCTGCATGCAGGAAAGGAGTGCCCGGGTGGTCGAGAGTCGGGCAGGGCCACTGGATCCCCTCCTTATCAATCCTGCTGTAAGTAATGCCCGCATAGGACGGTGTCAGTGAAGCCATTTCGTTAAAGATTTCTTCCGCACTCCGGTAGTTCATGGGGTACCCCATCCGGCTGCTCAAAGCCATGATCGTCTGCCAGTTGGTGCGCCCCGGCAGGGGATCGATCGCCCTGCGGACGCGCTGGACGCGCCGCTCGGTGTTGGTAAAGGTGCCGTCGGTCTCCGCGAAGCTGGCCGCCGGAAGGATAACGTCGGCGTATGCGGCGGTTTCTGTCAGGAAAAGCTCGTGAACCACCAGGAACTCCAGCTTCTCCAGGCCGGATTTGATGTGGTTGGCATTGGGATCGGTCAGCACCGGGTTTTCGCCCAGGATGTACATGGCCTTGATTTTTCCGGCGTTGGCGGCATCGAACATCTCCGGGATCATCAACCCGTTTTCCGCCGGGAGGGAAACGCCCCACGCCTGTTCGAACTTCTCCCGCACCGCCGGGTCGGTGACCTTCTGGTAGCCGGTGAAGACATTGGGGAGAGCACCCATATCGCAAGCTCCCTGCACGTTGTTCTGGCCGCGGAGCGGGTTGACGCCGGTACACGGCCGACCGACATGACCCGTGAGCATGGCCAGGTTGGCGATGCTCATCACATTGCTGGTGCCGCAGACGTGCTCGGTGATCCCCAGGGTATAGAAGATCATCGCCTTGTCGGTTTTGGCATAAAGCCTCGCCACTGTGATGAGATCCTCGACGGGGACTCCCGTGAGTTGAGAGACGTACTCAGGAGTATACCTGCCGACGGTTTCCTTGAGCGCCTCGAAGTTTTCGGTGCGCTCCGCCACAAAATCCCTGTTGTAAAGGTCTTCCTTGATGATAATGTGCATCAGCCCGTTCAGAAGCGGGATGTCGGTGCCGGGCTTCAGGCGCAGCCAGTAGTCGGCTTCACCGGCCAGCTCCGTGCGTCTCGGATCGATCACGATCAGTTTCGCCCCACGCCGCACCGCCTGTTTCATCTTGTAGCCGATCACCGGATGGGCTTCTGTGGTATTTGTTCCTATTAAAAGCAACAGTTCGGCCCCCAGAATCTCGTTGATCGAATTGGTCATCGCGCCGCTGCCGAAAGAAGTGGCCAGACCGGCCACCGTGGGCGCGTGTCAGGTACGGGCACAGTGGTCCACGTTGTTCGTGCCCATCACCGCCCTGGTAAATTTCTGAACAAGATAGTTTTCTTCATTGGTGCACCTGGCGGAACTCAAGGCGGCGAAGGAATCCGGCCCGTATTTTTCTTTGATCTCGCCAAGGCGTGTGGCGATCAGGTCCAAGGCCTCGTCCCAGGTGGCGGGCACGAATTGGCCATCCCGCTTAATAAGCGGTGTGGTGAGGCGTTTGTCGCTGTGCACGAAGTCCCATCCGAAACGCCCTTTGATGCACAGAGCCCGTCCGTTGACCGGGCTGTCGGGGTTGGAGGCAACTCCGACGATCTTATCATCCTTGATGCAGAGATCGAAATTGCATCCCGTACCGCAGAAGGGGCAGGTGGTTTTAACCCGCTTCAACTCCCAGCGGCGCCCCTTGCCCATCATCTGCTTTTCTGTCAAAGCGCCGGTTGGACAGACGGCCACACAGTTGCCGCAAAAGACACAGTCGGACTCCACATATGGGGTGTCGCCAAAGGGTGCCACCTTGGTGTTAAAGCCCCGGTAGGCGAAATCGAGGATGTCCCTGCAGGTAATTTCGGCGCAGGCACGGATGCACTTGCCGCACAGGATGCACTTGTTGAGGTCGCGGACGATAAAGGGGTTGCTGTCCTCCATCTCGTAATCGTGTTTCTCTCCGGCAAAGGGTGACTTCGCCACTCCATATTCATAACAGTAGGCGGCCAGCTTGCACTCTCCCAGTTTTTCGCAGGTCAGGCAGTCGAGCGGGTGGTTGGCAACCAGGAGTTCCAGGATGGTTTTCCGGGCCTCGATTACGGCGGGCGTACCGGTACGCACTACCATCCCCGGAGCAACGGTGGTGACGCAGGATGCGGGCAGGTTGCGCATCCCCTCAATCTCCACAACGCAGATGCGGCAGGCGCCGACGGCGCTAAGTTCCGGGTCGTAGCAGAGCCGGGGAATGTGAATCCCCATGCGTTCCGCGGCTTCGAGCACCGTTATCCCTGCCGGGACTTCAACCTCCTTTCCGTCGATAGTCAGCTTGACCAGTTCCACTGCCATCACTCCTTTTCGAAGATGATAATAAAATCTAAGGCGAACTGCCTTGTTGAACCGACCGCCGTCGATACCGCAACCCGGTACTCCCCGGTCTGCTATCCGATGATGGCGCCATTGGTAACGGGTTGTCCGGTTAAAAGAGGACCCGGGTTATCCCTCCCCGGGATCAGGGAGGGAT
Source organism: Syntrophomonadaceae bacterium (assembly GCA_012840385.1). GTDB lineage: Bacteria > Bacillota > DSM-12270 > Thermacetogeniales > Thermacetogeniaceae > DULK01. Next base: position 9,521 of record DULK01000094.1, read on the forward strand.
AACCCGATATCAAAAGGTAATGTGGAAAAGTGGCCCCAAAAGCTTTGACACTGTGAACTATAACTATTTCCCCCTCAGGCAAAAAAGAGGGACAGGCCCGGGTTGATGAGGGTTCTGCCCCTTTAAGGTATCGCAGCTCCTTTCCAACCACGGGAGGCAAATCCGTTTCCAGACTTACCCTGCAGGTCTTCCGCCCTGGAGTGTTCTTTAGGCGGATAGACTCGGAGCAAAATTCTTATTTTTAAGCATCAATGGAAAAGGGCCCTGCTGTGAGGAAATCTGGATCTCCTCACAGCAGATGGCAAAAGCATTGATGCTGATCCGCAAGGACATGTACAAATTATAACTTTATGAGCGCATGCTCCAAAAAACCAAAGGGCCGGGTGCGGAAAATCCGCGCCCGGCTCCTGCCTCGCGCCCGATCTCCTTTCCGCACCGGGAGGCGCACCCGTTTCCAGGTACACCCTGACGGTCCTGCCGCCATAGCGTTTTACGCCACAGGCCGGCGGACTCGGAGAAAATCGATCCTTTGTGATATTGCCCTCGGTTATAACAACAATTCTCTGCCTTTACGAAAAATCCTTCCGGCCCCGGCGTTTTCTCCTCCATTTTTTTCTCCTTTTTCTCCGGCCCCGAGCCCGTTCCCGGCGTTCCTTACCCGAAGGCGGCCATGGCCTCTTGTACCGGCAAATTTCATCCTTTATAATTACGGTATCCCAAACTCCGGAGGAGCGCCGAGCATATGATACCCCTGGTTCAGGTGGTGGGTTATTCCAACAGCGGAAAAACCACCTTGATGAAAAAACTGATCGCCGTTTTTAAAAAACGCGGCCTGCGGGTGGCCGCCGTCAAACATGCCCCACACGGGTATGTCGTAGACGTACCCGGCAAGGATACCCGCCATTATTTCGAAGCCGGGGCGGACAAGGTTATGGTGGCGGGGCCCGATTCCCTAACCCTGCACGAGCGCATCCCCCAACCCCCCGATCTCGACCTTATCCGCAGCCGGCTGCGCGAGGTGGATCTGATCCTGGTGGAGGGTTTCAAGTCCCAAAGGGGGCCCAAGATCGAGGTGTTGAGGGAGGAACCCTCCCCGGAGCGGCTCCCCCTGGGAGAAGACCTGCTGGCGGTGGTGAGCGCAATCCCGGTGGAGACATCCGTTCCCCGCTTTGCACCCCGGGAGATCGAACCCTTGGCGGACTTCATCCTGGAGCGCCTGGCGATTCGTAGAGAAGAAGGGACGTAATAATCCATAGGCCTGCCCCAACTCTTCCCGGAACCGTCGCCACGGCACCGGTCTTACGGCAGGCGTATTTCCTTGGTTTATACTTACGTCATCATCATAATGGTCAATGCGCAACCAATTGAAAGTACTATAATTCTCTTTTACATAGGATACGGGACATGTTTAATATATTTTTTACTGCCTCAATTTGTGTGAAATCCGGTTTAATAAAATCCTCACTGCTTCCTCTTTTTATCTTGGCCAATTCTTTATTAATGTTTAATATTTGCTGCCGCGCCCATGACCAATTCTCTAATTGTTTTTCTGTTAATCGACCACCCTTCTCCATTATTGCAATTGAAGGTTTTACGAAGGCATCGCGGAAATGTTTGACAGCCACATAAACAGTTTGCATTTCGGGAAAACCGGCGTTCCACAAAACTTCACCGACGATCTTTGTTCGTATCTTTGGGTTAACATTCCTATCCAATTCTGCTATGGTGTCCAGTTTATTATATATCAGGAATTGTTCGAGCTTCGCATTCAATAAATAGAGCTTATCCAGAGGTGCTTTGTCAATATTAGAGGTTACCAGTTCACTACAAATATTGCTCAGACCTAACTGAAAACGCACAATATCTATATCCAGATTATTGCTTAAAGCATATAAATATTGGTGTTCTAGATTTCCCGATGGGCCGGAACAAGAGCCCATGATAATGATCAGACAAACCAAAAGTGAAGAAATAACGACTTTAATATGAGCTTCGTGCAGCTTTTTCCCAGTATAGATCAGATTCTTCGTTGGTAACACTAACGTCCACCATCCCAAGGGTAACAGTGAAAGTAACGGACGGAGCACCCCAGCCCCAGGTATGACAATAGTTTTGAGTTAATTCGCCGTGGGTGCTGCCGGGATCTCCATTTCGCGGTATCAAGCAAACCCAGGCATGGCCCGATGAGTTATCATCATCAGTTTCCATTCCCATACCTCCGATAGACTCTTCAATAATATTCATATCAGAATCACAACCGCTACTCTGTGCATATGCTTCCTCTGTATCCCAGTTTACTGCCCAACCATCTAGGGTTCCATCTGTTTCTTCACAATTGCTCCAACTAAAGATATAATCAATCCAAATATAAGGGGATCCTATTTCATCGTACCCCCTACTTACATGGAAAGTTAATGTTAGGTCCGAATATGTGCCACCTTCAATGATAACCGCATCTTTTGGTTTTGTACCAAAATATGTTTCCTTATTAATTAGAACAGGCACTATTTTATTGTTTTTCTTTTCTATACTACCGATATTCCGCGTGCCAGAATATTCCATTTCCTATTATTTATCGACGACAATTAAAACTCATTTATCACGCCCCGGATACCAGGGCAGTGGCTTAAGGTAGACATCCACAGGATCATATCCGGCC